>NZ_JADEXE010000207.1 GCF_015207265.1 Nodosilinea sp. LEGE 07298 | reverse complement strand
GGCTGCAGGCGATCGCGCCGGTTGAGAGGTTTCAGCGGTTGGGGTAGCGGTCACTGGGGCCAAAGCCCCCCCTTCAGCGATCGGTTTTGACGAGGCGGGCAGGCGCACCACATCCATGACCGCTGCCGGATTGCTGAGCTCACTCAACTCATCTTGGGTTTCGGGGGCACTGCCGGGCATCGGCATCCCCAGCAGCAGTCCGTGCATACCAATTGAGACTGCTGCCAACAAACCACCCCCCGACCAGCGGAGAGCGCGTTTGCCCACCTTAAGTTTGAGAGGAAATGCCATGGTCATGTCCGTTGCTCTGCGCCAGTGAATGTCAGCGTTTGCCCTTCTAAAGGTGGCACACCTTTGAAGCGGCGTTAACAGTGAACAGACAGTTTTTATATTGTCGTTATTTGCCGTTAACCTAGGGCTGTCGAGGCTTTAGCAGAAAGGGCTCAGAATAATGCGGCGAGAAGACTTGACTCTACTGACGGCGGGCCTGTTGCTGGTGCTAACAGCCGTTCTTTTAATTGCCCTAGAGCCTCGTGTATCGCCGGTTGATCCATCCTCTCAAGTCACTCCTGAGGTTACTGCCGTGCCCACCCAGCTTTTAACCGACCCATTTTTGCAGTACCCCACCCCCGGTACAGTACGAGTGGTGTGGTTCACCGAGTTTGAAGGCCAAGACCACCAGGTCCGGTGGGGAGTACCCGATCAGCGCCCTGACGCTAACTTACCCAACCAGGCCCCGGCTATCACCACCCAACTGGCCCGCACCCGCGAAGACGGCCAGTCTCGGCTCGACCACCCCAACTTCGCCGACCTCCAGCAAACGGTGCGGCGGCCCATCTGGCGGCACGAGGCCGTAGTTACAGGTTTGCCACCGGGGCAGCGGGTGCCCTACCGGGTAGCCAGCACCGGACCCGATGGGACTGTAGCTGAAAGTCGCGTATTCTCTTTGGCTGGAGCCCCCATGGCCGGGCAGCCGCTCAAAATTCTCCTCACCTCTGACCACCAGAACATGCCTATGACCGCCGCCAACCTGCAAAAGGCGGAGGAAGCCCTGGGTCGGGTAGACGCCGTATTTTTTGCAGGCGATCTGGTCAACATTCCCGATCGCGCCTCCGAGTGGTTTGACGACAGCCGGGGCTGCGGCTTTTTTCCCTGTTTGCAGGGCAATACCAGCTATGCTCTAGAGCGCAATGGCCGCACCGTGAACTACCGGGGTGGCGAAATTATCCAGCACGCGCCCTTGTTTCCATCCCTGGGCAACCACGAGGTGATGGGGCGCTTTGCCGCCACCGCACCGCTGGGCGAGCAGTTTAACCAGCCCGTGCCGCGATCGGTAGCGGTCGGCCTGTACGAGGCCAATGCTGACCTGTTTAACCCCAGCGGCGACCCCTCCCTGCGCCGTCAGTGGATCATCGACAATTCCTTTAACAGCGACACCTACGAGGCCCTGTTTAGCCTGCCCGTTACCCAGGTGCCCAACCCCGATCGCTCTGAGACCACCAGTCGCTACTACGCCATTACCCTGGGCGACATTCGCCTAGTGTCGCTCTACGTCACCCAAATCTGGCGGCCCTTCAATCTGAGTGCCACCACGCGGGGCCGCTACCAGGAGCGCGAGGCCGACCTGAGCACGCCGCAAAACTGGGGCCACGGTCAACACATCTTTGAACCGATCGAGCGGGGCAGTTTGCAGTACCAGTGGCTAGAGCAAGAGCTAGCCAGCGATGCTTTTCGCCAAGCCCGGTACAAGGTGGTAATGATGCACCACCCGCCCCATACCCTGGGCGACAACATCGTACCCGCGTTTACAAATCCAGTGCGCCGCTACGATCGCGATGGGGCTGACCGCCTTACCGCCGTGCGCTACGAGTACCCCCGCGCCGATGACCACATCGCCCGCGACCTGGTGCCCCTGCTGGAGCAGGCCGGAGTAGACCTGGTCTTCTACGGCCACTCGCACCTGTGGAACCGTTTTGTGTCGCCCCAGGGCACCCATTATCTAGAGACCTCAAACGTCGGTAATTCCTACGGCGCGTTCTGGAAAGATGCCGCTCGCCCGGTGCCCCCCGAGACTATCGAGGGGTCAGCCGTCACCTACTCCCCCACCGACTACATCGCCCAGGGCGACCCGAACGGCCTAGAGCCCGTGGTGCCCACCCTCGTTCCCCAGCGCGACGGCAGCGGCCAGCCTTTGCCCTATCTAGCCAGCAACGACATCACCGCCTTTAGCGTCTTTGAAACCGAAACCGGCACCATCAGCAGCTACTACTTCGATACTCGGCAGCCGGGTTCAGAGGTGGTGAAGTTCGACGAGTTTCGGTTGGGCAGATGAGGCCTTAGGACTGGACTTGGTAGGATTCGGTGGCCAGAAAGTGGCCAATCAAATACAGCGATCCGCAGAGCACCTTCAAAGGGGCTGACCTGTGACCCAGGGCAGCTAGCCCATCCCTGAGCGAATTGTGGATCTCACACTGGGTTAGCGCTGGGCAGACCGATCGCGCGATCGCCGCCAAGTCCTCTGGCTCTGCCGTTTCGTGCCCCGGCACCGGCACCAGATGCAGGGTATCGCCGGGCCGCAGCAGGGCGGCAAAAATATCGCGGTGGTCTTTGGTAGCGAGCATTCCCATCAGCCAGACCGTTCCCTCGGCTGGCCCAGACTGGCTGGCCCACCAGCTATCGACATACTGGCGCAGCACCTCGGCGGCGGCGGTGTTGTGGGCACCGTCAATCAGCAGCGGATATTGCTCAGATGCCTGGCCCCACTGCACCCACTGCAAGCGTCCGGGCCAGCGAGCGTTGGCCATGCCCTGGACAATGGCTTCATCCGAAATTTGCCAACCCTGCTGGCGCAGACTGTGCAGGGCGGCGATCGCCACAGCTGAATTCACCAGCTGATGCTGACCCAGTAGCACCAGAGGATAGGCGATCGTGCGGTCACCACTGCCATAGCGAGCCTTACCATTCTCGATCGGGACCGCTGGGGTCACCCATACTGCCGGACAGTCCAGTTCAGCTATTCGCGCCTTGACTACCGCCGCCGCCTCGGCGGGCAGCGGACCGACAACGGCTGGACGCCCCGGCTTTAGCACCCCTGCCTTTTCATGGGCAATATCGGCCAGGGTAGGGCCAAGGCGCTGCCAGTGCTCCCGGCTGAGGGAGGTAATCACGCTGACCAGGGGTGCATCTACCACATTGGTGGCATCAAGCCGCCCCCCCAAGCCCACCTCCATGACTGCCACATCAACCTCAGCCTCGGCAAAGTGCAGCCAGGCAGCGGCAGTAAACACCTCAAACTGAGTCGGCGAAGGCTGAGTTGGGTCAATGGCCGCCACCACCTGATGCAGCCGCTGCATTAAATCTTGGGTCTGAATCGGCGCTCCGTTGACCGCAATGCGCTCTCGCCAACTCACCAGGTGGGGCGAGGTGTAGCGCCCTACCCGATAGCCTGCCGCCTGTAGCACCGCCGACAGGTAGGCGCACACCGACCCCTTGCCGTTGGTGCCCGCTACATGCACCAGCGGCACGCGCTCCTCAGGGTTGCCCAAAGCTAGCAGCAATCGCTGAATGCGCTCTAGGCCCAGCTCTACCCCAAACCGCCCAAAAGGGTCGAGCAACGCCTGTACCTGTTGGTCTGACGGTTCAAAAGCTGAAGGCTGCACCACGGGCATCAGTCATCATCCTTGCGATCGCAAACAAATAGCTCATGTAGGGACAAACGGTGTTTGCCCAATCAAACTGAGGGTAACCCCCTGAATTTCATCCGCATCCCCATGAAAAAGGCGCAGCATCCTGCCGCGCCTTGGGGTTCATTTTCAACGAGGTGAACCTACACGGCCTCAGTATTTTTCTCGCCAGTACGAATGCGGACAATTTCGTCTACAGGGCTAACAAAGATTTTGCCGTCGCCAATTTCGCCCGTGCGGGCAGCGGAGATAATTTTGTCGACGACGATATCAACCTGAGTTTCTTCGACCACAATCTCAATCTTGAGCTTCTGCAAAAACTCAACGGTGTACTCTGAGCCTCGGTAACGCTCGGTTTGTCCCTTTTGGCGACCAAAGCCGCGCACCTCCGAAACAGTCATGCCAACAATGCCCGCATTGACTAGGGCAATCTTGACCTCGTCAAGCTTAAAGGGGCGAATAATAGCTTCTATTTTTTTCATAGATCAAACTGGGTGCTTCAGCGGTTTTCGTTTAGCTTCGGTCTATGTGTATCGGGCTTGCCCCCTAGAATACTGCATCGCTTGCTACAAAATCTTGGGGGAGACAGCAGCGGCTAGGGTCAACCCTTTCCATATCAAGCGATCAGGCCCTAGCGAGAGTTGTTCAGCAGCGGCTTCATAATTAGGAAACCAGCCCCAAAGGCACTGACAACAATCAGCAAAATAGTTGCCGCCAGCCACAGCCCGCTCAGGTCTGAGGGTCGCTGGCTGAGCTGTTCAGGGCGATTAGAGTCGAGGCGCTCTTCGGTATAGAGCCGCTGGGGCGATCCTGCCTGGGGCCGCTGAGGGGGCTTTTTAGACGTTTTTTTAGCCTTGGGCTTCTTGACAATTTGGGTAATTTGGCTGGCCAGAGACGATACCCCTTCACCCATCGATTCAGAAAGCCGCTCTGGCAGAGACGCCTCGGGCTCTTCGGCATTGGGCATTGGGGTGATGGGCACGGGGTAGGCCACACCTATGGCGTGGGCCTCGGCACTCAGGTGGGCCTCTAGGGGCGATCGCCCACCGCTTGCCATATCTGGCTGGGGCTGGCTGACCTCGATCGCCTGCTTGAGACGAGCCGCCGAATCGGCAAAGCGAATCATTTCCTGGCGCAGCACCTGATTTTGCTGACCAAGCTGCTGGTTTTGCTGGTTAAGCGAGTCGACCATAGCCTGGGTCGCCCGCAGTTCTGTAGCGAGCTCGCGGTACACCGAAATGGGCACCGATGGAGCCTGCCGATTGCCCTGGGGTGCCTCTGGGGCGACCGCCCCTGGGTAAGCCGATTCGGGAGAATAAGGTACGTTCATGATGACGGTAGAAGGGGCATGGAAGAATGAAAAACAAGTCTGAAAATTGGTCTGCCCAAGGGTAGTTCAAATTAGCGCGAAGTGCACCAGCTGAATCAAAAAAAGTTTGCCGCTGGGCCTGCGGAGGTAAAGGCGAATAGAGATAAACACCAGTATTCAGGCAAGAGTGGCTTTGGCCCATTCCCTGCTTTATAGTTTACGTGTATTACTTAAAGATGCACTACCGATTACGGGTTGGCCAGCTAGTTCACGTGTGGCGTTGACTAAGACTCAGCGCATACGTGAACCAACTATTCCTGAAACTAACTCCTAGAACCTAAAACCCTCGATAAGAGTTGTGATGCTTCTGCCAGCGAGTACTAGCTAACGCCCAGGGCAGCGGCGATCGCAGCACTGTTAGCCACAAAGCCAAAGCACTGGTTGACGTTATAAACGGTGGCCTGAGTACAGTAGTCGGGCGAGGTGGTGGCGCTACAGTCGTGCAGCAAAATGCAGTCGTAGCCTAAAAAATTGGCGTCTTGCAGGGTGGCCATTACGCACTGGTCTACATTTACCCCAGCAAATAGCAGGGTAGTTTTGCCCAGATTGCGCAAAATACTGTCGAGGGGCGTATCCCAAAAGCCGCTCATGCGGTATTTATCGACCCAGATATCCTGAGGCTGGGCCTTTAGCTCATCGACAACCGCCGCCGCCCAACTGCCCTTGATCAAGACCGGGGCACCGTTAGCGGGCAATGGGTCGCCTAAGCCAACCCCCGCTCCGGTAGGGTTGTAGACGTGTCGCAGCCCGGCGCTGATGTTCAACAAGTCGGCGCGGTTGCCCCAGTTAACCCACACCACTGGTACCTGAGCCGATCGCAGCTGGGGCAGCAGGGTTTGCAGCGGCTGAATTGCCTGACGCGCTGGTGTAACATCGACCCCAATGCTGGCTAACCAGCCATCGGGGTGGCAAAAGTCGTTTTGCATATCGATCACCAGGCAGGCGGTTTTGCTGAGGTCAAATCGCACCTGCTTGGTTTGGGTGGTTAAGTCGGCCAGCCGAGGCTGTAGCTCCTGGCGGCTAATGTCGGCGGTGTGATCGTTGACCCACCAGGCATTGGGAGGGTTGCCCAGGGGACGCAGGTTTGATGTGTCCATAGCGACCTATCTGAGGGCGACCTTTTGGGTCAAAAGAGGTGAGTTAGATGAGCTTGAGGGCGAGCAGCGCCAGCCCTGCCGTCACGGCGTAGGCTACCGCCACTACCTTGATTTCAGACCAGCCTGATAGCTCAAAGTGGTGATGCAGAGGGGCCATTTTAAAGAAGCGTTTGCCTACCCCATCGGGGCCTTTGGTGGCCTTAAAGTAGGCGACTTGAATAATTACCGACAGGGTTTCGGCAAAGAACAGCAGGGTGAGCACCAGCAGCGCAAACAGGTTGCCGCTGAGAATGCCCACCGCGCCCAGCGCCGCGCCCAGCGCCAGCGAGCCGGTGTCGCCCATGAACACGCGGGCGGGGTTGTGGTTGTGGAGTAAAAAGCCCAGGCAGGCCCCAGCCATCGCGGCGCAAAAGACCATTAAATCGGCATGGGTGGGAGCGACAATAGCCGCCAGACCCATAAAAGCGATCGCGCCTGTGCCGCCCATCAGTCCATCCAAGCCATCGGTGAGGTTGGTGGCGTTGCTTTCGGCCACCAGCACAAACCCGGCCAGCGGCCAGAACAAAACCCCTAGCGGTAGCCCCAAACCTAGAGGCAGGGCTACCGTAGTTAGATTAGCTGTCTGACTGGTAAACACCCAAAGGCAAAACAGCACGGCTACCACAACTTGCAGGCCCAGCTTGGCGCGGGGAGAAATACCCTTATTTGATCGGCGCTGAATTACCTGCCAGTCATCGACCCAGCCAATCGCCCCGTAGGACAGCGTCAGCAGCGATACGGCTACGGCATCGGGGGCAAAGCCCGTTGCCAGTAGCGCCACTAGGACGGCCACGGGGATAAAGAAGGCTCCGCCCATAGTGGGAGTGCCTGCCTTTTTGAGATGACCCTGAGGGCCTTCTTCACGAATAAATTGACCCGTTTTGAGCGCTCGAAGCAGAGGTACGGCTGAAAACCCCAGCAAACTGCTGCCCAAAGCCGCTATCAAAAACGGCACGGTAATTGACGCACCTGCGCTAACAGCATTCTCTAAAAGGCCGTCTAACCCAACGGCAGCGCCGCTGAGACCCAGGCCCAGCAGCCAAAATAACGTTTGGCCGTTTAGAGACAGCCGCTTCGACGCCAAAAACTTCGCATCCACAAACAATTCCTCAATTGCATCACACCACACACCAACAGGAGTCTACTGGATGATCTTCCAATTGACTACGACTGGCGGCAGGAAATAGTCAGGAAGTCTAAATGAATGGTCTTACTAAGACGCGAAGTTTAACAATACTTAACGACAAATTTGGCCGAGAACATTCTTGCTGATCCAGATCATCCGAAATTCTAATTAGGTTCAATAAGCTAAGTTGGCATCCTTACCCAGGACGTTTTTTAGCTGAAATACCCTGGTGCCTACCAATGTTTAGGTGCTTACACCAAAGGTATCCCAGCTAAACCAGCCAGCTTCTCGTAGGGCATTAATGCAGCCATGCCGAAGGCGATAAGGCAGTTCACCTAAGGCAGAGACATTCTCTGCGAGAAGTAACCTAAGCCGCCTGTTTACGTTAGCGGCTAGTCGTCGTCTTCAATGGCGACATCGTTGTCGTCGTCGTCTTCGAAGCTGTCGTCGTTGCCCATCAGATCAGAGATTTCTTCGTTCTCAGCCTCGTCGGGGATAGTTTCAACAACATCGCGGCTGCGCAAACGGCCAATGTCTTCTAACCAGTGCAGGATGGATGAGTTACCCGAGGAGGGCAAAATGGGTGCCTTGGCGCTGCGGGGCACCTGGCGCAAAGACGGGTTGTAGTACTTTTCAGACATAGCGATGGCCTATAGCAAGACACAGAAGCAATCTGCAGACATTCCATCGTAGCAGAGACACTAGGCTGCGAACCCAGTGCGCCCCCTGGAGTTTTGCCGTATTATGCCTCTGGTATGCTGTGGGGACTGGGCTATGTTGGGCAAGATTGAGCTATTAGATGCCGTCGCCGGGGCCAATCGAGGACTGAACAGTAGCCCCAGCGATCGCGCTGCCATTCAGGCCGCCGCCGCCATCCTGGAGGGCCGAAACCCTACTCCTGAGCCGCTGCAGGCCAGCGATCGCCTCAACGGCGACTGGCGGTTGCTTTACACCACCAGCCGCGAACTGCTGAATATCGATCGCGTGCCCTTGGCATCCCTTGGCCCCATCTACCAGTCAATTCGCCTGGCCGAAAACCGCATTTACAACATTGCCGAGGTGAACGGGCCGCCCCTGCTGTCGGGCCTGGTGGCGGTGGCGGCCACCCTAGAGCCAGTCTCTACCCAGCGGGTGAATGTGCGCTTTGTGCGGGGCGTTGTGGGCCTGCGGGGGGCGTTGGGTTACCAGTCAGTGGCCCAGTTTATTGAGACGATGCAAGCCACCCCGAAGTTTTCGCTGCTGCAGGGCATTGATTTCAGCATTAACCCCGATCGCCAGTCGGGCTGGCTGGAGGTCACCTACCTCGACGACGACCTGCGGATTGGGCGCGGCAACCAGGGCAGCCTATTTGTGCTGCAAAAGGTGTAGGGGCCCGCTAAACCGCCTCTAGCGGGGTGCGGTGCTGTTCAATTAGGGCGCAGCAGTCGGCCACGGGGGTGCGATCGCCCATGGCGGTCACCAGCGCGTCGAAGGCCTCACGGTGCTTTTCGAGCAGGGTTTTGGCCTGGAGTGCAGCCCAGCGCTGTTTAAGGGGGGCTTCGTTGGGCGATCGGCCCAGGGCGCTCCAAAACAGACTAATGGCAGCGGTGTCATTGCTGCCCCCCTGGGCATCGCCGTAGATCATCTGCTCGGCGGCAATACCGGCCATCCATACCTGGCAGTAGCGATCGATGCTCTGGGGAGTCAGTCGCGCTAGGGCCGCCGGATCGCTGGGGCCAAACACCACGCCTCCTTGTCCAGGAATTCCCTGCTTCCAGGCTTCCCACGTATTGAGGGTGTAGGCTTCGACCGGAATGTCGAGCAGCACCGCCGCTAAAAAGTGCCCCGCCTCGTGGTGCAGCACCCGCTGGCGGTGTTCAGGCGAGGCCCAGGCCACCGCATCCATCAAGATGTCGCCAATGCGGCCGCCCAGGCCCAGCTGGTCGAGACTAAATACCCCCAGCCCCACGGCGGCAAACACCGCCACCACCGCTGGCGACAGATCAACAATCGGCCCCAGCAGGCTGGCCATCGTCACCCCAAAGATGACCACAGCAATGGTGTTGAGGGTGGTATCGCGCATGTCGTCTCCAATCACTCCGTCAATCAACAGGTTGTTAACCGTCAATCCTAGATTGACGGTCCCGCACTCAGCAAATCTGCTGCCGCTGGTCGGCGTTGCTTTATGGTAGCGAGGATTGGGGTAGCGAGGATGGCGAGCGCGGGCTAGGAACTCAGAAGATACCCGCTTCCAGCTGTTTGGCGGTTTGCAGGCTGGTTTGGAGGCGATCGCGGCCCGCCTCGGAGTGCTCAATCGGCACGTTCTCCAGCAGGGCCGGGAAAAATAGCGTCGTCCAGTCGACGGGCAGGGGGCAGCGGGTACTGCCCCGCCGCAGCATCACCCTTTGAGCCTCGGCGTCCCAAACGAAGGCGCTGGCAGCCCCAAGGGCGATCGCGGCTACATAGGGCTCGGTGAGGCAACTAGCGGAGTCGGCCCCGTTTAACCCAGGAGCGCGATAGCCGGGCCGGGCCACAGGCTGAAAGCCGACCCGATAGTCGTGGGCCTGAATGCCTAGCCGGGTCGCCTCCACCTGAATGCCCTCTACCCCCACCACAAACAGCAGGTCGCGGCGAAACTGAGCGCTGGGGAAGCCCACCTCTCGTAGCTCGGCAGGCAGAGCGGGGCGTTCTATCCCCGCCGCCAGCAGCGCCCCCGTCAGTAAAATGCGCTGAAACCCGGCGACATCCCATTCTGTGATTAGGTTATTGGCCAGAGCCTCCTGGTACAGGCGAGCCAGCGCTCGAATCCGGGGTGCATCAGCCACATCGACGGCGATTAGCTCCTGCACGTTGAGGGTCTCCTGGCCGTAGGCTCGCAGCGCCGCTTCGGTGCCACCATACACCGCGATATCCGGGGCTTCACGCAGGTAGATGGCGAGGCTGCGGCGAAAGGCACGATAGCGCAAATCACCGGAGTTGGCGGGGGCAAAGGCCTGATCGAGCAGGCGAGCCAGGTGGGCCTGAAACCCTACAGCCTGCTTGAGCGTAGCGCTGACGCCAATATCCTGGTTGGTGGTGACCAGTGCGGCATAGAAGCCCTCGTGCAGAGTAGCCCCCTGCTGGGCCAGCTGCCGGTAGGCGCTGATGTCAGCGGCGATCGCCCCCAGTCGACCGGCCAGCAGCGGTTCTTTTTGAGCCAAAACCTGCCAAAAGCGGGGGCTAAAGGTGTGGTCTTTGAGCACCGCAAACACAGTGCGATCGCCCCCCGATGCCTGGTCAGCCCCGTACAGCATTTCCAGCAGCAGCAGGCGGCTGTTTTGATAGGCGGCTTCTAGGCTGTAGCCCGCCTTTTCCTGGCGAGACACCATCACCGACAGCGTGTTGCCGCCCGTGAGGTGGCCTGCTCCACCGGGGAACAGGTGCTTGCCCATACCCACGGCAGCCCAGTCGCGATCGCTAAACTGCAGCAGGGCAAACACCAGGGCCGCCCTGTTCTCAGTAGCCAGGCTCTGCATTCTGCCCGTGATGGTGGTGCGCAGGGCGTGCTTATCTAGCTCGTTTTGCTCAATCGAGGCGGCCAGCGATCGCAGCGACTCAGGGTAAATACCCTCGCCCTCAAACCGCATCATGCCCAGGGCCAGGGCGATCGCTCCCTCCTCGGCCCCAAAGGTAACGTTGGGAATTTTGGACATCAGCTCAGGGGTACTCGACAGCCGCCGACTTTCTAGGGACGTAGACGCATTAATCTGCTTGAGCAGGGCCAGGCGAGCCAGCTGCCCCGTTGCCCCCGGCTTAGCCAGCAGGGGGCGGGTGAGCAACTGCTGCATCGACAACAGCTGCTCACCCGCCCAAAACGAGCCAACGCTGCCCGCCCCTGCTGTGATCGGACGGGCATCGGGATGGCGCAGCAGCGGATCGTGCAGGGTGCGTAGAGAATGGTCGAGCATCCACAGGGCTTCGCCAGGGTCTAGCCCCGCCGCCCGACTCGACTCGGCATAGACCGGCACAAAGTAGTCGAGAAAGAAGCGATCGGTATCGAAGCGGTTACCCTGGCGATACCCCAGCAGCTGGCCCTTGGCCAGATCGGCAGCGATCGCGGTGGCGTAGGGATTGGTCTGCAAAAACCAAAAAAACTTGCGATCGATGGCGGGGCGCAGATTGCTGCCCAGTACCTCACTGGCCCGCTGGTAGGCCGCCTCCGACAGCGGCGGTATCACGGTGCCGTCGCTGAGGGTAAACCAGGCCCCATCGGCCCTAAACCCATAGGTCGCCCCTTCAATTGGCCCTACCCAGTCGCGGGTCGGCAGCGCCTGGGCCTGCATACCCAGCGTCACCGCCACCAGGCCCAGGTCGATTGGTAGGCGGCCGGCCGGTGTCAGGGCCGGATCGGGCTGCACCACCACTGTAGGTTTTTTGACCGTAGGTTCCTTAAATGAGCCTGCAATACGGGCCTGCCACTGCCAGGGATGGCTCGGGTCTAGGGGCAGGCGATCGCCCACAATGGTTCGCAACTCATCGCTGGATACCGGGGGCACCTGAGCACTCAGGTCATAGCCCGTTTCAAGGTCTAAGCTACCCGCTGCGTTGATTATCAGTGGGCCGATTTGCAGATGGGTATCAGCTAAGCTCACCCGCTGGCTCTGAAAGGTCAGTGTGCTGTGGAGAGGGTCAACCAGGGTTGATAGCTGACCTAGCTTAGCCTGGCTGTCCTGCACCACCACTGTTCCCTCCAGGTCAAGGGCAGCTAGGGGAGACCCAGCGGCACGGGGTAAAGGGGTAGATAGGCTCAAGTCACTGTTGAGCACCCCAGCCTGAAGGATGACAGCCGAGGGTAGGGCCGGATTGAGGCTGGTCAGGGGTAGGTTTTGAGTTTGCAGATTGGCCTGGAGCGATCGCTGCACCAAATCGACCGTGCCGCTGGTTTGAATCAGCCCCTGCCCGAGTTGCCCGGCCAGCTCAAAAGAAACCTGATTGGGTTGTGGCCGATCGGATCGGCGAACCTTGGCC
>NZ_JADEXE010000206.1 GCF_015207265.1 Nodosilinea sp. LEGE 07298 | reverse complement strand
GTCTGGGGTATCGGGCTTTACCCTATCGGGCTTCCCTGGGCCGATGGCTGAGTTCCCTGGCCTCAGCATGTCGGGTATTTCTGGGTTAACTATGTCGGGTGTGGCGGGGCTAACCATGTCTGGGGCAGGTTTCTCGGCCTCCATGCCGCCGATTCGTCCCCGCAAGTTTTGGCTGGTGGCCGATGCTGAGCTGATCGTTTACGGCGCGACCGAACCCGATGCTACGGTGACGGTTGGGGGTACGCCAATTCAGCTGAGTGAAGATGGTACTTTCCGATTCCAGACCTCTTTCCAGGATGGCACCATTGAGTACCCGATTATGGCGGTGGCTGCCGACGGGGAGCAGAACCGCAATATTCACATGACCTTTGAGCGCCAAACCCGCGATCGCCACACCAACACGAAAGACGAAGCTCAGGAAGAATGGCCAAATGGTGAGTGGCCGAATAGTTAAGTGTTGGTTCCGGTTTCGACTCCGCTCAACCTGCAAGGTCGAGGGTTGAGCGAAGTCGAAACCCGATCACTCAGCCTGCAAGGTCGAGGGTTGAGCGAAGTCGAAACGCGATCGCTCAGCCTGCAAGGTCGAGGGTTGAGCGAAGTCGAAACCCAATCGCTTAGCCTGCAAGGTCGAGGGTTGAGCGAAGTCGAAACCCGATCGCTCAACCTGCGGGGTCGAGGGTTGAGCGAAGTCGAAACCCGATCGCCCAGCTTACGAGGTCGAGAGTTGAGCGAAGTCGAAACCCGATCGCTCAGCCTACGAGGTCGAGGGTTGAGCGAAGTCGAAACCCGATCGCCCTAGCCAAGGCTAGGCTTGTAGGCCGGGTGGCGTATTAGCAGAACCCCGCAAGACTGGCTGCTGTTGAGCTTTACTCGTTCCACCCGACCTACAAGAACTTCCAAAGTTGGACTTGGGCCTAGCAGCGCTATGCAATCAACAGCGTTTTGGTCAAAATCACCATCCACTGGCCGGGTTTTTCGGTCGGCATGGGTTCGCTCCAGTCGTTGGGGTCGGCATAGCCGAGGGCGTGGAGGATTTTGATGGTGCGATCTATGCCTGCCAAACTGCCAAAGAGCATGTGGCGCACTTTTTCGGGGTTGAGGGGCTGGCTCGCTCTGTTGTTTGCGCCAGATGGCGGCAGCGGTAGGGAACCGGCCACTGGGTTGCTTTCTTGATTGTCGTTGGCTTCTGGCTCTAGATATTCAAACATCGGTTCTGTTTCCTTGTAGTGGGTACGGAAGAAACAGAACGCGAAAACCCCAGCCACCCGCAGTCAAAGTGCAAACTGAGGGGGCTAGGGTACCATGAGCCTAGCCTCGCAATCTGCTTCGGAGATTTGCGGGGTCAGCTGTCTGTTGGTGGTAGCACACCTTCAGACAGCGCCAAGATTTTCGAGTTCTGCGAAAGCACCGCTCTGCTGAACGGCTTAACGTAAAAGAGTACTGATACAGACGCTCTCCGTCAACCGTATAGGTTGGCACGATGCTCTAGCGGCTAGTTTTAGGCAGGATAGGTCTGCCTATTTACTTTTGAGAAGGCTATTATGCAGATTATTTGCCGTCCATCTACCTCCAAGGGGCGATTATGCAGCAGATTATCTGCATATTTACTCCATAGTAGGGTTATAGGCAGATTAGATCAGTCCAATAACTTGTTATGCGCAAGTCTTGAGCGGTCACGCAGTTGAGACGCTATCGGGCAGTACTCAAAGTTAATCTGCTTGGATTCAGGGTTGGGATGGTAATTTGGAGAGTATCGTTGAAGCAATCTTCCAGGTTGAGGAGGCGAACAAATGGAAAAAATCGTTGTCCAAGAAATCGACGTTCCCAGCACCAGTCTAGCCATGCGATCGCTACCACGCCTCGACTTTGCTGATGCGTTTAAATGTCAACTTCCAGAAGATCAACCTCAAAACATAGATTCAGTGACACGAGCAATCTTCTTGACAATGCCGCAGTGGGTCGCGCAGTTATTGGAACTCCGCAATGTAATTGTTCGCCCGTTTGGTTTAAAGACATCGATTGATGCAGTTCCATCCAATAGTCAGGAAGAACTTCAACCGGGAACAGCAGTTGGCACATTTGAGATACTTGATCGTAGGCAGAACGAAGAGATTATGATCGGCGAAGATGATAAGCATCTAGATTACCGAGTTTCGATCCAATTGGAGCGTAAGGAGAAAAGATGCTGGGTTGTTGTTTCAACTGTGGTCAAGTTCAATAATTGGTTGGGTCAAGCTTATTTTGTTCCGGTTAGACCAGTGCATAAAATCATTGTTCCAGCCATGATGAGATATGGATTAGAGCGTTCAATAAGTAATGCATCAGGCAAGACGGCATAACAATCCCGTCGCACACCGACTGCATTAAGTCGCTGCATTGAGTCCAAGAGGTTATCTGCGGCGGGTGAACGGGATCGTTCGACCGCTTCGTTTTAGTCGTCGGAGCAGTGTCTCAATTTGTTTGGCTAAAACAGAAAACAGCCGTATTGTTGCATTTTTTCCAAAATCGCTAAGATTTAGTTGAATCAATCTCGTTCTAACGCTTATGTCAACCTTTGAGGGTCAAGTTGCACTGGTAACAGGCGGAAGCTTGGGGATCGGTCGTGCTACGGTGCTTGAATTTGCTGCTCGTGGTGCGCGGGTTGTCATTGCTGCTCGTGGAGTTGATCAAGGCAAGGCGTTACAAGCTGAGATAACTCAAGCAGGTGGAGACGCGCTGTACTTGCAAGCAGATGTGGCAAAAACGACAGACATCGAAGCTCTGATTTCGGAAACAGTCAAGCACTACGGGCGGTTGGATCATGCGGTCAACAATGCGGCGGCAGAGGTTATTCCTGCTCCTACAGCTGAATTATCTGAGTCAGACGTAGAGAACACACTAAATGTCAATCTTAGGGCAGTATGGCTATGTATGAAATTACAGATTAAACAGATGTTGCAGCAGGGCGGGGGGACAATCGTGAATGTTGCTTCGATTAATGGTCTAAGCGGTACTCCAACAGGTTCAATTTACAGTGCAAGTAAACATGGTGTGATTGGGCTGACTCGTTCTGCTGCATTGGAATATATTCGTCAGGGTGTCCGAATCAATTCAGTTTGTCCTGGTTTAGTCTTAACTCCTCGTCGAGAGCGCCGTTGGGCAAACTTAACACTACAAGAACAGCAAGAAGCAAAGGACGGGCTTGCTGAGTCCATTCCAATTGGTCGATGTGCAGAACCGGGAGAAATTGCCACAGCAATTATTTGGCTTTCTTCGGCGGAATCATCTTATGTTGTTGGTCAGGAATTAGTTGTTGATGGTGGTCTGTCTGCTTAGTTGTACATAAAGCGGTCGAACAACCCCGTTGCACACCGACCGAACAGAGTCTCTCTGGCTTAGCCCAGTCCGTATTCAAAATAACAAAGGTTTTAACCGCACAGAGATAAATCGTATCCAAAAGTTGGTTGAAGAACACCAAGAACAATTAGTAGAGGGTTGGAATGACTTCTTTAACGGTTGACCTACTCGAAATACCCAAGATACAGACCATCGAGATCACAGATGACACTTTGTCTGTTGATCTGTCTGACGGGCGTACTATTGCTGTCCCATTGGCATGGTATCCACGCCTCTTGCATGGTTCAGTGGAAGAGAGAAATAGCTGGCGGCTAATTGGTAGTGGAGACGGAATCCATTGGAATCAACTTGACGAAGATGTCAGTGTCAAGAACATAATCCTTGGGCAATCATCAGCGGAAAGTCAGAAATCATTCCAAAGATGGCTAAATGAGCGTCAAGCCAAGGGCTAACAAATCGTTGCAGCAGCGGAGGCAAGATTGTCGGTAGGGTATCAGAAGTTACGAAGTTACTCACCGCCGCTGAACTCAGTCGTTAGCACGATAGCTACCAAAGTGGTATAGCCGCTACGTTTTGATGAGTATACAGAGACGTTTCGTTATCGATCGCCGTAGAGCCAAGACCAAGAAGCCCTAAGGCAGAGCGACAGGGTCGCCAGAAACCTTAATTCTATTCAAAGGGCCATCGATTCCCGTTCGCACTGCGTTAACGGAGAAAAATATAGAATCAACAGTGCCCCAAACAGAATCGACGGAGAAAAATATAGAATCGACGGTGCTCAAAACAGAATCAACAGAGAAAAATACAGAATCGACGCTACTTCAAACAGAATCGATGGAGAAAAATACAGAATCGACGCTGCTCTAAACAGAATCGATGGAGAAAAATACAGAATCGGCGGTGTTCTGGAGCGAATCCGAAGGGCTTGACTCCAAGCAACTACGACATTTTGCCTATTGATAGCTTGATACATATCAACTCCCGTATATTTACAGAAGCTAGCCGAAGCTTTCATAGAGGATTAATTGAAAAGTGCATCAAGGGATGCATCATTCCCTATGTGAAAATCTAAAATTAACAATCAAACTGTAACGGCTACACTATCTACCCAAGAGGTTTTAGAAATTCTGGATCAGCTCAAAGCAGTCCGTGAGCAGCTTGCTTTCCTGGTCGGTTTAACCCCCCAAGAGCGGCGTCAAATGACCAAGATGGGCCTCAAATCCCAAACATTTACCACTCGCGCTCTAGACATGGCCGCCCAGCACATCGATATGATGCCGCGCCACCTCGATGTCGAAGAAGCCTGCCGCGATCTGGCTCTCTTCGAAGCGCTGAACCCTATTTTGCAGGCTGTAAACCACTTCAAAGAACTGCTGGAAGATACCCAAATGCTGGCCGGTAGCGAAGCCTATGCCGCAGCCCGGCTGGCCTACAACTCCGCCAAAGTGACAGGCAAAAACAGAGGACTGGATGACGTCATGGAAGATCTCTCGCAGCAGTTTCGCAAATCGCGCCGACAAAGCGCGATCGCTCAATCTCCTGCTCCCCAGTCGCAGACAGCCTAACTTACCCTGGATAGCGCTTCACAAGCCCAAACCCCATCGCCTCGATCATTGCCTTGTCGGTAATTATCGGGGCGATGGTCTTTTTAGCAGACTAATGCTGCTGTCAGTAGCTGTAGGGTGTGTTGTGGCAAAGCCCAACGCACCGCCAGGTGTGAGCTTGGTGCGTCACGCCTAGCGATGACGCACCCTACGGTAATTAAGGTGTTCTACTGCAATACCCCTACAGCCAGGCTATACAGGCAGGAGTCGCCATTAAAACCAACTCAGGGCCTATAGCACTCGCCCCGATGCCCCCCGTGGCAGATATTCACCCATGCCCGATCGCCCCAGCCAGTCATCCCCATCGACAATGCACTGGCCGCGCAGAAACACCTTTTTGACTTTGCCCGTCACCTCGCGCCCCTCAAACAGCGAATAATCCACTAGCGAGTGGTGAGTGCTGGCGCTAAGAGTGTGGGTTTCGTTGGGGTCAAACAGCACCAGGTCGGCGTCGCTGCCGACGGCGATCGTGCCCTTGCGCGGAAACAGGCCAAACATTTTGGCCGGAGCGGTGGCGGTCAGCTGCACAAACCGATTGAGGTTGATACGCCCCGCCCTTACCCCGCCGTCGTAGAGCAGGGTTAGGCGCAGTTCCACACCGGGCGCACCGTTGGGGATGCGGTTGAAATTGTCGCGGCCAAACTGCTTCGACTTGAGAATGCCCAGGGGGTTCTCATTCATGCAGAAGGGGCAGTGATCGGTGGCAACTAGCTGCAAATCGTCGAACCGCAGGCCGCGCCACAGGGCATGTTGACAATTATGATCTCTCAGGGGCGGCGTCATCACATATTTGGCCGCTTCAAAGCCGGGGGCGTCGTACTCCGATTCATCTAAGAATAAATAGTGGGGGCAGGTTTCAGCAAAGGCGTGGATACCGCGATCGCGCGCTTCCACCACCGCCTCTAGGGCCTCTTTCGCCGACAGGTGCACAATGTATACCGGCACCTCCGCCAGCTCCGCAATCCGAATCACCCGGTGGGCCGCTTCCCCTTCCATCAGGCTAGGCCGGGTGAGCTGGTGGTACTTGGGCGAGGTGTTGCCCTGCTCCAGCGCTTCTTCGATCAGCGCCTGGATCACCACCCCGTTTTCAGCGTGGAGGTTGACCATGCCGCCGTGATCACCCGTGCGTCGCATCGTTTTGAAAATGGCCGCGTCGTCAACCATCAGCACGCCGGGGTAGGCCATGTAGAGCTTAAAGCTAGAAACCCCGTCGTTGTTAATTAAATCGGGCAGCTCTGCCAGAGAGCCAGGATTAACGTCGGTGAGAATGACGTGGAAGGCGTAGTCGACACAGCACTGGGGCTCTGCCGCTGCCAAGCGCTTATCCAGCGCGGCCTTAGGGCTGTCGTTGTGGAACTGTTGTGCAAAGTCAATGATAGTGGTGGTACCGCCAAAGGCTGCCGACCGGGTGCCTGTTTCAAACGTGTCGCAGGTGTAGACATCGTTGCCCATGGGGGTTTCCATGTGCACATGGGCATCAATGCCGCCGGGCAATACGAGCAGCCCGGTGGCATCGTGGCGATCGGCATTCTCTACCGTCAGCTGGCGACCAATGGCCTCAATGCGGCCATCCTGAATCAGAATGTCACCTACGTAGTCGTCTACCGCCGTGACAATGCGACCACCTTGAATCAATACCGAAGTCATAGCAAGCCCTTTGAAGCGAAATGGCTGACGAGCTGTAGCTGTCCCTGAAGGGATAGCGCAACGTTGCTATGACTATAGTTAGAGACCTAAAGCTTGCCCATTAAATAAATGTGCAGTTGTAGGGGGAAAAGGTTCAAGGTTTAGGGTACGAAGAGCTGCCATGAACCTTACACCTTGCACCGTAAACCTCGGACCCCTAATTGCGGTAGTGCAGCTCTTCGAGCCAGGTGCGCAGTTCGTCAGCCGAGGCGTGGTCAATGGCGAGTTGAGTGATGGGGTCGTAGGCATTCCACAGGGTTTTGCCAGAGACATCGGTGGCTTTCCAAACCCGAGGTTCTGTGGTGGCGTCTAGGCGGGCCAGTACGTTGGTCCAGAAGCCTCCGAGTTGGGTGACTAGGCTGGGTGTACGGCTAGAATTGTGGATCGGCCAATAGCTGGAATTCATAACGAGATCTCCTGTTGTGTTGAGGGGCTTTTTACCCACAACACCAGAATAAATTTCTGTAGCAAAAAGTACAAAAGCTTTCTGTCATGGCTGGCATGAACAACTTTCATGGGCTGTGGCTGGGGTTTAACTCTCTGTATAGAATTGTCAAAGGCTTATATTTCCGTGAAAACGTAGCGTACTATACAGATATAAGATAAATCGTTCATCTCTCTGCCCGTTTAGGTGCAAGCCCCTCAGGCACCCTGGCAAGGAGACGGAAGTAGGGACACTCCCGAAGGAACGCGCCTCACTACGCATCGCTTCTAGGAGGCGACATTATGAAACTCACCTATCGCGGTATTAGCTACGACGCTACGCCTAACCCTGCTCACAAACTGAGCCAAACTACCGATACAGGGCACTATCGCGGGGTACCCATGGTCTTCAGCGCCATAACCGAACTGCCTGCTCAGCCCGCAGCCAATTTGGCCTGGCGCGGCGTGCCCTACCGTGCCGGTATTATGGCTCCTGTGGCTCATGCTGCTCCGATAGAAATACCAGCTGTTGCGGCTAGTCTGGCGGCTTCAGGTGTAGCGGCTGAAACTGTGTCTACCAGCACGCCCCAGGCTACCAGTATTCCTGATTTGGCCCGAAACCTATTTATTCGTCGTCACCAGCGCAGTCGTCGTCGCGAACAGGGCATGATGGTGCGGCTCGCCGCTGAAGTCGGTATTCCTGTAGAAGACGCGGCCCACTACGAAAGCCACATTCAGGGCAAAATGCCCCACGATTTCTCTGGATACGATCGCGGCTCAGCAGCCATGAGCTAAGGTCGAGACGATATGGCAGTTGGCTCGGAGCACTGGCACTTCGGGCCATTTTTTTGGGCTAGGGCGTAGATTTCGCCCCACTCTTGATGCGTCAACGGCTGGGAAATGAGTTGAGCCTCAAAACAATTTTGGGCGGCCTGGGTTAGCGATGCAATTATCTGGGATAGAGTTAATCCGTTTTGCATCGCTAACTGAGCCTGGTTCGGGGGCGGCCCTGGCGCTTGAAACACCTGCCGCCACAGCTCTGGGTCAGAATCGAGACTTATAGATCCATGCTGTAACAGGTAGGCACCGCGTCGCAGTTGAGCGCTGCCAATGACTTTGTGACCCTGAAAGTCGACCAGGTCGGCACTGGTGGCTAGGGCAAAGCAGTTGTAGGCACGGACATAGTCTCGGCTTGGCTGTCCAAAAGCTAGGGACACACCCAGTTTTGCCCAACCCTCAATTAAGAATTTGCAGAGGAAGCGGTAGACTTGACTCCGGCTGCCTTCGACCTCAGACGTGATTAGGGCATAGGTCAAATCGCCCTGGTGCAGCACGCCGCGCCCGCCGGTTGGTCGCTGCACGAGATCCACCGGTTGCCCCTGCCAGTTCAGGTTTTGCCAGTGTTTAGGCATCTGTCTCCGCTGGCTAACGCCCAGCGAAATCGCCGCAGGGTTCCAGTTGTAGAACCGCAGGGTGGGCGGGTGGCCGTGGTGCTGGTGCTGGTCGAGCAGCCAGGTGTCGATCGCCATCTGCACTGCACCGGGCGCTTCTAATAGAGGAATCAGTCGCCAGTGAGTTTCGCTCACGGCGCTTCCCCAGCGTGGTAGGAGCTGCGCACCAGCGGACCAGAGCGCACGTGCTCAAAGCCGAGTTCGCGAGCAATATCCCCCAATTGATCAAATTCTTCCGGTGTCCAGTAGCGATCGACCGGGCGGTGATCGAGCGAGGGGCGCATATATTGGCCCAGGGTGATGCGATCGCACCCCACCCCGCGCAAATCTTTCATCGCCTCGATCAGCTCGACCTCAGTTTCGCCATGGCCCACCATCAGCCCCGACTTCGTGGGGATGGAGGGGTCGAATTCCTTTACTAAAGAGAGAACTCGGAGGGAGCGATCGTACTTGGCCCCGCGCCGCACGGGGTCTTGCAGTCGACGCACGGTTTCTAAGTTGTGGTTGTAGCAGGCGGGTTTGGCCGCCACTACGGTTTGAACCCGCGCCGCTTGTCCGGCCTTACGAGTTGGCCCACCCCAAAAATCTGGGGTCAGCAGTTCGATTTCAGTATCAGGATTGCTCTCTCGGATCGTGTCCATGACGCGAACAAACCACCCCGCCCCGTGGTCGGGCAAATCGTCCCGCGCTACTGATGTCAGCACCACGTAGCGCAGGCCCAATAGACGAACGGATTCGGCTACTTTCTCCGGTTCGTGGGGGTCGAGGGTCATGGGCGCATGGCCTTTCTCCACCTGGCAAAACGAGCAGGCGCGGGTGCATACCGACCCCATCAGCAAAAAGGTAGCGGTGCGGTTGGCGTAGCATTCACCCCGGTTGGGGCAGCGGCCCTCTTCGCAAATGGTGTGGATTTGCCGCTCTTTAACAATGCGCTGCACCGCCGAAATTTCGCTGGCATTGCCAATCGGGCGACGCAGCCAGTCGGGCATGCGCTCTAGCTCAGCCCTAAGCTGCTGACGCGAATTTGTTGTAGAAGTCATTAGCCACCGTAGGGTGGGCACTGCCCACCAAATGCTTTGCCGCCAGCAGGATAAACTACCCCACGAACTCAGGGAAAACGACCGTTTGCCCCTACCGAATTCTATCGCGGCTAATCTCAACTGCGACCTGGCCCGTGTAGTCGGGGATAGGCGGGGTGAGTTTAGTTACTTTGACGGTAACGCGCTGTAAACGCGAATCGCTCTCTAGAGCTGAGATCGCGATCGCCCCCGCCAGCCGCTCAATCAGCGCAAATTTTGCTTTGCGGATAATCTGCTGGGTGCTGTTGATCACGGTGCGATAGTCGTGGGTGTCAGCAAGGCGATCGCCCTGTGTGGCCATCGCCAAATCTAAATACAGACTGATATCGGCCTGAAACCACTGGCCCAACACATTTTCTTCGGGCAGTGCCCCGGTATAGCCGTAGGCGCGAATGTTGGTGAGGTGAATGGCATCCATAACTAAGAGGTTGCTTGATCAGGGCAGGTATCGGATTGCGGCAGCCTGATCCCCAAAACGTTGCTGTGCAGGTTCCAACTAAAACCCCCCTTATTAAGGGGGGCAGGGGGGATCCTAGAGGGAAACTTTGTGGGGAGACAATCGGCTACCAGAAGGCAAACAACTGGAGGGTAAGGACCAGAGGGTAACGACCAGAGGGCAAACAACCGTTTGCCCCTACTTGGTGAGCCAGCCTTTGAGGCGGGCAGCGACCTGAGGTCGCCGCAGCTTGCGCATGGCCTTGGTTTGGATTTGGCGCACCCGCTCTCGCGAGAGGTTAAAGATGCCGCCCACTTCTTCGAGGGTGTGGGTTTCGCCCGTGGTGAGGCCGTAACGCAGGGTAATAATGTCTTTTTCGCGTTCGGTCAGCACCTCACCCAGCACGCTGGTAATTTCCTGGCGCATCATGTTTTCGCTGATTTTAGACTCCGGCGTTTGGGTGCTGCTGTCTTCGAGCAGCTCCATCAGTTCGGTATCTTCGCCTTTGCCAACGCGATGGTTTAAAGAGAGCGATCGCCTGCGCACCTGCTGTAAACTTCTGAGCTGATCGACCGATACATCTAAGGCATCGGCCAATTCTTGCTCGTTAGGGTTGCGCTGTAAATCGCGGCGCAGATCGCGGTGGGCTTTTTTGAGCTTGTTTAGCTTTTCCACAATGTGGATCGGCAGGCGAATGGTGCGGGCATCGTTGGCGATGGTGCGGGTAATGCCCTGCCGAATCCACCAGTAGGCGTAGGTCGAAAATTTGTAGCCTTTATCAGGATCAAATTTTTCGGTGGCGCGGTTCAGACCCAGCGCGCCCTCCTGAATTAGATCTAGAAAAGGTACCCCACGGTTTAAATAGCGCTTCGCGATCGACACCACTAGCCGCAGATTAGAACGAATCATTCTGCGCTTAGCGGTACGGCCCTCGTGCAGCTTTTGGGTAAACTCAGTCTCGCTGATCTTCAATTTCTCGACCAGTTCTTGTCGGCTGGGTTTACGACCCAACTCTTTCTGAAGTTTTTCGCTGGCTGTTTCGACCTTAGATAAGAACCGCACCTGCCGAGCCAGTTCGATTTCTTCGCTAGGTTTTAGCAGTGGATAGCGGGCCATCTCTTTAAAGAAAGCACCGACGGCATCGTCAGTGAGGGTCTTGCTGTAGCCCGACAACCCCATTTCTGACATCGCCTCTGACTGAGAAAACTTAGCCAGCACCTCCCGATCTTCGTCCCAGGCGGTGAGGTCAGGGACGATTTGGCTATCCGCAGCGGAGACTTTTTCAGCCATCCGATTTAGGTCGGTGTCGAACCCATCTATGGATTCGTCGGGCCAAGCAATAGAACTGTCTCTGTCAGAGTTATATGTAGTAGTCATGGGGTAAATAGAACTGTATACCTACAGGTCGAAGCATGCAGATTTGGGGCATGTATATTCGGGTTGCCCTGTCGACGGCAACCCCTTACAAAACGACTGATCCCGGAGTTGGATCTTAGACTTATTTTGTGAGTCCACAATACGGATATTTTTGTGAATTCCCAGGCAATGTAACATTTCTTTGGCAACTTGCGTAGTGTAACAGCCAAATCAAAAAATGAACCGAAAATATAAGAGCAACTTAAAAGGTTTTTTGCTATCCTCGGATACTTTGCCTAGGCATTGATCAGAGTCTAGGGATAATCACTATTCCTTTCGGTAGAGCCAGTTGCTGTTGGCCTAACAGAGATCTCTCCACTTTCTCTGTTAGGCCTTGAGGGTAGGTTTTCCACAGGGTGGAAAAGTTTTCCACAGAAAATACGTTGTGGAAAACCTGATTGCTGCGGGGTGACCAGCCGTCAACCTCTCACGCGGGCTCGTACACTGGCATAGGTGATATAGCGTGGTGTAGCAAGCGTGGGCCTTGGTGAGAGCAGTGTCCAGTCCCAGTGGGTCAATGTTTTGGTGGACTATGGTGGCCAGCCCGCCGAGTATACCTATGCGGTGCCTATTCACCTAGCGGTGCAGGTGGGCGACATTTTAACGGTGCCCTTTCGCCACCAGAGTATCGGGGCGATCGCGCTTTCCCTTTCCACTACTCCGCCCGCCAACCTGGTGCCTGCTCAAATTCGCCCGGTAGAAGGCGTGGTCGAACAGCGATTTTTTGCCCCTTCCTACTGGGCGCTGCTGCAGCGGGTGGCCCACCACTACCAGGTGCCGCTCATGCAGGTGCTCAAGACGGCGCTGCCGCCAGGGCTGCTGGCCAAGTCGCAGCGAAGATTGCGGTTGAGGCGCGATCGCACCACCCCGCCCCTGCCCAATCCTCTGGCGACAGGGCTTAAAGATCTATTAGATGATCTCCAGCGATCGCCCGCTGGCGACTACACCTGGCTCTATTTGCAGCGGCGCGGCCACAGCTATCGGGTCATGCAGCAGCTGATTCAACTGGGCTGGGCCGAGTCGTACCTGGCCCCACCCCAGCCGCCCCAGGCCAAACAGCGCCAGGCCGTAACGCTGGTGTGTGGCGACACACTACCCCCCGATTTAACCC
>NZ_JADEXE010000205.1 GCF_015207265.1 Nodosilinea sp. LEGE 07298 | reverse complement strand
GTCTGCAATGGGAAGACAAATCGTTTTATCGCCTGCGGTTCCACGCTTCCGTCGTTGCTTGGCCATCACGTTGGCCTCCTAAGCGCTCTACCCCTATTTTACTCGACACAAACTTGGGTGGAACTAGAATCGATTAATGGCGTTGCTGGATACCGGTATGAATCAAACCTGCAATGTTTTTCGTGGAGGCAAACAGCCATTTGCCCCCACCCAAATTCATGCTTCAATTCAGCAACACGCGATTAATTCGGTTTTCTTACGTTTTAAGTGGGTGGGCCAACTCAAATGTAGGATGGGTTAGCGACAGCGTACCCCATGCGGGCGTTGGGTTTCGTGCCTCAACCCCAACCTACATCGACTTATACTTAATTGCGCTTGCCTACTTACCCAGGGCAGTCTGCAAGGCCTCGATCGTTCTACGGGCCTGGTGCAGTTCTTGAGTAATCAGGTGGGTTTGCAGCACCCGCTGCACCCGCTGCCGCAGCACGGCCCAGTGAATTGGCTTAGTAATATAGTCCACCGCGCCTACGGCAAAGGCTCGTTCCACTGAGGGCGTATCGGCCAGGGCCGTGATCATCAGGACCGGAGGGCAGCGATCGCCGTAGCGGTCTTGCAACGCTTGGCAGCAGGTGAACCCATCCATCTCTGGCATCAGGGCATCCATCAAGATCAAGTCGGGCAGGTGCTGCTGGCAAAACCCCAGGCAGGCGTTACCGTTGCTGGCCGTTTCAACCCGGTAGCCTTCGGTGGTCATGGCGTGGCTGAGCAAGCGGCGCAGGTTGCGTTCGTCATCCACAATCAACACCGAGGGTTGGGCGAGGGTAGCATCAAGCATGGAACTGGGTGGCAGTAAGGGATTGCAGAGCGGCTGTGACATCGGCAAAGGTTTGTTCAATCTGACTGAGCGCGAGCTGTTGGTCTGCCGGGGCCATAGCGGCGTAATGTAGTTCTAGGTCTTGGCAGAGGGCAGCCAACGACAGGGCTCCCAGGTTCAAACTCATTGAGCGAATGGCATGGGCCTGGTGTCGAATTTGGTCGCCGTTGCGATCGAGGATCGCCTGGCGGAGCTGCCCAAGGCAGCGGTTGGCATCTTCGCGGTAGTTGTCGATCAGCTCAAGCAACAGCTGATCAGCGGCGTCACCAGCCATATCGCGGATAGCGCCGATCATCTCCTGGTCTAGTAGGGGCGGGGTTGAATCGTCGCAGAGCTGTAGACCGGGCGACGGCGCTAAAGCGCTCTGGGACCTAAAGTCGGGGAATTGGGCTTGCCCATAGCGCGTCAGGCGTTCGGTTAGAGAGGCCAGGGTAATGGGTTTGCTGAGAAAATCATTCAATCCGACCTGCTGACACCGCTGCTGCACGTCTAGATTAGAGTGGGCCGTCATTGCCACAATCCAGGGCTGCTCGGGGTTGACCTGGGGCAGTTGGCGAATGGCCTCGGTGGTTTGATAGCCGTCCATGCCCGGCATTTGAATATCCATCAGCACCAGATCGTAGGCCTGCTGCTGAATTAAATCTAGGGCAGCCGTACCGCTGGCGGCACAGTCGGGCTCATAGCCCAGCCATTGGAGCATTTTGAGGACGACTTTTTGATTTACCGCCAGGTCATCTACGACCAAAATCTTGAGAGGAAGCTGGGGGGCGAGCACCTGGGAAACGTCACCATCATCAGCTAAGAGATTGGCGATCCCGTTGTCTACCTCTGAGTGCTCCAGGGAACAGGGCACTTCCTCGGAAAGGACCGGCACTTGAATCGTGAAATGAAAGGTCGTGCCAACGCTCAGCTGGGTATCAACGCCAATCTGTCCGCCCATGGCTTCGACCAGGTTTTTGCAGATGGCCAGTCCTAGCCCACTGCCGCCATAACGCCGGGCCACCGAGGCATCGAGCTGACTAAAGGCCTTAAATAGGGCATCGCGACTTTCGTCTGGAATACCAATGCCGGTGTCTTTGACCGCAAAGTGCAGCTCTGCGGTGTGGGCCAGCGGAGCAAACGACTGCTTCAGACTCACCTCCACGGTGACGCCGCCCCGATGGGTAAATTTCACCCCATTGTTAACCAAATTTAAGAGCACCTGCCTCAGGCGAGTGACGTCGCCGACGACTCGGGTTGGTACATTAGCAGCAATGTGCGATCGCACCACCAATCCTTTCTCCTGAGCCAGTGGCGTGATCAGGTTCACCACATCTTGAACGCAGCGACGTAAGTTAAAGGCCCTGTGCTCTAGCTCCAGCTTTTCGGCCTCAATTTTAGAAAAGTCGAGAATGTCGTTAATCAGCGACAGCAGCATCGAGCCGCTATTGTGAATCGTATCGACAAAGTCTTGCTGCTCATCGTCTAGCTGGGTCAACCGCAGCAGATCGGTCAGACCAATAATGGCGTTGAGCGGAGTGCGAATTTCATGGCTCATGGTGGCCACAAAGTTTGACTTAGCCCGGTTGGCCTCCTCCGCCGACTGCATAGCGGCTTCGAGCTGCTGCTGCACCTGCTTGCGCTGGGTAATGTCGCAGTACTGCCAGAGGTGCCCCTGGTAGTCGTCATCAATAAAGATCGGGATATAGTCGCGCTCTAGAATCCGGCCATCGGCCAGCTCAATTTCTTCGCCAATTACCGGCTGACGATGCTTCAGGACTTGGCGAATCCGCTGGATCATGGCGGGCGGATCGCGAAATAGGGACGCCGCTTGACTCAGCAGGTTCTCGCAGTCTGGTCCTCTTAGCGCCTCAGGTGACAGGGGGAGGCGAAAAACTTGGCAGAAGGTTTCATTCGCCAAAAGAATGCGGCGATGTTCGTCTTCTACCAAAATGCCAGCCTGGAGGTTTTGAATCAGAGTCGTCAACCGGGACGTAGTGGCCCGCAGTTGATGGTCGGCTTGTTTTTGTTCGGTAATGTTGCGGACCTGGCCCAGGCAGCCTAGCACTTTACCCGTGGGGCCAACCAGCGGGCTATAGCGCGCTTCAAAAAACCCTTTACGCCCAGTTTCTGGCACCACAAAAGCTCGATTTTGAGTCACTACTGACTGCCCGGCCATCGCCATAGCGATTAGCTTGTCTTCACCGGTATCTTTCAAAAAGGGAAATACATCCCAGGCCACTTGGCCGATCACGGCACTGCGAGACCGGCCCGACAGCTCTTCCATGGGGCCGTTCCACACTTGGTAGCGGTAGTTGGTGTCGAGGGCAATAATGCCGTCGACGCTGCTTTCGATCAGCCGGTTTGAGAACTGCCGCAGCTGCATCTGCTGAATCGCATGGAACAAGTGCTGAGTCAGCTGACGGAGAAACGACTGCTCCAGGGGGCTCCAGTGGCGAGGGTGGCTCTGTTGAGCCACTAAAAAGCCCCAAATTTCGTGGGTGGCGGTGGTGTCGTCTTGCCACTGGGTGGCCCGTTGCCAGTCGGGGCTCAGGTAGATGGGAATTAACATGCTGGCTGCTATCCCCAGGGATAGCAGCATAGTTTGCTCGCAGGGAGTAAGATCGGCGTCGGCCAGATCGTCGATCGCTCTAGGCCGTTGCAACGTGGCATCGTCTAGCCACCGTTGCAGGCAGTGGGTTAGGTCGACTGAGCGATCGGGCAGTGGTGGTAAGGCTGGTTTAGCGGCAATAGCCATGGGCTGAGCCATGCCGTGGGTGTCTAGCTGGTAGATCACCACCCGGTCAGTGGCTAGCAGTCGCTGCACATCCTGCACCGTGTTCTGCAAAATTTCATCAAGGCTTTCGGCCTGGTACAGCCGCAGCGCAGTGGTTGGCACCAAATCTAGGAAGTGACCTGGCCTGGGCGTCTTAAACACATTCATACTGCACCTCGGGTGACACTAGGCTGTGTTCAAAGGCGTCCACGGTAGCGGCGGGTAGGGTGCGATTGTGGCGTAGGCAGTCAACCAGCAGCTGTTGTATTTGGCCATAGATTTCTAGCGGTGGACAGGGGGAGAAATCACCCAGAGCAGCATCCCAGTGGCGATGGGTGGCAACGGTGTAACTGAGCGATCGCAGCCAGTCTGCCCCAAACCCGTCACACCAGGTTGCCAAATCCGCCTGATCTTCCAGCGCATCCAACAACTGAGCCTGGAGCAGGTGCAGGCTGTGGGCAAAGGGCTCTGCTAGGGCAAACCGCTGGTACAGATCCATAGCAAATACCAGGTCTAGGCCCGCTTGCAGGGTTGGGGTACTCAACCATTGCTGCCCCTGGTGCAGCAGCCGAGTTAGCGCTTGGTCGAGGAGCAGGGGAGTTGGTAAATCAATCGCTAACCGGACATCCAGCGCCGGGGCCAAATCTAGCCCCTGATTCAGCCGCAGCCCCAGATAAAAACCTCGCAGAGCCGCCGGATGGTAGGGGACTTGCGATCGCTCCGCCTGAGTTTTAGCCCAGGCCAGCCAGGGTCGCAGCTCAGGATGGTTGGCTACATACCCCTGGCTTTGGAGCCACAGCGCTTTCCACAGCGACTCGGCTGGGGAAACCATTTCAAACGTCAGCACAATCACTTCCCGCCAGCGGGCCTCGCTCAGGTGGGTGGCCAGGTCGGCCCAGTCAGGGTGCCCCTGCTGTTCTAGCGCGGTCAGCGCCCAGCGCCGGGCGGTGAGATATTCCTGAAAACTCAGGTGGGCAAAGGCGTAGCTGCCCAGTTCCCGTTCGCTCAGCATGCCATAGTGCTCAATCAAAACCTGTAGGATGGCTTTGCTATCGGCCCAGCGCCGCTCTGGGGTCGTGGCCTGGGGGTCGCGGTGGGCTAAAGCTCGGGCAATCAGCCCCAGCAGTTCGGCCTCGTCGAGGATGACGCTGCCTTGCTCAAAGCTGCGGGCCGCCACCTCACAGAGAATGCCCAGCAGGTCGACGGTGGACAGCTGCTGCAGCGGTTGGCTGCGGCTAATGCCCCGCTGCTGATCCCATTGTCCGAGCAGCAGATCGAGAGCCTGCTGATACAGTTTGCTGCGCTGATTGGGGAACTGCCCCGAGTTGTAGAAGACCAAACACATCAGGTGCAGCAAAATTGGCGTCAGGGCCATCTCCCGCAGGCGATCGTTGTCGGGATGGTGTAGAGCCTCCAGGCAGGTTTGGGCCAGCACCGCCCCCTGTTGTGGGTTGTTGGCGACAAACCACTGCTGCACAAACCGCTCAATTTGCGGGGCCGTAAACTCCGTCAGCTCTAAAGTGACCAGGCCGTTGAGCTGGGGCATTGGGCCACCGCTGCGCCCGGATAGAGTGACCCGCAGACCAGGGTAGGTATCAAGCAAGGTCTGAATCTGCTGGGTTACCAACCGATGCTGCGGGCTGGGCAGTTCATCCCAGCCGTCTAGCAGCAGCCACAACTGCCCCTGCTGCCACAGGTGGTCAATTTGGGCCAAGCTGAGGCCAGAGGCCAACCAGCGCTGATTCAGGTACTGCTGCACGTTCAGGTCGGCAGTGGGTACCAGGGCCAGCTGTCGCAGGCGCAGAAAAACCGGCAGCAAGATTTGACCATCGGCCTGCAAATGACCAGCGCTAATCTCTAGGGCCAAGTGCTGCAAAAGGGTGGTTTTGCCTGCCCCTGGCCCGCCCAGCACCAGCACCCGCGAGTGGGGCTGAATAGCGGATGGGGCGGATACTTTAGGCGCATTAAGCGGCTGCCCAAACCGCTGGTAGGGGCGCACGTACGCATCGGTATAAATTTGCGTCAGCGTCATGGGCTGGTGCAGGTCGAGGGGCAGCTCTAGCAGCTGGCATTGAGTCTGAGCCAGGGTAGTCAGGTGCGATCGCACCTCTGCCATATCGTCCTCCACCCCTTGGTCAGCGTCTTCCGGAGCAGCGATCTTCGGGGTGGAAGCATCGGTTACAAACGCCGTGCGATCGACAATATCTTCCCAATCGAGGTCGAGGGTAAAACAAATATCTATAAAAATGTGGCGCTCAACGGGGCGGCCCGAGAAGAATTTCCATATCGGCTGACGAGTCTGCAATTCTACTTCAGCAGCCAAATATTCCTGGGTCCAACCTTTCAAGTCAAAGGCTCGCTTAGCCCGAATAATTCCATCTTGAGAAGCTTTCAGTGATCGTTTTGCCATAGTTCTTTCTAGGGGGCTGAGCGCCTATGAAATAGCGTTGGTACTAATGCCAAATCTTATTCTCCTCGGGGAACTCCACCGCGAGGAATACTAAAGCCCCAGACAGGACTTGGTATATATCCCTTTCCGCAGATATGCGTTAAGAACCGGAATAAAAACAGAAAATAGACAAATTTAGGTAATTTCACAGAAGATATTTACTTCTGCGAAAAGCAATCAAAGTTTTACGTGAAAACACGGATTTACTCTTTTGAATTTTTCTGAATTCGACTGCTGGTTCGCAATCAGAAATATAAGGATTGGGTATACCCGTTAACCCTCTTTTCTACTCCTAAGCGGCCAGTGCCCTGTGGTGTGAGGCACCCCCTTAACCCGCTTAATGGACTGAAAACTAGCCTAATTGGCAATACATTTTGAGACCTTCACGCTCAAACTCACCAGAGTAGCCTTTGGGCGATCGTAGTGGTCGACAAACTGACGATCGCATTCAACACAGATGTGGATTTACTTACCTTTTTTTCCTTGCTGTTCTTACGAATATGAGTAGCTCCACACTCAGGATAAGTAGCTAGGCTAATTCAAATGTAGGATGGGTTAGCGATAGCATAACTCGTGCGGGTGTTGGGTTTCGTGCCTCAACCGCAACCTACACGGTCTTATAACGACATTGCAGATCGCCCCTAGTTCATACCCTGATTGTGCAATACTGCTGAATTAAACCCTTTAGTGCTTTCATTTTGAAGGGCTTGGAAAGATAGTGGCTTGCGCCTGCGGCCAGGCATCGCTCTCGATCGCCGGGCATGACCAAGGCGGTTAGGGCGACGATGGGAATATTGGCACAGCGAGCATCGCTGCGAATGAGCTGCATGGCCTCTAGACCATCCATGCCGGGCATTTGAATATCCATCAAGATCAAGTCGGGCGTCTGAGTTTGGGCCAGCTCGACGGCGGCCTGGCCATCTTTTGCGTAGATGAGGCGATACCCCAGGGCTGTGAGGTAGCTAGAAACCGTCGCCACATTCATCTCATTGTCTTCGGCCAGCAAAATCAGCGGCGACTCAACTACTGAGCTAGCCGAATCTGAGCTAGCCGACTCGGACAAAGGAACAACCATCACTGGAGATAAGGGTGTCTGGTAGCTGGGTTGCAGTCTCTCGATCGCCTGCTGTAGCTGGTGGCGGCTAATGGGTTTAACCAAATACTCCGACGCGCCAAGCGACAGCCCGTAAGAGCGCTCGTCTATGACAGATACCACAATGACTGGAATGGCAAGGGTTTCCGGAGCGGTTTTAAGCTGGCGTAGCACATCCCATCCAGACAGATTGGGCAGCAAAATATCGAGAATAATCAGGGCTGGCTGGAACGTGATCACATCGTCCATCACCCGATCGCCGCTGGAGCAGATGATGACGTCCATCCCTTGCTCTTCAAGATAACGAGCGAGCAGGTCTGCGGCAGCGGCAGAGTCTTCGATGACCAGGACGCGAGAATTATGGGTATCGGGCAGGCTGCTCGTGGGCATTGGGGTGGCGATCGCCGGTAGAGCTATATCTGTAAGGTAGGGAAGATCGAGGGTGAAGCAGCTGCCCTGATTGACCTCACTGGTCACGGACACCATACCCCCGTGCAGTTCAGCCATCTTGCGCACCAGGGCTAGACCCAGACCTGTGCCACTGTATTGGCGGCTTAAACTACTGTCGATTTGTACAAAGGGCTGAAAGAGTTTGGCAATATCGTCTGGGGCAATGCCAATGCCGGTGTCGGTTACCGACAATTTGAGGTGATTTCTGCCGTTTTGCTGTTCAACGCGAGCCTGAAGGGTGACCTGGCCACCGGAGGGCGTAAACTTAACGGCGTTGCTGAGCAAATTGATCAGCACCTGTCGAATGCGCCGTTCATCGACCACAATATCTGGCATGGCCTGAACGGTCTCTAGGCTTAGACCAATATCTTTGGAGAGAGCCAGCTGTCGAACAAAGGTTAAACTCGATTCGCACAGGTATTGAACGCTCACTAACGCCGTGTCTAGCTCAAGTTTGCCGGCCTCAATTTTAGATAGATCGAGGATATCGTTAATCAGATCTAGCAAATGGGTGCCGCTACGCTCGATGGTTTCAACGGCCTGCCTTTGACGATCGCTTAAACTACCAAAAACATGTTCTTTAAGCCCCTCAGACATGCCTAAAATAGCGTTGAGCGGAGTGCGAAGTTCATGGCTCATGTTGGCCAAAAATTCGTCCTTGAGGCGGGTGGCGCGATCGAGTTCGGCATTAGTTAACATGAGCTGTTCATTGATCTGCTGTAGGCGTTCTTCGGCCTGTAGGCGCTCGGCTTCGCTGCGCTTGCGATCGCTAATGTCTAGGTTTACCCCAATCATGCTTTTAGGGTTGCCCTCGGGATCGCGCACCACCATGCCGTAGGCCTTGATGTAGTGGATGCTGCCGTCGCCGTGGATGACCCGAAACTCAGGATCGTAGGCGGATTGCCCCAGCATGGCCTGTTGCAGCCGGGTTTCGGTTGCTGGGCGATCGTCGGGATGAACGCTGTTGGCCCAAATCTCGTAGGGCAAAGAGGCGGCTACGTCAGCGGCAGAGGCTCCGTAAAGCTCATACATCCGCTCATCCCAGAGGATGGTATTTTGCTGAATATCCCAGTCCCAACAGCCGATCGCGCCAGAGGTCAGGGCGAGGGACAGACGGTTGGATAGGTTTTGCCGCTCAAGCTCAGCAACTTTGCGATCGGTAATGTCTAGGGCTGTCCCAAAGATTTTTGTAATTTGCCCCTGGTCATCCAGTTTGGCTTCACCCCGCGCGTCTAGATAGCCGATGGTACCATCCACCCGCAGAATCCGCAGCTCCATTTGAAAGGGGATGCCCTCCTGTAGGGCTCGTTCCACGCACTGATCTAGGCGATCGCGATCCTCCGGGTAAATCAGATTGAAATGCTCGGCATAGTCAGGTTCAGGCACACTTGGGTCAAGCCCAAAGCAACGGAACACTTCATCGGACCAGCTCAGCTGGCGGGTGGCGGCATCGACTTCCCAACTGCCCAAATACACCATGCGCTGAGCTTCTGCCAGGTCGGCTTCGCTCTTGCGGAGTTGATTTTCAATGGCTTTGCGATCGCCAATATCGACAAAGTAGCCCACGATCTCGACCGGCGTGCCTTGGGCATCGCGAATTAGCCGCAGTTCGTTGCGTATCCAAATGTAATGCCCAGCTTTGTGCAAAAACCGATATTCATGGATATGCTGCCCCTGCTCAAACAGGGCCGGCAGCTCTGCCCACACGCGCGGGGCATCTTCAGGGTGGAGGTGGATCCCCCAAAAATCGGGGCGGGACAAAAACTCTGCCGACGTATATCCACTCACGTTGACAATGTTGTCGCTCATGAAGGTGGGTTCATAGTCACCTGCGGGCTGACAGGTAAAGATGGCCGCTGGACTAGAGGCCAGCACAAACTCCAGCTGCCGCTTCAGCGTTTGGGCCTCTAGTTCGGCTTGTTTTCGCTGGGTAATGTCCATCTCGGAGCCGATAATGCGGGTTGGGTTACCGGCCTGATCCCAGACCGCCTGGCCCCGGTCCAAGATCCATAGGTAGCGACCGTCTTCATGGCGAAGGCGATATTCCTGCTGGTAGAAGGCCGTCTTCTGGGCTAGATGGTCAGCCATCGCCGCCAGAACGCGATCGCGGTCATTGGGGTGAATGCGATCGGACCATTCTTCTGAAGCACCGCTCACCGCGTCCTCCGCTAGCCCCCGCAACTCGTGCCAGCGTCTGGTGCGAAAGACCTCGCCGGTTTTCACATTCCAGTCCCAAAGAGAGGCGTCGCTGCCCTGGAGGGCGAGCTGCCAGCGCTCTTCGCTTTCCTGAAGGGCCGCCGTGCGCTGGGCGACCCGCTCCTCTAGCTCGCGGTTTAACTCTTGGAGGGCGATTTCGGCCTGTTTGCGTTCAGCTTCACTGCGTTTACGATCGCTGATATCGCGGATCATGAACAGCACTTCGTTGTCACCGTTGGCGATCGCGCGCACTTCTTCATACTGCATGCGATCGCCCACCTGAAGCTGCTGCTCATAAACTTGCAGGGTGCGGGTGTCTAGGGCTTGTCGAATGGCGGCTAGATGGCGTTGGGCTACCTCGGTCGGCAGCAGATCCACCATCGATTGCCCTACCGAGTTCAGCGTAGGGGGCAGCAGATCGGTGACGCGTCGGCTGGCGATGTACTCCAGGTACACCCCATCTGCCGTGGTGCGGAACATTAAGTCAGGAATGGCGGATAGGATGGCACGGCTCTGGGCCTCGCTCTGGCGCAGCCTTTCCTCTGCCCGTTTGCGATCGCTGATATCGCGAATCATCAACAGCACCTCATGGTCGCCAATACAGATCGCCCGTAACTCTTCGTGGCGGAGCCGATCGCCCACCTGAATCTGCTGTTCGCAAACCTGTAGCTCCCGGGTTTCTAGGGCGCGACGAATGGCGGCAAGCTGGGGTTGAGCCAGCTCGGGCGGCAGCAAATCGGCAATCGTCCCATCGGGGACCACCAGGGCGGGATTAAAGAGATTAAAGCTGCGATCGGGGCCGATAAAATCGAGATAGCGCCCCTCGGCACTCACCCGCACCAGCAGATCGGGAATGGCGGTGAGAATGGCCCGCTGGGTAGCCTCGCTCTGGGCGAGGGCGAGTTCTGCCTGCTGACGCTCGGCCTCACTGCGTTTGCGATCGCTAATATCGCGAATCATAAACAGAGCTTCGTCACCATTGACTGGGCTAACCCGCACCTCCTCCCAACACAGCTCGCCGTCGATCTCAATCTGCTGTTCATAGACTTGAACAGTCCTCGTATCAAGAGCCTGCTGGGCCTTCTGGACTTTCTGCTCAGCCAGGCTGTGGGGTAGCACGTCGTAGATAGTGTGGTTGGAGAAATCTGGAGGAGGCAGCAGCACTCTCTTAACCGAGTCGCCGCTCAAGATGCCTAAATACCCCCCCTGGCGATTGACACGAACCATCAAATCGGGAATCGCTTCAAGGATGGCGCGGTTGGTGTCTTCTAGGGTTTTGCGATCGGTAATATCGCGCACGATCACCAGCACTTCATCGTCGCCACAGACGTTGATTCTGACTTCCTCAGTGCGCAGGGTGTCGTCGATGACAATCTGCTGGTCATAGATTTGCAGCTCTCCCGTCTGTAGGGCCAGCTGAATGTACTCTAGGCGCTGGGCCGCTAACTCGGCTGGCAAAATCTCGTCACCTCGTTTGCCCACTAGATTCGCATCGCCACAGTAGAGCTCGAAGTCAGCAGTGCCCACGCAATTGAGATAGATCCCCTCTGCCGAAGTTCGGATGACCAAGTCAGGCAGCGCCTGGAGCAAGGACTGGTACTGGGCATCGCTTTGGCTCAGGGATGTGACTAACTCCTGCTGGTGAGTGAGTTCGGCCTGCTGGGTCTGAAGTGCCTCCCCCAGGTGGGGCTGCAAACTCCTCCGGGTAATTACCCCCGCCAGCGCTCCCTGCTCATCCAGTACAGCCAGACAGTCGGTGGCGTGCTGCTGTAAAAGCCTGGCTGGAACTGAGATATCGCTGAGATCAGACTGCCGCACGCTGACCACTGGCGTCTGCATCACCTCAGCTATGGTCAGCTCAGCGAGCGATCGCCCCTGGGCCACCAGCGGCAGCAGCGCGCCCTCGGTAAAACTGCCGACCAAATTTTTCTCGTCAGCGATAAAAACACAGGAAAGGTGCGGTTGGCTATCTCCCATTAAACGCACAACATCGCTCACCGACGTCGTGCGGCCTACAGAAGCGGTAATGTCAACAAAAGCGTGACGCATACAAGCAGGGTTCTGGGAAATCTATCCTCAGTCTAGGTTTCCCGGAACCTGAGCAATAAAACGTTTTCTATATCTACTTCTCAAAAGCTTGTATTTAAAGATACAAAATCTACTCACTTACTTAGACGTACGGCCGCCTCAAATCGCTAACGTTTCGCTACGTTGATAGTTTTTTGTCGATGTTGAATAAGCCTCTAGAATAGTTAAGGGTTTTCCTTTATCGTGCTCAGATATTTGTTTTGTATTGTAGTGCCTTTAAAAGTGAGGCGTTTAATGATCTGGACGCAGCTTGTTATAACAAGCTGCGTCCAGATCTAGTCCTGTGTCTGCTCTATTGTCAACTATGGTCTATGCAGAACCTGCATAGAATGCCGACTTTTATGCGATCGCCCAGACGGCTGAGGTGCTATTGCTGAAGCAGTTTCGTTGATGCTCCCATGGCTACGTCTCAACCATTTTCTATTCTTGTTGTTGACGATGAACCCAGCAACTTTGAAGTAATTGAAACCCTTCTATCCATAGAAGAAACGGTTTTGGGTGAGACTCAAACCTAGTTCCACCCAAGTTTGTGTCGAGTAAAATAGGGGTAGAGCGCTTAGGAGGCCAACGTGATGGCCAAGCAACGACGGAAGCGTGGAACCGCAGGCGATAAAACGATTTGTCTTCCCATTGCAGAC
>NZ_JADEXE010000204.1 GCF_015207265.1 Nodosilinea sp. LEGE 07298 | reverse complement strand
TCCCCACTCCATCTCAGGGCTACAATGGATAAGTAACCCAAATTCCCCGTTGGAGCGGTTTATGACCACTGCGGCCCCCACCAAAACCCAGTACGAAGCCATCATTGGTCTTGAGACTCACTGTCAGCTGTGCACCGAAACCAAAATTTTCTCCCCGGCGTCTACCGCCTTTGGAGCAGACCCTAACACCTACATTGACCCCATTGTGGTGGGTATGCCGGGGGTGCTACCGGTGCTCAATCAGCGGGTGTTGGAGTATGCCGTAAAAGCGGGGTTAGCCTTAAACTGCCAGATTGCTCCCTACTCTAAGTTCGATCGCAAGCAGTACTTCTACCCCGATCTGCCCAAGAACTATCAAATTTCCCAGTTCGATCTGCCCATCGCTGAGCACGGCTGGCTAGAAATTGAGCTAATCGACAAGAAAACTAAGGAAGCCACCCGCAAGCGCATCGGCATAACCCGCCTGCACATGGAAGAAGACGCGGGTAAGCTGGTGCATGCAGGCAGCGATCGCCTGGCCGGTTCCACCTATTCTCTAGTCGATTACAACCGGGCTGGAGTGCCGCTGATCGAGATTGTCTCTGAACCCGACATTCGTACCGGCCAAGAAGCCGCTGAGTACGCCCAGGAAATCCGCCGCATTGTCCGCTACCTGGGGGTTAGCGACGGCAATATGCAGGAGGGATCCCTGCGCTGCGACGTGAATATTTCTGTGCGCCCCGTAGGCCAAGCCGAATTTGGCACCAAGGTGGAGATCAAAAACATGAACTCCTTTAGCGCCATTCAAAAGGCGATCGAGTACGAAATCGATCGGCAGATCAAGGCCAATGAAACGGGCGAAAGAATCATGCAGGAAACCCGCCTGTGGGATGAAAGCAGCCAGCGCACTAAGAGCATGCGCTCTAAGGAAGGATCTAGCGACTACCGCTACTTCCCAGAACCCGACCTGCCCCCCATTGTGGTATCCGTCGAGCAAAAAGAGGGTTGGCTGGCCGAATTGCCTGAGCTGCCGGCTCAAAAGCGTACTCGGTACGAGGCAGAGTTTGGCCTCTCTCCCTACGATGCTCGCGTACTCAGCGATGAGCGTGCCATTACCGAATACTTTGAAGCCACAATGGCGGCCGGAGCTGACGCTAAACTAACCTCTAACTGGATCACTCAAGATATTGCTGCTTACCTCAACAACGAAAAGCTTTCCATTGATGATCTGCCGCTCAAGCCTGAGATGCTGGCCGAGCTAGTGCAGCTGATTGAGGCAGGCACTATCAGCAATAAAATCGGCAAAGACCTGCTGCCCGAACTGCTGACCCAGGGCGGGTCGCCCAAGGCTTTAGTTGAAGAGCGGGGACTCAGCCAAATATCTGATCCAGCCCAAATTGAGGCGATGATCGATGAGGTGCTGGCGGCTCATCCTGACGAACTCGAAGCCTATCGCGGGGGCAAGAAAAAGCTGCAGGGATTCTTTGTGGGCCAGCTCATGAAGCGCAGCGGAGGCCGGGTTGATCCAAAACTGAGCAATCAGCTCCTTAGCCAAAAACTGAATGCATGATGTTGGCTGAAACCATTGATAGAATTCAATAAGGGGTCTCGCCCCCCATGCAATTTTTGAGTTACTATGGTATTCAGATGCACCCTGATGGTAGGGAGAGCTATTTTGGGCTCTCCTTTTTTTTGCCTTTTTATAGCTCTGCGCTCTTCCCGAGATGTCGTGGGTTCTGGGGCGTTGTCAAACTTAAATGTCTAGGCGGTTACAACAACGGCTCCTTAATATCCTGCTGATGGCCCCATCGTGAGGGCTTCACTGGGATGTTTAGCAAGTGACGGCTTGCTAAGGGGTAGCTAAGTAACATTGACCTGAAGTTGCGTCTCCAAGGGCTCATTGGGGTCAACTCTCAGTGTGCTTAAGCTGCTGACCAAAGCTGCTGCCGCAGAGCTACTGCCCCAAATGATCTGACGACTCCCTGTGGGCAAATTAACCGCTTCTGTCCCGGCTGCCGTAAGCCAAATCGTTGATTGCTGCGGTGGAATCATAACGTTCTGAGCTATTGGGGCTGGTGCTACCTCAGCCAGGGCATACATCACCCGATTGCTCTCTCGCAGCAGGTTGTCTTGCCCGGCTGGACTGGGCAGCCACAGCGCGGCGGTAAACCCTTGCTTAAGGGCGTAGGTATAGAGCGAAGCTGCGGCTACTACCGCCTGCTCAAAGCTCGTTTCATCCCAGCGGGCGGTGGTGTTGAGGGCAATGACTACTTCGCAGCTGGCGGTAATGGTTTCGAGTTCACGCACCCGTAGCTCGCCATAGCGGGCGCTGGTGCGCCAGTGAATCAGTCGGGTTGGGTCGCCCCAGCGGTAGGGACGCAGCGATCGCGTTATCCCTTGAGTATCCGCCTTTGCCAGCGGGTTATAGCGCCAGTGCTGGCCGTCTCGGGGGCCAACGGTATCGAGCAGGGGGCAGCGCTTGAGGGTCAACACCTGGGGGTAGACCACCGCTGTAGCCGGTGCTTCTGTAGAGCGACGGCACCAGAATAGCCCCAGAGGAGCCGCTGTCCGCAGATCGACTCTGGGCCAGCGGTAAATGCCCCGGCGCTGAGTGGGCACTTCATAGCGCCAGGTATAAGTTTGTCCTGGGGGCAGGGTCCTAACGGCTGTTACCTGTACTGGCCCAAGAGCAGCAGGCAGTGAGTCAATCACTTGAAAAAGCCCCTTGGGCTGACGCTGGGGATTGTGAACCCGAAGTTCGATCGCTAGAGGTATGCAAGCGGTGACGGGCTGAATAGGCGATCGCGTCACCACCAGCCCCTGTAGGTTGCGGGGAGGCAGCAAGGCCGCCACCATCAGCAGCGCCAGCATCACTCCGCTAATCACGTAGAGCCAGCCCGCTAGGGTATTGGTCGCTGCCGCAAAAAAGAACAGCGCCAGTCCCAAGAGCACCCAACCTACATAGGCAGGATTAACCCAGCGCTGTTCCAGCCAATTGGTGAAGCGTGCCGCAAATTTCATCCGATTGCCTTCCCCTAACTAGCAGAGCATACCCAAACCAAAGCAGCATGAAGAACCGTCTATAAAGCCTAGTGATACGGCCAATGTCCCAGCCTAAAGGCCATCTTCGTTTTCGGTTACGCTCCTTCAGCTTCATTGAGAGATCGGCATTAAAAAGGGTGGCTGGCCCCACTGTGCCATGCCACCCTAACGCCCTAGCGTTTAATTTGTCTAACGCTTGGCCAGCTTCTTAGAGAGCTTACGCAGCCGAATCGACTCAGGGGTGATTTCCACCAGCTCGTCGGGGCCGATATACTCTAGAGCCCGCTCCAAGCTCATGTCTACAGGGCTTTGTAGCTGCACCAGTTCGTCTCCGCTAGCAGCCCGGTGGTTGGTCAGCTGTTTGGTTTTGCAGATATTGAGTTCGAGATCCTGGTTGCGGTTGTGCTCACCTACAATCATGCCCCTGTACACCTTAGTGCCGGGGGTAATGAAGAACACGCCGCGATCCTCAGCATTTTTGAGGGCGTAGAAGGTGGCTACCCCTTCCTCAAAGGCAATCAGCACCCCATTGCGGCGAGCCTCAATATCACCACCGAGGGGGCGATAGTCTAAGAAGCTGTGATTCATGATGCCTTCACCACGGGTCAAGCGCATAAACTCGCCGCGAAAGCCGACTAGGCCCCGAGCTGGGATCACAAACTCCAGAGTGGCACGGCCATCGCCCATAATCCGCATGTCTTGCAACTCGCCCCGACGCTGGCCAATGCGCTCCATGGATCCGCCCACGCCATCTTCGGGCACATCTAGCACCAGTAGCTCGTAGGGTTCACAGGGTTGGCCATTGACTTCGCGGTAGATCACCTGGGGTTGGGAGACCTGAAACTCATAGCCTTCGCGGCGCATAGTTTCGATCAAAATACCCAAGTGCAGCTCGCCCCGGCCCGACACGGAGAAGCGATCGGGGGAGTCGGTGGGTTCTACCCGCAGCGCTACGTTGGTCTCTAACTCACGCATGAGGCGATCGCGCAGCTGCCGCGAGGTGACAAAGTTGCCTTCCTGACCCGCAAAGGGCGAGTCATTCACCACAAAGGTCATCTGTAGCGTGGGCTCGTCTACTTTGATCAGCGGTAGCGCTTGAGGGTTGGTGGGGCAGGTAATGGTTTCGCCAATGTTGGCATCGGCAAAGCCTGCCACCGCCACAATGTTGCCCGCCGACGCCTGCTCAATATCGATGCGGCGCAGGCCCTCAAAGCCTAGCAGCTTAGAAATCTTTGACTTCACCATGCTGCCGTCTTCTTTGATTAGAGCGGCCTGCTGCCCGGCGTTGATAACTCCATTGTGAATTTTGCCAATCACAATACGGCCCAGATAGTCGGAGTAATCGAGGGTGGTGACCTGAATCTGTAGTGGCTTTTCAGCATCCCCAACCGGGGGCGGCACATGGTCGAGAATCGACTCGAACATAGGCTTCATATCGACGCCCTCGTCTTCGAGTTTGGTTTTGGCATAGCCCGCTAGCCCCGAGGCAAACAGGTAGGGAAAATCGCACTGGTCGTCGTCGGCACCTAGCTCAATGAAGAGATCGAGCACTTTATCAACGGCACCGTGGGGCTCGGCCTGGGGGCGATCGATCTTATTGACGACTACAATCGGTCGCAGACCCTTCTCCAGCGCTTTTTTGAGCACGAAGCGGGTCTGGGGCATAGGGCCTTCATTGGCATCCACAATCAGAATGCAGCCGTCAACCATACCCAGCACTCGTTCTACCTCGCCACCAAAGTCGGCGTGGCCAGGGGTGTCGATGATGTTGATCAGGGTCTCGCCGTAGTGAACGGCCGTGTTCTTCGACAGAATGGTAATGCCCCGCTCCCGCTCTAGGTCATTAGAGTCCATCACGCAGTCGGGCACGTCTTCCCCTTCGCGAAAAATGCCGGACTGCCTCAGCAGGGCATCTACCAGAGTGGTTTTGCCGTGGTCAACGTGGGCAATAATTGCAACGTTGCGAATGGGAAGCGTCATAACTGTGTAAAACCTTGGCGAGAATAATCGGGCACCGAAACCACCCCCGAGCGCCAAACTTAAAAAGGCTCAAGACAAGTTTCGAATATGCAAAAATACTTAACAATTGTAGCTCACTAAACAGACTCCTGACGAAAGCCACTGGCCTAAATCTGAGCCCTAAAAAAGGGGACGCCACTAGCGTCCCCTTTTGCTGATGCCTTTTTACGGATGATTGATCAAATCGGTAAATCAGGCGGCTATGCCATTGCAGCTAACCTACATGGTCATACCAGCAGCCTGCACTTTCTCGACCTGCTTCTTCTTCAGTACCAGCATAATCTGGGTTAGCATCACCGCCGCCAGGAAGGCGACAAGGCCCTTGATGCGGTTGGGGCTCTGCAGCACAATTTCGGTATCCATCTGACCGAAGCCGCCTACGTTGGGGTTGCTGGTCAGAGGCTTACCCGCTTCTACCACATCCCCTGCCGCGACCAGCAGTTCGGGGCCAGCCGGAATTGTGTCGGTGACATCATTGCCTGTCTCAGACTGAATGGTGACGAGGTAACCACCCGCCGCCTGGGGCTCAACAGCGGTGACGGTGCCGCTCGCGGTGGCGTTGTAGACAGTATTGTTGCTGGCCTGGCCGGTGGGGTATACCTGGCCTCGGCCCCGGTTGCCGCCCACGTGAATTTGATACTTACCAAAGGAAACCGACTTGTCCTGGCCTGGGTCGGGAGACAGCACTGGGAAAATGATTTCCTGGTATTGCTCGCCGGGTAGAGGCCCGACCAGAATAATGTTTTCCTGGGTGTCGCTGTAGGGCAGGAAGTAGGTGCTGCCGACTTCTTCTTGTAGCTCTTCAGATATGCGCTCGGGGGGCGCAATCTTAAAACCTTCGGGCAGAACCACTACAGCACCTACATTGAGACCGCCTCGGCTACCGTCACCCAACACCTGCTGAGTATCGAGATCGTAGGGAATTTCAACTTTGAGCTTGAAAACAGAGTCGGGCAGAACCGCCTGAGGAACTTCTACCTTGGTGGGCTTAGCCGCTAGGTGGCAGTTGGCACACACAATACGGCCTGTGGCTTCACGGGGGGCGGCGTAGTTTTCTTGAGCCCAGAAGGGATACGCCTCGGCGGTCTGAGGTACCGCCAGCCAGCCTGCAAACACCGTCAGAACGGCGGCGCAGGTAATGGCGAGAGGGCGCAGGCCGTTGATTAATGAAGTGAGTCTATTCATGCGTTCAAAAGTTATGTCAACTGGGGTGATGTCAACGGGGGTATGGCGCTGCAGTTTGCCAAAGCGCAGGCTCAGTCTAGGCCCACCAAGGCGACTCGCCAGTGCGAAAATCGGTTTCAGTCCAATTGCTGAGGGTAACTTTGTCGTCTTCAGTGACATCGGCGTGGGCCAAGGCCAAAGACAGCGGTGCCGGACCTCGTACGACTTTGCCCGTGGCGTCGTATTGAGAGCCGTGGCACGGACACATAAACTTGTTTTCGCTGGCGTTCCAGGGTACTACGCAGCCCAGGTGGGTACAGATAGAGCTAATACCGTAGCTCTCTAAGGATCCACTTTCCTGAATAACTAGGTAGGTGGGGTCGCCCTTGAGCCCCTGCACTAGAACGCGATCGCCCGGCTTGTGGGTCTCCACAAACGAGCTAGCAATCACGTCGTTACCCAGCTCATTTTTGGCGGTTACCCCGCCCCCAGCGCCGCCGCTGGAGGGAGGCACAAAGTACTTGATGACGGGATAGAGCATGCCCCCAATGGCCCCCGAGGCGGCCCCGAGGGTGAGCAAATTCATAAATTGGCGTCGCCCCAAATCAGGGACATCGGAGGTTCCAGAAACTTGAGTCATAATCCAGACTGGTATACCTGTTTCAAATGAATAACAGCTATCAACGGCGGTAGCTGAGCCTAGGTCAACGGCAGCAGGCTGACTGTCTTCACCGCGCCTAAGCAAACCCTTAACGGGGCACCAATTGGAGCAGTCCCGATGTCGCTGACCACGCCTTTAGCTTTACCAATCGTATTATTGCACCTTGCTGTTCTCAGAAAATTCTTGGTAGAGATAAAGGAGCCGGAGCGATCGCGCTTTGTTGGGCGATAACGGTTAGAAAACCGAATAAAACAGGCTTCTTGTAGACTCAAATCACTAATAGGGCGGCTCTAGCCCACATCAAATCATCAATATGGCTGTTTTTTAAGCGATTTGGTCAATTTTGGCGAGTGTAGTGGCAGCTAGGCTTGGGCTGACCACTAGGGCGTATGGTAAAGAAATGTATCGGGCGTAGCGATGGTAGGGCTAGGGCAATGACCGGGGCAGACTTGCAGACCCTTCTGATCGAAAAGTGGGGCTATTCCTTCGATATTCAATTTCGGCGCACCCAGGGCAAAATCTTTCTTCAGGTGATGTGGCGTTATCTAGAGCAGGCGTCGTTTCCGCTCAGTGAAGAGGAGTATTTGGCTCACCTGGGTCAGGTATTGCTGTACCTGAACGAATGGGGGCAGGTGGAGTATGTGCAGCAGTGGATCGCCCAAACTCGCGATCGCCCTCGCCTGGGCAAGGCGGTCAGCATTCCTCTGCCCTTAGGTGCACGATCGCTGGAATGGCTGACCGACGAGTTCTAGGGCGAGTCCTCAAGTCTGGCCACAATCCTTAGCCCATCAGCATTGCCACGCCCGACTCAAAAAACAGGCTAGCCTCACCGCTCGTACAGCTCAATAGGGAGGCGATCGGGGTCTGGAAAGAACGTAAAGCGCTTGCCAGTTAGCTCATCTACGCGAATCGCTTCAGTCGTTATCTGATGGTGGTGAAGATGCTGAATGGTCGCGTCTAAATCGTCTACCGTTAGCGCCAGATGCCTGAGCCCCTGGGCCTCTGGGCGCGAGGGACGCAGTGGTGGATCGGGAAAAGAAAATAGCTCAATTTGGGTGCCATCCCCTAGTCGCAGATCGAGCTTGTAGGACTGCCGCTCGGCTCGATAGGTTTCTCGAATCACTTCAAACCCTAGCACCTGGGTGTAGAACTGCTTCGAGCGAGAGTAGTCGCCGCAGATGATCGCAATGTGGTGGATACCCCGAAAAAATGACATAACAAATATAGATAAGCGATATCTGTTGAGACGGGATCGCTATCCGCCAGCTTAGAAATGCTAGGCGCAAGAAAGCGGCCCAAGCGATCGCAGCGTTTTTAAGGATAAATGCTTAAAAGCTTTTTAGGTTGGAATGCTAGGATTTCCTAGGTGAACATGCTCAGAGGGCCTGAAGTGATCCGTTCTGCCACTTTGCCGATGCAAACTCCGTCGTTACCGCACTTCGGGGAGAACAACCGCCTCAAACTTTTTTCGGGCTCAGCTAACGTTGACTTGGCGCGCGAAGTGGCTCGTTATCTAGGGTTAGATTTAGGCCCAATGGTGCGCAAGCGCTTTGCCGATGGCGAAGTCTACATCCAAATTCAAGAGTCGATTCGCGGCTGTGATGTCTATCTGATTCAGCCCACCTGCCAGCCGGTGAATGATCACCTGATGGAGCTGCTGATCATGATCGATGCCTGTAGGCGCGCCTCAGCTCGACAGATTACCGCCGTAATTCCTTACTACGGCTACGCCAGGGCCGATCGCAAGACTGCCGGACGCGAGTCGATTACGGCCAAACTGGTGGCTAACCTGATGACCAAGGCGGGTGCCAGCCGGGTCTTGGCTATTGACCTGCACTCGGCCCAAATCCAGGGCTACTTTGACATTCCCTGTGATCATGTCTACGGTACCCCGGTGCTAATCGACTACATCGCTAGCAAAAAACTAGAAGACTTAGTGGTGGTTTCTCCCGACGTGGGCGGTGTGGCCCGCGCTCGCGCCTTTGCCAAAAAGCTTGACGATGCGCCTTTGGCAATTATTGACAAGCGTCGTCAGGCCCACAACGTGGCTGAGGTCATGAATGTGGTGGGTGATGTGCGCGGCAAAACCGCCGTGCTCGTTGACGACATGATCGATACGGCTGGCACCATCTGCGAAGGGGCACGCCTGCTAAAGCAGGAGGGCGCTCGCCACGTCTATGCCTGTGCCACCCACCCCGTCTTCTCGCCCCCGGCGGTAGAGCGGCTATCGGCAGGGCTGTTCGAGGAGGTGATTGTAACCAACACGATTCCGATGACGGCGGCTCGCCAGTTTAAGCAACTCACGGTACTGTCGATGGCTAACCTGCTGGGTGAGGCGATCTGGCGCATCCACGAGGAAAGCTCGGTCAGCAGCATGTTTCGTTAGCAGCAGGCGGGGGCAATTCGCTTGAATTCCCCAAGCCCCAGTGTCAAACTGGGCTTTGTGAGGAGGGGGTATGAGCGACATCCCCTCCTCTTGCTGTTTTAGGGGCGATGGCATCTTTAAAGACGGCACCAAGATCAGGCGTCTTCGTCGATAAACTCGGGTTGTCCGCTACCTGGAATCGGCCAGTCGGGGTTTTCGCCACCGATGTAGCAGGCCTCAATGACGACGTACTCGCGACTGAACTGCTCTAAAGCGTTAATCAACACGTCGAGGGCAATGGCATCGCTGGTGCCTAGGTCGAACCAGCAGCGAGCCCAGAGCCCCTGATATTCGACTTCGCTCGTATTGTGCATGACCGACAGCATGCTGTTACCCAGTCGATCTTCATCGTAGGGCAGATAGTTGATGTCTAGGCCGGTATCCTGCACCTGGAGATTTTCGGCGTTAAAGCCGCCCAGCTTGCCCAAAAAGAACCACGACGAAAAGACTTCGTCGATGTACTGCTGCTCCATATTGGAGGGCACGGTCTCAAACCGTAGCCAAATCCAAAGGTTAAAGAAGTCGCATTCGCGAAATTCAACCTGCATAACAAAGCCCCATGCTGCACTACTCAGCATAGGGCTTAACCAGTCCGAATCGCGATCGCTAGCTTTCGTTAAATCCCCGATTGCTCAGCGCATACCTCACTGTTGGTTCCCTCGGCCTGACAGGCTTCGAAGGCAATGCGCTGCACCGTAGACTCTGGCAGTTGGTCAGCGTAGGTCAACGCAGACCGGTAAAAGGGCAAACTGGCGGCGTACTGCTGCTGAAGAAACAAAATCTGGGCTTTCAGGTAAAGCAAATCGGGATTGGTAGGGGCAGCCGTCAGGGCCTTATCGGCCTCGGCAAGGGCCTCGCTGTAGCGTCCTAGGTCGCGCATACCGATGGCAATACCACGATGCGTCAGGTAGTCAGGGTGGCCGTTTTGCAAGCGAGCAATGGCCTGGTCGGGGTTCGCAAAGGGGAGGTTGACCGCCAGCAGCAAGTCCATAAAGCCCTTCAGCAGGCTTAACTCTGGGTCATTGGGGTCAATCTTCTCGGCCGCATCAAGTTCGCTAAAAACCCGCTGTAGCATGCGCAGGGCAGCGGGAGTGCCACGGGCAATGCCTTGAGTTTGCAGCGTATGGGCTCCTTCCATAAAAATACCGACAGCCGTGTAGATATGACCACGTAGCGGGTCGGTCGCTTTGAGTGCTGTGGCGGTTTGCTGGGTCAGGCGAGCCTGGTCGGCCAGCTGATTGAGGTCTTTATTGAGGTAGCCTAGGGCCGCTGCAATGGCGTAGTTCATAGGCTCATTGGGTTCTGCGGCGATCGCTTGCCCAACTAAAGACTCAGCGGCTGTGTAGTTGCCTTCGTAAAACAGTGCGTTAAAGACAGCTTCGGTCTTGTCGCCAATATCGTGGGGATCGGTGGTGCGAAACGGATCTCCGGCCTGGGCCACTGTAGGCGCTAGAGCCAAAAAAGCGATGGTAAGAGTACCCGCTGACAGTGCTCTAAAGCGCGACCCTAGGCGAAGTGAGGCAAGACGAGCGTGAAAAACCATAGTGATTTATCCGTTACGACCTAGACATGGGGAACAAAACAGGACTCCTGGAGGGAGAAATATCTACTGATGAATAGTTGACGGCGATGCCTAATGGCCCAATTGTGGCGAATTCTTAGGGCGTTTGTGGCAGTAATGTTACAGAAGCTACACTGGCCTAGCTCTCACTGAACTGATCCTGTCTCGGCTAATATCAGCTCCGTAGGGCACACTGGAAAAGAGATAACATCTTCTTGCCGTCTTAGCTACATCATTTGTTGTTTTACTGCCGGGTAGAATGCTCTATCTTCGTCAACTTACCTATCATCCACCGGCTAGCCCAAGGGCTATTTTGAGCAATATTTCTCTGGAGCTGGCTCCCCAGCAGCTAGGGCTAATTTATGGACCCAGTGGGTCGGGCAAGAGCACTCTACTAGAGATTATGGCGGGGTTTGCTCAGCCTACGATAGGAGCAATTCAGTGGCGGCAGCAAGATTTAGACCCCGAGGCCTTGCGGCAGCTAGCAGGGCTGGTGTTTCAGTTTCCCGAACGCCACTTCTGTGGGCACACGCTGCTCGAAGAACTGCGCCTGGGGCACCCAGAACTGGCCCGTGAACAGATTGATCAGGCGTTGCAGGCCGTAGGGCTAGAGCAGCTTTCTTTAAAAACCTCGCCGCATGATTTGAGCGGCGGGCAGCAGCGGCGGCTGGCCCTGGCGGTGCAGCTAATTCGTAAACCCTATCTGCTGCTGCTTGATGAACCCACAGCGGGCCTAGATTGGTCGATGCGGCGGCAGATCATTGGTTTGCTTAAGCAGCTCAAGCAAAATTGGACGCTGCTAGTAGTCTCCCACGATGGCGACGAACTGGCTGAACTGGCCGATCGCTGCTGGCAGCTGGACCACGGCACTCTGACCTCAGTGCCCCAGACGTCTCTGTCTTCGGCAGCGGGTTAGGGTTAGCGCTATGGATCGGCTATCTTTTAACGGCGATCGCTGGCAGAGTAGCCTGCACTGGCAGCCTACTGATCCCCAGCAGCAGAGGTTACAGCAGCTCTACGAGGCCATTTTGGTCGCCAACCAGCAGGTCAATCTGACCCGCATTACTACGCCCGAAGATTTTTGGGAAAAGCATCTGTGGGACTCGCTCCAGGGCGTAGCTCCTTGGCTAAGCGATCCCCAAGCCAGTGCCGCTGGGCTGAAGGTGGTTGACATTGGCACAGGCGGCGGGTTCCCAGGACTGCCGGTGGCGCTGGTGTTCCCTCACTGGGCGATCGCCCTGATGGATGCCACCCGCAAAAAAATTGCGGCGCTCGAAATTGTCTGCGAAACCCTGGGGATCGCCAACGTTAGCTTTTTGCCCCAGCGAGCTGAGCAGGTCGCCCACCAGCCTGTTCACCGAGAAGCCTACGATCTGGCCCTGCTGCGCGCCGTGGGCTCGGTTAACACCTGTGCTGAGTATGCCCTGCCGCTGCTCAAGCTAGAAGGCCAGGCTGTGCTCTATCGCGGCCAGTGGACGGCAGCAGAGGAAGCCGGTCTGATGGCGATTCTGCCACGCCTAGGTGGCCAACTCCTGGAGGTGCGATCGCAGACCACTCCCTTAACCCAGGGCGTTCGCCACAACGTGATTCTCGCCAAAGTCGACCGCACCCCCGACAAATTTCCTCGTCTGCCGGGGATTCCGGCTAAGACACCGCTGGTGTAAGGGTGGATGAGTGGGAGGGTGGATGAGTGGGAG
>NZ_JADEXE010000203.1 GCF_015207265.1 Nodosilinea sp. LEGE 07298 | reverse complement strand
GGAGTCGTCTGGATTGGCATGGCGACCGGGGCTTGAGTTTTCTGCAACTCGGTTTGCGGGAACTGGCTCGGCTTTGCTACGAGCGTTTGCCCTTGCCCATCCTCCAAGCCTTGCCTAAGGGCAATCCACCGCCCGCTTGCGCCTCTCAATGCAAGCGAGACGCCCTAGACTGTCGCATTGAGTTCGCTAAGGTCCTCACATTCTCATGGTGAGACTGCCCTAAGTTTTCTGCACCACTAAGGGCTACGGTGTCAAAGGTTTTGGGTTACTTGCTAAATGACTGATGCCAAAGTCAAGGTATTTTTTTCCTACTCTCACGAAGATGAAAGTTTACGTGATGAGTTGGCAAAACACTTAAAGCCGCTAGAACGTCAAAATAAGATTGAAACGTGGCACGATCGCAAAATTGACCCCGGTACAGATTGGCGTAAGGAGCTTGACGGTCAACTGAACTCGGCAGATATTATTTTGCTGCTGGTCAGCCCCAGCTTTGTCGATTCAGATTTTTGCTATTGCACTGAACTGGAGCAGGCGAGAGAACGTCATGATGCTGGAGAAGCTCGCATCATTCCTATTTTTCTCAGACCGCTCGATATAGAGGCTCTGGAGGGAACTCCGCTACAAACTTTAAAAGGATTGCCAGAACCTAGTCAACCAATTACTAAATGGGAAAATCGAGATGAAGCTTATGTCGAAGTTGCAAAGGGTATCCGTGCAGTCGTCAATAAGATTCAGCAGGAAAAAGAGATAAAGCAAGCTGCTCAATCCAGGGAATTAACGCGTCAGTCTCCGATGCGATCGCGTGTTCCAGATGAGCATTATATCGAGCGGGATGAGGCGAAAAGGCTCTTAGATCGCTTTGAGAGAGTACTACAACAACCTGACGGACAACCCTTACTATTTAATATTTGCGGCATTGGCGGAGTGGGTAAAACGACCTTGCTGGGTCGATTGCGGGAAGCTCATACAGGCAACGTTGATTTTCTGGAGGTTTGTTTTGCGAAAACGGTTGATATCGAAACACCGCTAAAGCTCATGCGGAAGGTTCATCAGCAAGCAAGGGAGCTGTTGGGCACCGAAACGAGCATCGATGCGTTTACCCAACGAGAGCAGCTTTTTGAAAACACTCTTTTTGAATTGAGCCATCGTTCAGTAGATGGCAAAGAAGCCAGTAGTGAAGACGCGAGGAAAATCACCAGCTGGTTTGAACGATTTATCTGGTTAGGGACAGCCAGCTTTGCATCGACTTCAAATCACCCCAAATTTTATGGAGCGGAATTTGCGCCTTCAGGGGCAATCGGTGAGGATGCCGAGGGCTTGAAAGAATGGATTCAGCAGCGAGTGCGGAATCACCCTGCAACCAAAGACCAGCCTGAGCTACAGGCACTCATGTTGGAACCTGTTTCTCAGCTAACGCAGGCATTTGCTGAGAGTTTAATGCAAGTTGCCCAACTCAGAGCACAATCGCTCGTATTGATTTTAGACACCTATGAAAAAGCGCAGGCTTATTTAAATCAATGGCTATGGCAGTATTTGGTGGAAGATACACCGCTCGCTTCTTCTCCAGTACGACTAGTGGTGGTAGGGCGGCGATCGCTACAGGCCGATGAAGGTTGGCGCAAACTCAATCAGGATCGGACGTTACTCCATACAACACCGCTCCAAGAGTTCAGCAAAAACGATACAGAAAACTACCTCAAGCAAATTGGCATCCAAAATGGGGGGACACGCGCCAAGATCTATAGAGCAACCCAGGGATTACCCTATTATCTGGACTGGGTAAGGAAACAACAAGAGGACGATAAAGAACCTGACTTTTCTAAAGGGAATCAGGCAATCGCCGAACTCCTTTTACAGGGCACCGATTCGCAGCAGCGCAAGATTTTGCAGATTGTGGCGTGTTGCCGCTGGTTTGATTTGGCAATAATGCGATATTTGCTGGAGTGCAACATTCCTGGCTTACAGCAGGCGAATGACACCGCAGAAGATTATTTTGAGTGGTTGAAACGCTCAGATTTCGTTGAGTTTAGTAAAGGGCATTATCGGTTGGATGATGTGGCGCGAGATGTTTTTCGGTGGTCCTATTTTCAGGACGACCAAAATCAGTTTCGTAAAACCAATGCACTCCTCGCGGATTACTTCAAGCGGCAAGCGGATGAGCTGGTTGAGCCTCAAACTCCTTTACCCGATTCGTATGAAGATGAGGAGTGGCGAGAGTTGATCGCCGAGTTTCTTTATTACAGTCTGTTTGGCAAAGGCAGAGAAGGACTCCATCAATATACTGAGCAGGTTTTTATTGCAGCCTATCTGCGCGAGCCAGATGTATTTATAGCACCTTTTGCTTTTATCAGTGCAGAGTTAAGTGAGGAAAGTCAAACACTGCTTCCTAGAGCAACGGGCAAATTCTTTAAAGATTCTGCGATCGCCCTCAGATTCGGTTGGATTTTTCTAGGTCAACCTCCAAAAAGCTACAAGCTTGAATTTGAAGGTGAGGATGATTTATCAGAAGACGCGATTGAGGCACGATTGAAAAACATTGAGGATGCTTTGCAAGTTTTGCTAGAGCAGGTAGATAACGTGCCAGATGGCCTTGGCAAATGTGTAGGACTGATCTATAAGTCTCTTCGCCGCAAGCGCTCCAGGGAAATGGTTAATTCACTTTTGCCAGCAAAAAGCCAGGCTGAACAGCTAGCAACTCAATGCCGTCCAAAACTACTGCACAGTCTCTTTTTGAATCTTGGTGATTTGCTGAACACCATAGAACGCTATCAAGATGCGCTGGATTGTTGTGAGATAGCACTAGATTTATGGGAAGGTAATCCACAGACTTTTCTTACAAAGGGTGTTGCACTCGGCAATCTAGAGCGCCATGAGGAAGCATTGGAAAGCTTTCAAAAGCTGATTGACCTCGACTCTAAATCTGTTGATGCATGGAGAAATCGAGGTTTTGCGCTCTATCATCTAGAGCGCCATGAGGAAGCATTGGAAAGCTTTCAAAAGCTGATTGACCTCGACTCTAAATCTGTTGATGCATGGAGAAATCGAGGTTTTGCGCTCTATCATCTAGAGCGCTATGAGGAAGCATTGGAAAGCTTTCAAAAAGCACTTGACCTCGACCCTAAATCTGTTAATGCGTGGATAAACCGGGGGGATGTCTTACGAGCGCTGAAGCGGTATGGTGAAGCGCTTGCGGCTTTCGATCGAGCGCTTGAAATTGCTCCTAAAAATTCCGGTGTATTGAATTCTCAGGCATTAACATTGAGCTTCCTTCAAGATTTTGACAAAGCAATCGCTGCGGTTGACCAAGCAATCCATTTAAGCCCTGAAGAAGCTTTACTTAAAGCAAATCGCGGTATTGTTCTGGCAAGAGCAGGGCGCTATGCCGAAGCCCTTACTGACTGTGACCAAGCAATTCAGCAAGACCCTAAGCATGAGAGCGGCTACTATGCCAAAGCCTGCTGTTACGCCCTGCAAGGTGAGCTTGAACCGATAATCGATAATTTAACAAAAGCGATTGAAATTGCACCTCGTCATAGCCGAAGGGAAGCCAAGTGCAACCCAGATTTTGACCGTATTCGGGATGATGAACGATTTCGAGCTTTGGTGTATCTGGAATAAGAGTTCTGTGTTAGGAATCTTGCCCATAGTCCCGATCGAAAGGCGTCAGACGCTGCATTGGGCGATCGCCGCGCGCCCCTACCGAGGGCCATCGGCAAGCGGCGCAAGCTCCAGCGGCTATCATAACGATTAGCATATTCCATACGGTCTGGGCTCTCTGGTATATCTATGCACAGCCTCTCTATCCCTTACCCCGACGACTTGCTCATTACCTCGGGTAAATCGCCCCAGGCGCTTGAGGCTGAGCTAGCTTTTTTGCTTGCCGTCAAACTCTTCGAGTTGCACCGCCTCTCTCTGGGCAAAGCCGCCACCTTTTGCGGCATGGACAAGCTGCGCTTTATGTACGAACTGGGGCGGCTGCAAATACCAGTCATTAACCTAGACGACGACCAGATCGCCGACGAACTTCGCGATGACTAACGCCGCCATTATTGCCGACAGCAGCCCTCTCATCGCCCTGGCTATCATTGAGCAACTTGATCTCCTTCCTCAGCTTTATCAAAGTGTCTATGCTCCCCCCGCTGTTTGGGATGAAGTCACCGTTAAAGGTATCGGTTTACCAGGGTCACAGGCTGTAAGTCAGGTACCGTGGCTGACGATTCAAGCTTCAGAGCCAGCCATTCTAGAACCTCTGCTGATCTTGGTTGATCGAGGAGAGGCCGAGGCCATTGCCTTGGCCCAAGCTATCCCCAATAGCACCGTATTACTCGACGATGCCCAAGCCCGTCGGGTTGCTGAGCGGTTAGCTATCCGCCGCATTGGCACCCTAGGTATTTTGCGCCGAGCTAAAAAAGCAGGCTTAATACCGGCGTTAAAGCCTTACATTCAAACCATGCAGGCCAACGGTATTTATATTCGCTCTAGTTTGATTGAAGCTGTGCTGCGAGACGTAGGCGAAACCCCGTAGGGGCAAATGCTATTTGCCCGGCTCTATCCCTGGCCATCCCCACAAAATATCCTTGCGCCTGTACGGTTGTTCTACAAGGGCACTTGCTGTACCGTATTTTTGCGGGGAATGTAATCTAGGACGGGCGTAGGGGAAGTTACAGCTTCCCCTGCACCCTAAGACATCCCAGCTTAGACCGGGTAAGTGAGATGCCCTAGGTGCATTCTAGGAGCTAGCGTCTTCGTTTACCTTTCTTTGGGACAGCGCTAGAGCGTTCCCCGTTTTCCTTCACCCGAAAACGGAGACAACCGCATGACTTTTCAACCCTTGGGGCAGCCCGGCCTGCCCGCCTCGTTTGCCCTGCCCACCTACCGGCCCGACCGGCTCACCCACATACTGCTGGGCGACTACGCCGCCGTCATAGAAGCCATCAACCGCATGGAAGTGCTGCGCTACTGCGATCGAGTCGCCTGGATTGAGCCCATCCCCACCGGGCGCAGCGGCGAATACATCAGCGTGATGACCCGCCGCCTGGTCACTCCAGACGACTAGGGGCTCTCGTAGGGGCAAACGGCATTTGCCCTCCCCATCTTGGGGCATTCAATCAACCACCGCCTTCAGTTCGCGGTGTCGTGACTACAGGCCCTACATTGGGCGCACGCCGTGCGCCCCTACCGACAACCTCCCGTGGGGTGCATCTCCAAAAAATAGGCTGGCCTCACACTTAGCGAAGCCAGCCTATCAGGAGTCTCAAGTTTACGGGCATTTGGGTAGTGCTCCCTAACGGTTTACCCTCTTAAATTGCCCAAAACTTCAGGCCATTCTCACGCAGCAAAAGAAGGTGCTCTAAAGACGTTCTACTTCACTATTAAAACTGTTCTGATCTCCCCTGCCCCCCTTAAAAAGGGGGGTTAAGGTCCATTCGAAGCTCCCTATTTAAGGAAGATTTAGTAGGGTGGGCACTGCCCACCATTCCCCTTAGTAAGCAACAAGAACCCTAAACCTTTCCCTCCTAGCCCTTGTCATAAACCCAGCTCTTATCGCACCTACACCCATTGCGGTGCTTTTTCGCTCACCCTAATACTGTTCTTTTGGTAGCTTAAAGGAGAGGAAACATTATTAATGTTATTTAGGAGAGAAGCAGTTGACTGTAGAAGAGCTAGGGTTTGGTGGTGGGCAGTGCCCACCCTACTTATGTTGAAATATGCCGCAAGGTAGACCGAAAAATCTGAGAAAACCTGCCATAATTCCGAAGCAACCATTATTTTCCCAAAAGGATTTCACAGGTATGTCAGAGCCTAACGGCGTGATGATGCAGTATTTTCATTGGTACATTGAGCCCGATGGCAACCTGTGGAACGAGTTAGCTAAAAACGCAAAAGACTTAGCTGAGGTTGGTATTACCGCTCTTTGGCTACCGCCCGCCTACAAAGGCACTGCCGGTGGCATCGACGTAGGCTACAGCGTTTACGACCTGTACGACCTGGGAGAATTTGACCAAAAGAATAGCGTTCGCACCAAATACGGCACCAAAGCCGAATACCTTGAGAGCATAAAAGCCGCCAAAGAAGCGGGCATTCGGGTCTATGCCGACGTGGTGTTTAACCACATGATGGGCGGCGATGCCCTCGAAGAAGTCGAAGCCACCCCCATGAGCCACGACAACCGCCATGAGCAAATTGGCGAAAACCGGACGGTCAAGGTTTGGACCCACTTCAAATTCCCCGGTCGCCAGGGCAAATATTCCGATATGGAATGGCACTGGTGGCATTTCGACGCCGTCGATTACGATGCCAATGACCCCGATTACGACGCCGTTTACCTGTTCGAAGGTAAACAGTTTGACGAAAACGTAGACCTTGAAAAAGGCGCGTTTGACTACCTGATGGGCTGCGACCTCGATATAGAGTCAGACGAGGTACGCGATGCCCTTAAAGAGTGGGGCGCTTGGTATGTCGATACCACTGATGTCGATGGCGTTCGATTTGACGCTGTCAAGCACGTGCGGGCGGGCTTTTTCCCGCAGTGGTTGCAGCACTGTCGGCGACATGCCGGGCGCAGACTGTTTGCTGTGGGCGAGTACTGGTCTTACGAAATTGAGGCGCTGCACCACTTTATCGATGTCACCGAGGGCGATGTGCACCTGTTCGATGCGCCCCTGCACTACAACTTTTGCGAGGCCAGCAAGGCCGGGGGCGACTACGACCTCACCACCATCTTTGACAACACCCTGGTCAAAGAGCAGCCCGCCCTCGCCGTCACCCTGGTCGACAACCACGACTCGCAGCCGCTGCAATCGCTCGAATCGGTCGTTGAGCCTTGGTTCAAGCCCCTCGCCTACGCGCTAATTTTGCTACGGCAGGATGGCTACCCCTGCATTTTCTACGCCGACTACTACGGCGCTCACTACAAAGACACTGGCAACGACGGCGGCGAATATGAGATCTGGCTCGACAGCCACAAGTGGCTAATCGATAAGTTCTTGTATGCCCGCAGTACCTATGCTTTTGGCGATCAGTACGACTACTTCGACCACCCCAGCACCATTGGCTGGACCCGGCTTGGCACTGAGGCCAACCCCGGCGGTATGGCGGTGGTGCTGACCAACGGCGACGACGGCCACAAGTGGATGGAGGTGGGTCGGCCCAACTGCACCTACTACGACATTACTGAGCATGTCAGCGAACCCGTCACCACCAACGACGAAGGCTGGGCCGAGTTTAGCTGCCAGGCCGGGTCGGTCTCGGTGTGGGTACCGAAGGAGTAGATGGGTGGACGGGTAGGCGGTTAGATGGGTGGCGGTCCCTGAGCGGAGTCGTTCGCGCTAGCGTCTCCCGTAGGGAGAAAGGGATCGGTCCCTGAGCGAAGTCGAAGGGATCGGTCCCTGAGCGAAGTCGAAGATAGCGTCTCCCGTAGGGAGAAAGGGGGTGGATGGGTAGGGGCAAATGGCATTTGCCCAGTGCAATAGCTTTAGCCTAATGGGGCTTTCGTCTCGGCCTTCGAACTGGGCAACGCCCTATCTACCCCACCTTTGAATCGTCTTTGCTCAAAATGTAGAAACAGTAACTTTGCCCAAGTGAACCTTCTTTGATGTTGAGCGAATGAACACTTCTTTATCTAGAGCTTTGGCCACTACCACCGATCAGCAGATATCGCTGCCTCAAACGACCTCGCCCTCTACGGCTGCGTTAGTGCGGCTAGCGGCCCAAATGGCCGAGGGGTTTGCGCAGCAGGCGGGCCAGGTTGACAAGCCCGGTGCGTTTCCGGTAGAAGCGTTCGCGCGCCTAGCCGAGGAAGGGTTTTTGGTGGCTCCGCTGCGCCAGCCGCTGGGGGGGTGCGGCCTGGGTATTGATGCGGCGACAACCCACGACCTGCTGCGATCGCTCAAGCACATTGGCCGAGGCAACCTGGCGGTAGGGCGCGTGTACGAGGGCCACGTCAACGCGCTGCAAATTATTCAAACCTTTGGCACCGCAGAGCAGGTTGAGCGCTACGGGCAAGCGGTGCGCGATCGCCACAAAATTTTTGGCGTGTGGAATGCGGAGGATGCCGAAGGCCTGAGCATTGTGCCCCTGGGAGGTCAACGCTATCGGCTAGAGGGGGCCAAAACGTTTTGCTCGGGGGCGGGCTATGTGGAGCGGCCCTTTGTCAACGGCAAGTTGCCCGATGGCACCTGGCAGATGGCGATCGTGCCCATGGATGAGGTCAGCACCAAGTGGGATCGCGACTGGTGGCAACCGATGGGAATGCGAGCCACCGCCAGCTACAAGATCGACTTTACCGGCGTAGAGATTGGGGCCGACGATTTGATTGGTCAACCCGGCGACTATCTGCGACAGCCGTGGCTCACCGCTGGAGTGGTGAGATTTGCGGCGGTTCAGCTCGGCGGGGCGGAGGCCCTGTTTGACCTGACGCGGCAGTACCTGCAGGCCGAGCAACGCACCGAGCACCCCTACCAGCAGGAGCGGCTGGGGCAGATGGCGATCGCCCTAGAGACGGGCCAGCTCTGGCTGCGCGGGGCAGCTGATCAGATAGTCGCCTACGATTCGCAGTTCGGTGGCGATCCCCAAAGTGACCATCCCCAGCAGGCTCGGCTCTTGGCCTACGCCAACATGATGCGCACCGCGATCGAGCAAATTTGTATGGAGACTATGCAGCTCTGCGAGCGATCGGTGGGCACGCGGGGGCTGCTGCCCAGCCACGCCATTGAGCGCGTGATTCGCGATTTGACCCTGTACCTGCGCCAGCCCGCCTACGATGCCGCGATCGCAGGCGCAGGAGCCTACGTGCTGAGCCAAACCACCCCCGCCCACGACCTATGGTAGCTAGTGTCTCCCCCCTCAGCCATCCAGAAACGCTACCGCTGCGATCGCTGCCCAGCGAGGCCCCGGTGCTGGTGGTAGCCCCCCATCCCGACGACGAAACGCTGGCCTGCGGCGGTGCGATCGCCGCTCTGCGCGCCCAGGGACTGCCGGTGTCGGTGCTGGTGGTCAGCGACGGCACGCGATCGCACCCGCGATCGCGGCTCTACCCTGCTCCTCGCCTGCGTCAGGTGCGCCAGGCCGAAACCCTGGCCGCTTTGGCTCGGTTAGGGGTGGCGGCTAGCCAGGTCGTCTTTTTGGGGCTTCCCGACGGCTCGGTGCCCTCGGCCTCGCTCTCCACTTCGCTAGCCCAGGCGGCGCTGGCCCAGTGTCAGCGCTCCCTGGTTCAGGTGGCTCCCCGCACCCTGTTTTTGCCCTATCGCTACGACCCCCACCGCGACCACCGGGCCACCTGGAGCTTGATGCAGACGGCGATCGCTGCCCTACCGCAGCCGCCCCGCCTGATCGAATACCCCGTCTGGGACTGGGACCCCGAGCAGCGCCAGCCTCTGGATGCTAGCTACCGGCCCTGGCGACTAGATATCGCCTCCTTTGTGGAACTCAAGCGCCAGGCGATCGCCTGCTACCGCTCCCAGACCACCGACCTCATCCACGACGACCCTACCGGCTTTCGGCTGTCGCCTGAACTAATCGCCAGTTTTCTCAACCCCTGGGAAATTTTTTTGGAGCCTGTGCCATGACCAAACCCTCCCTCGGTGCCGACTTTTTTGAACAACTCTACCAAGCCGACGACGACCCCTGGCAGTTTGAAACCAGCCCCTACGAGGCGGCCAAATATGCCGCTACCCTGGCCGCCCTACCCCGGCCCCGCTACGGCTCAGCCTTTGAAATTGGCGGTTCCATTGGAGTGCTGACCGCCCAGTTAGCTAATCGCTGCGACTCGCTGCTGTCCGTCGATCTGTCAACGGTGGCGCAGGCCAAGGCCATGCAGCGTTGCCAACACCTGCCCCAGGTGCGGTTTGAGATTATGAACGTGCCTCACGACTACCCCAGCGATCGCTTTGACCTGGTGTTGCTCTCCGAAGTGGGCTACTACTGGTGCCGGGCCGATCTGCACCAGGCCCAGGCGCGCATCTACAACTCCCTGCGGCCCGGTGGTCATCTGCTACTGGTGCACTGGGTGCACGATGCCCCTAGCTATCCGCTGCGGGGCGACGACGTCCACGATGCTTTTGAGGTCTTTGCTACAGCCCGGTTCCGCCACCTGCACGACGGGCGCACCGAAAACTATCGACTCGATCTGTATGAGCGCCTCTAACAGCGACCTAGGGTAGGCGGCCTGCGGCGACAGGGTTCTGCTGACGCAGCCGATACAGTCGCAGCCGCAAGTCGGCGATCGCTTTGTCGATCGCAACACTGCCCCACTGCCGTTGCCAGAGGCCCGCAGTCTGCTGGTGCTGGTCGATCTGCTGGTAAAGCTCTCCTGGTGAGGACGATTGCTCCACAGCCTGATGTAGCATCGTCAGTGGCACGGCCAGTTGAGTGGCCAGCGATGCCAAGCAGGGCTGGGCTAGCGCAGGTTGGCCGGTCGAGTAGCGCCACCAGTAGCTGCGCAGGTCGCGTCGCGCCCGCAGTTTGGCCTCAACCGCTGCCCCTGGTTCAACTAAAAACACCTGCTGGCGCTGACTGAGATGCTGAAACTGGGCCAGGCGATCGGCCAAACCCAGGGTGGCCCGCCCCTGCTGACGGGCCGACGTTGTCACCCGCATGAGAAAGCTGTGCCGCACTTTAGCACCAAACGCCAAAAGCGCCTGGTGCAACGCCACATCTTCACCCGTGTGCAATGGGGACAGCCCTCCCACCAGGGCGTACATTTCATGGGTAATGGCAAAATTGGCCCCGAAAAACTGATAGTGCCGGGGTGGACAATCAAACGGATCAGGATCCAAATAGTCTTCCAGCTGCTTAATCAAATATCGATAGCCCACAAACCGTAGGTAGGTAGCCCGCGTCTGAACATCAAGGGCCTGTCGCTCTGAGCGCTGAGTTACCGTGCGGCCCCCCACGGCATCGGCCCCCCGCTCAAACTCGTAGAGCATAGCCGCAATCCACTGGCTGTCTACCCTGCTATCGCCGTCGGTAGAGGCAATAATGCCCCGAGGCTGACCGACCCAACAGCGACGGCGATAGGCTTCATCCATCAAAATTTGGCGCACCCGGCCAATGTAGGCTTCTTCAGGCGGCAGGGTTTGCTCAATTAAGTGGATCTGATGCTCAGGATGCTGACGGGCAAATTGTCGAACAATCGCTGCCGATTCATCGGTGCAGTTATTAGTAAAAACAATCACTTCGTAGTGACTTGGGGGTATAAGACAGCCTTTGAAATCGACTTGATCAGCCAGAGCGGCCAGGGTTTCGTCTAAGGTTGCGGCTTCATCGCGCACAGGCACAATGATAGATACTAAGCTCTGCAGCAGCGGCGGTTTTCGAATTAGAGTAGGTGCTGAAGAAACTGGGTTTAAAGCTAACTTACTCGGCCAAAAATCAGGAATTGCTTCTTTGCAATTACTTTGCATACCGATCCTTTTTGGAAGCCAATCTTAAACACGCCTTTTAGAATTTATCGGCGCACAATAGTATCTCTCAAGAGTAAATTTACCCTGCGGCAATGGGTATCTTCCTTCCGGAAGGTTTACAGGTTTAGGAAGGCTTGTTAGGTCTGCTTCAGGATAAGCAGACAAAGCGCTTTCACGAAAAGACGGTGTGGGGCAGGCTTTAGCCTAAGTCAGTGAGATGCTGATCTACATTTCTATAATTCGGCCAAGAGCAAGCCTTACAAAGCACCTAAAGCACCATTTTTGCTTTCAGAATTGGCCCTTCGTCCCGTTCTTCGAGTTGGGCAATGCCCAAAAACTCTCTGCTAGCATCATTCAGGATGCGATAGGGCGTGTTGGGCGGTATCTCCACTGGGGGCGGAAACTTTTGCCCCTGCTGCCAGCGGCGGGCTAGGTCTGGGGAGAGGGAGATCGCAGGCAAATGCGTCAATGAGACAGCTGGCTCCACCAGCTCCAGGGACTGGCGCTCGACCCGATCGCTCACTGTCTCCAGCGATAAACTGTGCTCCAGGCTAAAGCCACCGCTGCGGGTGCGGGTGAGGTGGGCCAGGGTAGCGCCAGTGCCCACGCGATCGCCCAAATCCCGCGCGATCGAGCGAATGTAGGTGCCGGGGCCGCAGTCTATATCCAGCGTCAGCTCCGGCTGCTCCCCCGGCTGCCAGTGCTGCACCATTAGTTTGTGGATTGTCACAGTGCGCGAGGGAGGCGTTACCACGCGTCCCTTACGGGCCAGATCGTAGAGTCGTTGCCCCTGCACCTGAATGGCGCTAAAGGCGGGCGGAATTTGGGCGATCGCCCCTTCAAACTCGGGTAGGCAAGCCGCAATATCCTCGACTGTCAGGCGATCGGCGGCCTGCTGGGTGAGAATTTCGCCTTCTAAATCATCAGTCGTTGTGGTGAGGCCGAAGCGGATAATCGCCCGGTAGGCCTTGCCCTCGGGCAGGTAGGGCAGCAGACGTGTAGCTCGACCCACCGCGATCGGCAGTACGCCTTCGGCCAAGGGGTCGAGCGTGCCGCCGTGGCCCACTTTACGAATGCCCAACAGCCGCCGCACCGCCCCGACGCAGTCGTGAGAACTGATGCCTTGGGGCTTGTAGAGGTTCAGAAATCCCTGCGCGGTAGTCAATGTGAGTTGGGGGTGTGGGGTGTGG
>NZ_JADEXE010000202.1 GCF_015207265.1 Nodosilinea sp. LEGE 07298 | reverse complement strand
AGGAGAAACTGCCGCTTTATCTGGGGTTCTTTGAGTTCGTACACAATGCCCGTAAGCGAGGAAAGGCACTGCTGGGCAACCTATTGGAGACCTTGTTGAACTAGCTCCCCAAAATCCGTATTGAGCCTTTGCTTTACGTCAAGCGTCACTACATTCACAAAGAGTACCTGCGCAATGCCATTGCCAAGGTCGTCAATGCCGTCCTGCGCTCACGCATGGAGCCAATTTGGGGGGAGGGCACCTCTGCCTGTGCCTCGGACTCGAAGAAGTTTGGCGCGTGGGATCAGAATCTGATGACCGAATGGCACCAACGCTATGGTGGCCCTGGTGTGATGATCTATTGGCATGTGGAGAAGAAGTCAGTGTGCATCTACTCTCAGCTCAAAACCTGTTCTTCTTCTGAAGTCGCTTCTATGCTCGAAGGCTTGCTGCGCCACAATACCGAGATGAAGGTAGAGCGCAACTATGTCGATACCCACGGTCAAAGCGAGATCGCCTTTGCCTTCTGCCATCTGCTGGGGTTTGACCTGATGCCCCGATTGAAGCGGATCGGGGCTCAGCGATTGTACTTCCCGGAGACGGGCACTAAGGCGATGTACGAAAACTTGCAGCCAGTGTTGAGTCGGGCGATTGATTGGGACTTGATTCGCAGGCAGTATGACCAGTTGATCAAGTACGCGACCGCGCTACGATTGGGCACGGCTGAAACCGAGGTTATTCTCAGACAATTTAATCGCAGTGAAACCAAGCACCCGACCTATCAAGCTTTGGCAGAACTGGGTAGAGCTGTCAAAACGATCTTCCTCTGTCGTTATCTGCACTCAGTTGAACTACGACAGGAAATCCAGGATGGCTTGAACGTGGTGGAGCGCTGGAATGGGGCCAACGACTTTATTTTCTATGGGCGCGGCGGCGAATTTGCTAGCAATCGGCGTGACCACCAAGAGCTAGCAGCCTTGGCGCTACATCTGTTGCAGATCAGCCTGGTTTATATCAACACGCTGATGATTCAGCGCGTACTCAGTGAGCCGGCGTGGTGGGCGCAGATGCAGACAGAGGACTTGCGGGCGCTGACACCGCTTTTGTGGAGCCACGTCACACCTTATGGCGTGTTCAGGTTAGATTTTAGCGATCGCATCGATCTAGACCCTATCGACAGCGCACTATTATCAGCCTAAAAGGGGTTGAGTAGCTGTTGGCACAGCAACCATACCGCTGCTGGGAAAATGCTGAAATGCCTTGCTCTATCGAGCGTACGACCGCTCGCTCCTGGTAATGGCCGAGCTGATGGGTCTCACCAAGGTAAGACATTTCAGACGTACTACAACAGCTCAATTCAGGCCGAATTTAGGCCAAGCACTTGTCAGGTTCTGAGACTCAGTTCAAGACCATAAAACAGCAATTCAGCTCTAGAAATGCGTGTATAGTTCATAGGAACTAAATGGCCCCAAATCGCAGCTTCGCTACTTTAGGGCCATTTACCGCTTTTTCACGCCAGGGCTCTCTGCCTCTGCCTCCTTGGAGGTCATTGGACGTCATGGGGCAACACCGAGCGTCAAATGGCGCAGTAGCCCCAGCCGCGAGGGTAGCTACGCCCTGGAAGGGCTACGCATCCGAACCGTTCAGACACTACGCCATCCCTGGCGGGGTGAAATGCCCCTAAACTCCAACTACCAGGCGTTTTAGCAATTTTCGGGGGCGGGATGATCACAATAGATCCTCTGCCATTGCCCCACCGGCCTTGGCCCCTTTAAGGGGTTGTGAGGGATGGGTAGCGGCGGCAATAATCAACAAAATGCCCCCAGCAATCGCCAGGGGCAGAGGTGAAATTCTATTTACGCTAGACAGCTTACCCCTGCTATCGCCCCCACTGCCAAGGGTCTACTTCTCCAAGTTCTCCTGCCTTAGCCGGTGAAACTTCTCCGCCGCACTGTCGGCATAGCTCTTGATCGACTCATAGCCCGCCTGGGGTCGAGTGTCGTGAGCCAGCTCAGGATTGCCCGAGTACCACTCCGCCGCCACCCGCTTCACCGCCGTATTCATATCGTGGCCCGCCTGGATTTGCCGCTGGAGAGCACTCTCCAGCTTGACCCCCACGATCTGCTGCTGAATCTCGGGACTTTGCAAAAACTCCTGAGGCGACACATCGCGGCCCAATACATCGTAATCCCAGCCGCAGTTGCTCTTCGGCTTGCCGTCCCAGGAGCAATTGAGATTCTGCGGCATCACCTGCCCTAGCCCTAGCGCCCCCGTGTCAGGGTTGACGGCCCTGGGGTCACCGCCCGATTCCTTGGCAACAATCGCCTGGTAGAGCGCAAGCGTATCCCCCAACCTCTCATTCGGCTTGCGACCATTGAGTGCCCAGACCAGATAGCCCTTCTGCGGAGCCTGGGCCACGCCCCCCTGCCGCTGCTCCCAGTGCAGGTGAGCGCCCGTGCTGCTGCCCGTGTTACCCGTCTTGGCCACCACCGCCCCGGCCCGGTGCTCTCCCCCCTTGCAGTGGGACAGGTGAGCCGCCCGAAACGTGATCTCAGGGAACGCAGAACTGGTCATATCCGCCACCGTGCCATAACCCTTCGGGTCATTCCAGCAGCGCACCGACACCCGATCGCCCGCGTAGCCGATCGCATGAACCGACACCCCCTCAGGCGTCGGCAGATCAATACCCGAATGCATCCGCATCTCCTGGTGGATGGGGTGCATCCGCAGACCAAAGCCCGAGTTGACCGTGTAGCCTGCGATCACATCCCCTTTGCTAATGGAGGCTTTGAAGTCATCGTCGTAGAATCCAGCCACCGCCTCAGCCACGGCGCTGACCTTCCTGAACCGTGCCCCCCAGGTTTCATTCGTCTCTTGATCCACCATCACCCACACCGAGGTAGCGATCGCCCCCACGCACCCCAGCTTGAGCACCAGCTCGCCCGCCTGCATCGCCGTGCCAATCACGTAGCGCCAGGTGGGGGGCAGCTCCGACCAGTGGGGCTTGATGTCCTTAACGGTTGAGTTCACTGTGGGTCACCTCCCCCTCCGACACCGTCACATCGAGGGCCAGGCCGTTGTCCAAAGCCCAGCGGTAGACCCCGTTACCCAACGCACAGGCAGGCTGCCCCAACCACTCCAAAGCCACAGATTCTGATTCCCCTACCAATGCCCTGCGCAGCTCAGCCTTGGTGGCATCGAGGGCCACCGGGTCAGGAGTCACCGCCACGCAGGCTTGCAGGCGGGCATCCTCGCCAGACAGACGATTCACCAGCTGCCACGCCGCAGGTTGATGGGTGTTGACCCACGACTTCACTCCGTAGACTGGGTTGTAGAACTGCCCCCGCCCCGGCTGCTTTAGGTCTAAAAATGCGGCCCCGACGAACAACGCCGCCAGGGCCAGCAGGTACCGAGTTCTGATTTGCCAGAACAACATCGCTACTCCCCAACCTTCACCGCGCGAGTGTAGGGACGGGTTTCTATGGGCTGTCCTACCCGCTCTTCGCCGGTCAAGACCTTGTGAGCGCTGCCCGCAATACTCTGCGTCGGTACCACCAACATCGCCCCGAAGTTAGTCCCCGCCACCACCGGATTCCAGATGTCGCCCCCGGCTTTGACCGCCGAACCCTGAAGCACATTCAGCCCCGCCGAGAGCACAAACAGCCCGCCCCACACCGAGATAAACGCTCCACCCATTGTCTGTAGCGGGTGGTTCCGCAAACAGCTGAGGCCGCTGCGAATCACCGGGAAAATGCTCCAGGGATCGGTAGTGGGCGTGATAACAAAGATCGGCTTACGCTTGCCGCTGGTGGCATCAAACCAGCCGCCATCCTGCACATTCGAGCGTATGGCATTGCGCGGCGCGAGCTGGACACCGCTGCCCCGCCCCGGCGAGCTGAGCTGAGGTGTAATGTCGATGATTTGCCCGTCGATGATCTCAGGGCCGTTGTTGCCGTTGGTGAGTTGATTGTTCTTGGAGCTAGCCATTAGGAATTTTCCTCAATGATGGATTTGATACGGTCAAATAAGTCACAGCCCTCCTGGTACTTGTGCCCCTGGTAACCCAGCACCTCCTTGATCACCCTGGAGCGCGACATCCCCTGGGCTAGGGCGTTGGTTACAGCGATGATCAGGGGCAGATCTGGCCCCTGGGAGGCCTTTTGAAACTCGGTTCGGTTTGTAACCGATTCGGCTGTATGCGCTGCTGTGCCGTGGTTACCGCGAGTTATGCCGCCGGTTATCGAGGCCGAACTTAGTTCGGGCACTTCATAGGCCACCATCGGTAGCCATTCTTTGACTTCTGAGTGGTAGAAGACCGCCTGCTTGGGTGAGAACGATCGCTCAAAAATCACCTCATCCTCAATCGGTGGAATGCTGGTGTCAGACTTCCGCAGGCTCTCTAGATGGCTCTGGCTGCTGGGGGTCTGAATGGTCAGCAAATCAAACGTGGCTCTCATGCCACCGCTGACCCCGATATCGCCCACCAGCGACGACTGAGTAATCGCCCACAGCGCCCGGTCGTCCGTCTCCCCCGACGACAGCTCCATGGTGAGCTGCGACTTGAGGAACCCCTCGTACCAGGTCTTAAAAGCTGTCTTCATCATCGCCAGCTCGTCGATGATCAGCACCTTGGGGCGCTGAGGCAGCTGTCGCCAGGCGAAGATGAACCGCTGCATCTGCTCGCAGATGTCGTCAATATCTTCCTTGGATTCCAACGAATCTGCCATGAACCCGAGCACGTTGTCAGCCTGCTCCCAGTAGCCGTGCTCCTTGGGGTGGTACTTAGGCTGAATCACCCACACCACTGCGCCCTGTTTCACCTGGGCCTGCCGGTAAGCGTGGGCCACCGTCAGACCTTTGCCGACCCGAGGGTTAGCCGAGATTAAGGTAGGCCGCATACGAGCGGCGAGAATAGCGGCAGGGTTGCCGACCCGGAAAGACTCGGTCGCACCAGCAAAAGGCACCTGCCCGTTCCAGCTCTGGGGCTCGGGTTGAATCTGAGGGCCTGCGATCGCCACCTTAGGCTGTTCTCCCCCCAAGGCCCAGGCCACCCCGCAACCGACGGCCACAGCTCCAAAGGCGATTGCTGCAGGCAGATAGGGATAGGTTTTCTCGTAGCGAATCTGAGCCCCATTGGCGAAGGCTTCCAGGTCAGCGGGGGTGAGATTGCTGGCAGGCCGTTGCAGACCACAGAACAGCCCCAGAGCCGCCGCTCCAACCGAGCCATAGAGCAAGTAATGCTGCTTCATCGAACTCCCCTCCCGAATCGCACCGCTACGGCTCGAACGGCTGACAGCACCAGCAGAAACACCCCCCAGCCCAGCAGCAACGCGACCAGAAAATCCGCCAGTCGCGTCAAGACCATAATCAGGACGATGCCGGTTAGGGGGGCGACAATGGCGGTTTGGAGTAGATGCTCAGGCGTTGAACGCCACAGCAGAAACCAGATGAAACGGGTGTAGTTAATCGCGTACTTCATGGGCCTGCACCTCTTTAGACAAGGAGTGTTGCCGGTCGTGGTACTGCACCAGGTTCTCGATCGCGACCACCGCCAAGTTGGTCGGCGGGTCTTGGGGCAGGGCCGTCATCGACCGAGCTGCCTCCACGGCCTCAACTCGGAAGAGTGCCGCATTAGCCTGTCGCCAATCGCGATCGCCCTTAGCGGCATCCAACATCACCTGGGCATCACGCTGGTAGCGGTTGAGGGGGCAAATAAGCTGCTGCTGGTAACACGGGTCAGTGGGCTTCAGAACATCCTGTTCCGCCTGCTGGCGGTAGCGGTAGGCCTCATTGTTGAGCACCGACCGACCGACATCGGCCAACACCAAACGACTGTCTTCGTAGTTGCCCGAGAGCCGGTCTTGGGCCGCCGCCAGCACGTTCTCGTAGTTAGGGGCGGGCAGTTCGCTCTGATAGGTGCCCTCGTCCCCGGTGCGGCCAGACTGAGCCAAGGCGAAGGCAATGCCGGAGAGGGCCGCCACCGCAATGCCACCGGCAGCCCAGTAACGGCGGTTTTGCCACCAGGGAACGGGCGTTAGGTAGATGTTTTGGATGGGTGATGCACCGCCAACGACCTCGCGACGGTACGCGAGGGGGACGGCAGGGGGAGTGAATTTGGCTTCCATGATGGTTACAACCAGAGTTACGGCGTTAACAGGATGAAAACGGCGGTTATCAGGGCTAAACCCCCTAACCAGCAGCAGCGGTATCGGGCTCGGTGGACTTTCCCAAAGCTTTCAGCGTTCCAAGGGCATCGGCTAGGGATTTGGTTTCGTCTGTCTGGGCCGCATCAAGCTGGCTAGTCTGCAAGCGGTAGAGGCGCTGCTCTAGGGCTAGCTCCTGGGCCTTAGCGGCGATCTTGCTTTGGGCTTGTTTAGTGGCTTGTAGGCGCTGCTCACGGGCGGCGATGTCATCGGCAAGTGCCCCTTGAATCAGATCGGCAGTCTGCAAAAACTGCTCGGCTACGGCTAAGGGGTCATCAATTACCAGCGCTTCAGAGTCCCGAAACTGGGCTAGGTCTATGGTCATGCCTTGGTAGTTGGGCAAGTCGATGCTGGTGCAGTGGTTGCCAGTGTGGATGGTTAGGCCCCCAACAATGGGCTTGGAAGTGGCTACAGGGCGGCAGAATTGGGCGGTTGCTGCCTCTACAGCGGCTGGGCTAAGTCCGTTGCTGGTGCTGTAGCCGTTGTCATTCAACCAGCGGCGCACGGAGGTTTTGGGCAGGTTGCCGTTCTCTTTGCAGAACGAGTGAAGGCTTACTGGTTCGGTCATAGCTAAAAATCCTCTGAACCTTTGCGGGTACGGGCCTGGCGCGGCATGGCACGACAAACAGTGAGCCAACTAGGCCCAGCTCTGTACCTATGCCGTTTCGCGTCTTGACCAGAAGATAACATAATGATGACTAATATGTTACTATTCAGTCATCTTTTCTCTTGGCAGTTACTAATCAGTCAGTAGCCCTTAATATTGGAGCCATGAAGTGACGACCAAAATAGTGGCAAAGCGTTTTTACATTTCGCTGCCCGATGGGCTTGCAGAATATTTAGAGGATTGGGCCGCAAAGGAGGGCAACAAGCCAACCACGCTGGCGGCTTTCCTGGTGGAGCGTGCCATTAGAGACAAGATGGATTCTGAGCAGGGAGGTAAGGTATGACCCAAAGCAGCGATCGCCTAGACCGTGTAGAAGCCCTGCTGGCCACCGTGGCAGAAAGCCAGGCCCGCACTCAAATTATTGTTGAGCAGAATGCCGCTGGCCTGCGCGAAACCCGTGCGATCGCCGACAGCAACGCTCGTGCGATCGAGGCCTGGTCATCTCGCATTGAGGACGGCATAGCTGAGGCCGAAGAGGTCAGCAGCTCCATGGCAGCCAATACCAATCGGCGCATGGAAGAGGCCATTACCGACACTGTGGCGATGATTGCTGACCTGGGCCGACAGCAGCAGGAATCTAACCAGCGCCACCAGGAAACCGATCAACGTTTTGAGGTGTTTTTGGCTGAGGCCAGAGCTGACCGCCAGCGCTCTGAACAACTCAACGCAGGGCATAGCCAGCGCTTTGAGACTTTCCTGCAAGATGCCAGGGCCGATCGCCAGCGCTTTGACGAGGCGCTGGCTAGGGCAGATCGCGATCGCGCCCTCAACGAAAGCGAGCACCGGGCCTTTCGCGAAACGTTTCAGACCATGCTGGCTCAAATTGCCCAGCTGTGGCAGCGGGTGGCAGGATGACCACCGCAGACAAGGCCAAACGCACCACGGTTGCGATCGGCCTATTAAATGCAGAGGGGTACCAAATGCCCAACAGTGAGTATCGGATGAGCTTGTCGAGTGCGGCTGACGCAGTTGGGTTAGCCCCTAGAAACGCTTTCGATTTCTTGCGATCAAAGGCAGCCAAACGCTTGCTGGGAGAGGGGTTTACGGATTCGATTGCTGAAATCGAGGTGGAACCCAACCCAGAGCAAACCAGGGGCCAAACTCGGATTCAGGCAATCCCCTTGGCCGTGGTTAGTAAGTACTGGCTTTGGCAAGCCTACCGGGGGAATAAGCAAGCTTTTGCCCTGGTAGATGCCCTGCTAGAGGAATCCATAGAACGCCGGTTTGACGCCGCCTTTGGGGTGGAGCGTAGCGAGAGCGATCGCGAGGCGGTGCTCACCCAGCGGCTCCAGAAAACAGAGGCCGATTTAGCCGTCCTGGGCGAAGTCTACGCAGAACCCGACGCCCTGCGCGAACAGGTAGCCCGTCTAGAACAGCAGCTCCGCGACGCTGGTCTAGAGCCCTGGCAGTTACCGCCAACCGAGCAGTAACCACAGTCTTTTGTTGCACGTTAGGAGGCCGATACCACCCCCAAAAACCCAGTGAAATCAAATATCTAGAGTCTGCTTGCCCGACATAGACACCTGTACTATGATCCGGCAATGATTGACGCCCCGCTGGGCTGACCACCTGGCGATCGTGTGAATCAGTGTTAAGCGTCCTGACCAGACCCTTAATACGCAAAAAGAACCGGCAGCAAATGCCACCGGCTCTTTAAAAAGCGAAAGCCCGAGAGGACCAGTTCCCGAGCCGCGCGCAAATTCATTGTGTGGCTATGGTAACACCGGATCTCTCTCGGGGCAATACCCATTGCTCTTTTTTAGGAGAGAGAGGCCCCCATGACCGCATCTATAGGATGGGGCGAGGAGTCGCATAGAACTCCCCGTTCCGAACCCCTCCCCGCTGACCCCACCGGCCAGCGGCTGTGTGAACTCTTTGGCCACTACCCTTGGAGCTTTATCCGCGCCGACCTGCCGGATGACGCCACCACCAAAGCCGCCTGGACGACCGTTAACACCTACCCGCTGCGGCCTCGGGTGCTGTGGAACCAGTGGCAAGACGCCAACCAGCTGATCGGCGTCCGCTTTACCCACGACACCCGCTACGCCCTGCTCGACCTCGACGCCGGTGGCGACTACTGCACCGCCGAAGGCGTCGCTCAGATCCGTGCCGCCCTAGAGACCATCGGCATTACCCGCACCCTGCTGATTCGCTCCAGCTGGAGCGGCGGCCTGCACCTCTACCTCCCCTTTGCTGAGCTGGTCAACACCTTTAACCTGGCCGTCACCCTCAAGGAATGTCTCCAGGCCCAGGGGTTTCGACTCCAGGCGGGGCAGCTCGAAATCTTCCCCAACGTCAAAGCCTACGGCGTTCAAACCTTCATCGAATACATGGGCCACCGGCTGCCCCTCCAGCCGGGCAGCGGCTCCTGCCTGCTCGACGATGCCCTCAACCCCATCGGCAGCAGCCTAGCCCGATTCTTCTGGCTCTGGGATGGTGCAGCTAGTCATCAAGACATGGATGCCCTGCGCCATGCGATGAAAATTGGCCGTGACAACCACCGCAAGCGACCCAAACGCCGCAGTCACCCCGTCGAGAGCTGGCGACACGACCTTGACCTTGAGATCACCGAGGGCTGGACCGATTACGGCCAGACCAACCACCTGCTCAAAACCATTGCCTGCTACGGCCACGTCTTCGAGGGCATCCAGGGCCAAGCCCTGATCGACTACACCCTGCGCATCGCCCTCACCTGCCCCGGCTACGAGCAGTACTGCCGCCACCAGCACGACATCGTGCGCAAAGTCACCGCCTGGACCAGAGCCGTTGAAGGCTACTACTGGCCCCTGGGCACCACCCCCAGACGCGACACTAGCCAGCCCAAAAACAACTTGGTGCCCTTCAACCAGCAGCAGGCCGAAGATGCCCAGCACCGGATCTGTATTGCCTACGGAGAGCTAGAGCAGGCCGGAGAGCTGCCTGAGCAGATTACGGCCAGGGCGAAGGCGATCGCCCAATTGGCCAAAGTCAGCCAGCAGACCCTCTACAAGCACCTCAACCTCTGGCACCCTGCCCACCAAGAGGGTGTAATAGCCCAGCTAGCAAGCCTTCTAGCCTCTGAAGAGGCTATTTCTGAAGTAATGCCAGAATCGCTAAAGCCCCTGGAAATTAAGGAATTACACCCCTCGGAGAGATATATGAAGGGTGAGGCGCTTTGCGCCGGTGATTTGGGTTCGGATTTAAATTCTTTTTCTCCGGAAAGGGGGGTGCGGGGGGATGAGTCCTCTTTTCCACAGGAACCTGCTGCCTACGACCCGGACTTACACGAACAGATTCAACACCAGATTCGGAGTTTGGGTTGGTCTGTGGAGGTGATTCGCCAGTTCATAGCTGACCGGTTTGGGGGCAAACGCTGGTTGGAACTAGCAGAGGATGAGCGGTTACTACTGCTTTATCATTTGCGTGGGCTTGATTCCCTCAATGTTGGAGAGCCTGCTGATGTGACTATCCAGAAATCCTTACAAACTAACCGTTAGGTTTTTATTCAAGTAGCAGGGATATGGGGAAAACCACCGGTTTCACGGCTCATCCGGCTGATCGTCTCCCAGCTCTTTCACAGCGGCTTCCAACTCCATTTCCAGCTGCTCAGCAGTCGGTAGACTATCTTGCAGAGCTGGTGGGAGTTCGTCACGTACCATGTACGTTGAGACACCGATCGGGTGCTGTACAGCATCAAGGGCGTACTCAACGACGGTTTTGCTTTTTGATTTACAGAGAATAATGCCAATGGTCGGATGATCTCCCTCAGCGCGTAGCGTGTGGTCAACTGCTGAAACGTAGAAATTCATCTGGCCTGAGAAAGCAGGTTTAAACTCCCGCATCTTAAGGTCAATAACGATATAGGCCCTAAAGTAGCGAAGCTGCGATTTGGGGCCATTTAGTTCCTATGAACTATACACGCATTTCTAGAGCTGAATTGCTGTTTTATGGTCTTGAACTGAGTCTCAGAACCTGACAAGTGCTTGGCCTAAATTCGGCCTGAATTGAGATGTTGTAGTACGTCTGAAATGTCCTACCTTGGTGAGACTCATCAGCTCGGCCATTACCAGGAGCGAGCGGTCGTACGCTCGATAGAGCAAGGCATTTCAGCATTTTCCCAGCAGCGGTATGGTTGCGTCACGGAGCAGCTATTCAAGTCGGCCAAAAATCGTTGAATGCTTTGCTGCCAGAGCCTTTCGGCTTATTTTCAGTTAATGTGAGCCGAATGTCTTGTTTGCAAGCTGTTCGCACTTAATCTGAGCCCATTCGCAAATAATGTGAGCATGAGGGGGCTCTTATTCGCATCTAATCTGAGCCCAAAATCGCCTTGTTTGCGAGCACGGGCTCCGCTGTTTGCGAGCCACTATACCTAACCGATGCGGCTAAAGCTGTGGGCTTGAACTACGACTACGCCCGTGTCGTCGTGCAAGAGTACAACCGCGATGGCGCTGCTGGCCTGCGCAATCGACGCAAAGACCAGCGACCGCACCAGTCTCGTAGTCTGCTCAGCCCCAAGCAGCTCGAAGACTTAGAGGCTCGATTGCAATCCCCACCAGACGATGACGGCGTCTGGTGGGGGCCAAAGGTAGCGCGCGTTATCGCCGAGGTGATCGGGGTGCCTAAGGTCTGGCCCCAGCGAGGGTGGGACTATCTCAAGCGCTTGGAGCAATCGCTGCAAGTGCCTCGTCCCCGGCATCGCAAGGGTGACTCGGAGGCACAGGAGGCTTTTAAAAAAACTCCCGGAGCGTAAAGCTGAGCTTGAGCAGCAGTATCCCGAAGCCCTCGTCGAAGCGTGGTCGTTTGATGAGCATCGCCTCGGCTTGAAACCCATTATTCGCAAGGTGTGGGCCAAAGTTGGGCAGCGACCGTTGGCCCTCGTTGATCCGCGCTACGAGTGGACGTATCTCTAAGGGTTTGTTCATCCCACGACTGGCGATACCGAGTGGTTCATCCTGCCTCGGGTGAATGGCGCTTGGTTTAACGAAGCCCTAGCCGCCTTTACCGAGCAAGTCGGGGCTGGCCCGCATAAGCAGATCCTGTTGGTGATAGATGGGGCCGGATGGCACATCGGGAAAGACCTCGTCATACCCGACGGCATTCATCTGGAGGTGTTACCGCCCTACTCACCCGAGTTGCAACCGGCAGAACGGCTCTGGCGTCTCGCCGATGAACCCTTAGTCAACCGCTGCTTTGACGCCCTCAGTGATCTCGAAGAGGTCCTTGAGGCTTGCTGCCGCACGTTGCTGTCAATGCAATCGGAGATTAAAGCCTTGACCAATTATCACTGGTGGCCTGCATGACAAGCCTAATCGTTTCGGGGGTATGCTATCCGGATTTAGTATAACCCTCTTCTGTCAGTCTTGTCAGAGAAAATTGGAGACAAGCTTCTTCCGTTGCCTAAAGCTCTGCTAGCTGGTAAGTAGGTGACGAGAAAATGACCTCCTCGGGTTTCCTCTGCCCAAAGTGATTAAAGAGGGATAACCCTCTTCTGTCAGTCTTGTCAGAGAAAATTGGAGACAAGCTTCTTCCGTTGCCTAAAGCTCTGCTAGCTGGTAAGTAGGTGACGAGAAAATGACCTCCTCGGGTTTCCTCTGCCCAAAGTGATTAAAGAGGGATAAGTTCTTATACCTCTACGACTTTGGCGACTCCCCCACTGTGACAACAATAGATGAGACAGCTAAGCCAGTCCGAATTAAAGTAGAAGGAACGGTTATCGCGCATGTCAGACTCTATGCCATCGCAGCTCTTGAATCATGAACATAATGGAAAAGCTGCC
>NZ_JADEXE010000201.1 GCF_015207265.1 Nodosilinea sp. LEGE 07298 | reverse complement strand
GACAGGACATAGTTGCCGGAGTTGATTTGTCCGGCGGCCACCTGTAGGCCCTCTTTCAGCGCTTGCAGACGCTCTCCTTCCATCGAACCGCTGGTATCGATTACCAGGGCCATATAGACGGTGCGGCCACCGTCTTTGCGCAGCTTCCAGTTTGACTGGGCGGCCAGCAGGGTTTCCCCACTGGGAAAAGGAGGGGCTTGATTAGATGTCAGGTAGTCGGTTTCGACAAAGCCCTGCTGCTGGGCGATCGCCTGCATTTCGGTCGATTGGGCAAAGGTGGCAAAGCTCTGCAAGGCCTGCTGCTGCTGAGCGGTATTCCAGCTAAAGCCGACCAGGGGGTTGTTGTGGGGCACGCCAAAGGGTACAAACTCGGTGTCGCTAAAGCCGGGCACCTCCCGCAGGGCCAGGTAGTTTTGGTACTCCAGGGGAAAGGCCTGTAGGTTGCTCTGGTCGCGCAGAAAGAGCTCTTGCAAGTCGAGGGTAGTGGGCGTTGTAATCAGCACCTGCTGCTGAAACTGGTCGAACACGGAGTTGACCTGGGGGGTTTGCAGCTCGGCCACGGTAAGCTGGCCACCGTTCTGCTGGTGCCCCGCCGCTCGCCAGTACAGCGTGTAGAGCAAATTGAGCGCCGTAGAGCTGCTGTAGGGGTTGGGGTAGGCCACGGTGACCTGGCCTGAGGCGATCGCATTCAGCAGCCGGTCAAAGCTAACGGTACCATTCTCGGCCAGACTGTCGTAGACAGCCTTGGGCAGCACCCACCCGGCGGTATTGGGCACCAGGCGATCGGCGACGGGCACCGTCGGCACGCCCTGGCTTTGCACCATCGCCACCCACAGATCGTTGGAGGGGCTATAGCCAGCGGGCTGCACAGCCCCTGCCCCCAGCAGTCGCGCAGCGGTGCCCGAGGCCACCTGGCGCACCCCTACCTGAATCACTTCGCCCGAGGGCAAGGTCTCCTGGCGCTGGTTAAAGGCCTCGGCGACTTCTACTAGCCAGCGCTCGTTTTGGCGATCGACGTTGGCCTTCTCAGAGGAACTGTAGATTTCGATATAGGCCGTATTGCTGCCGCCGGGCTGGGCGGCATAGAGTGGAAACGTATTGACATCGGGCAGCGGATCTTCAATTCGATCGGTGGTGTAGCGGCTGGCCACCTCATCGGCCACCAAATCTTCTCCCACACTAATGTTGGGCAACACCGACTGCTCTAAAGCCTGCCGAGCCCCTTCTACAGAATCGACCCCGGAAACGCCCCCGGTAAGCTGGCTTGGGGTGCAGTTCCACAGCAGCACGGCGCAGAGACCGATCAGAAAGGAGAGGATAGGAAGGCGGCGCATGGTGGGAGGTGAATAATAGAGAGTAGGTGAAGGGTGGGGGTTAGGGGGAGTCTTGGTTGTTTTGGAGGATGGTTTTGTTGGCGTCGACAAGGGTTTGCAGGCGCTGGGGCAAGGTGTCGTCGGTAGAAGTTTCTAGGCTAGAAAGGGCGGTTTGATCTTGCAGCTGTTGTAGCTGAGAGTGGGTGGCGGCCAGGCGATCGCAGCTGGCGTCTAACCGCTGCTGGGCCATTTGCTGGTAAGCAGGGGTTTCGATCTGGTCGAGCACGGCGAGGCCATCGGCCACCTGACCGGAGAGGTCGAGCACGGTGTGCATGGCTTCGAGCAGTTCGATCTGAAGCAGCGGGTCGCGATCGAAGATTCGGGCCGCAAACTGCTGCGATTCGGTGGCCCAAGCCTGCACCTGACGCCAGGTTTTTTGCGATTTAGGCGGCACCCGCTGCCCCAGGGTACCCAGCCGGGCGGCAAAGGTTTGGGCATTGAGCAGATCGCTGCCGCTAGTCTCAGACGCTGTGGAGCGAAAGCCTGCGGCCCAGCTGCTCACCATCGCTGCGGCTACCCCAGACCCCGCCAAAATCGCCAGGGGTTTTGGCCCAGCTAGCACCATAAATAAGGCATAGCCTAAGGCTGTACCCCCCAGCAGCAGATAGGTCTGGGGCTGATTCCAAAAGACTGACCGGCGCATGCCCATAGCTTAGTCGTGGTTCCTCTATCGCTCGCTAGTGTCTTTGTGCTCGCTACCGCAGCCTACGGCACAGTTAAGGTGCTGCCCAATGCGTTGATGGCGTCGGAAACCTGGGCTTCGCCTGCGCTAGTGGCCGCCACCATCAGCAAAAACACCTGAGCGTCGCGCTGGCGGGCAAAGATTTTGCCGGTGATTGGCTGAGGCGGTGCTGCCCCCTGGCTCAGCCGTCCGGCCCAGTTGATGCGGACACCGCCACCCGCAATGGGTTGCACATCGCCCGCCACAAAGCCTTCCCCATTGCCAAAGGTGGTCTCGGCTGCCGCTACCATCGCCGCCTCAGGCGAACTGGCTGCCAGCAGAGGCGCAACCGCTACGGTGTAGGCCAGGCTGCCGTCAGCCGCCTGAAATAGGGGATTACCCCCCACAGAATTAACGCTATAGCCCTCTAAAATGCCGATTTGAAACCGCTCCTGGGGGTCTTCAAAGCTGCCGCTTACCATCGGTAGGGCGGGGGCTAGGGCCGGTGGGGGCGCATTGCCCTGGGCCTGGGCCAGCGGTGAAACAGTCCCTCCACTGAGGCCCAAGTCCCAATGGATGCCCTGGGTCAGCAGGATGCTCGCCAGTAATGCGATCGCCCCCACCATTAGCAGCCTAAATCGCCGTATTACCTGTCCCATCGTGGCATCCTCTCTACCTAACCGCCAAGCATAGCAACTCTGCTGACAGCGCACCCGATCGCTCAAAGAAGTTAACCTTGAGTGATCTAACCGGTCCCTTCGACCCCGCTCCCTTCGACTCCGCTCAGGGACCGGGTTCGCTTCTTTCGATTGCGCTCAGGGAATGGGGGCATCGACTTAGACGCTAAAATACGCTTCCACACAGCGCACAAACATTTCTACCCCCAGTCCCAGGGCCGTTTCGTCGAAATCAAAGCGGGGGTGGTGGTGGGGGTAGGCTAGGGACTTGTCGGCATTGGCCGAGCCTAAGAAGAAGTAGCAACCCGGCACCGCCTGCAAGAAGAACGCCATGTCTTCGCCGCCCATGGTGTGGCAGTCGGGCACTACCCCGGCGGGGGTTTCGACTACGGCCAGAGCGACCGATCGCACCAGATCGGCCATGCCCGCATCGTTGATAACGGGGGGGTATAGCGCCCGGTAGTCGAAGCTGTAGCTGGCCCCGTGGGCTTGGCAAATGCCCGCGATGATCTGCTCCATGCGGGGGGCAAAGTAGTCGGCGTAGGCGGGGTCAAAGTAGCGCACGGTGCCGCCAAAGGTGGCGGTGTCGGCAATCACGTTTTGGGCCTTACCCGCGTGAAACTGGCCTACGGTAACCACCGCTGACTTGGTCGGGTCAATGTTGCGGGCCACAATGGTTTGCAGCGCGTTGACAATTTGCGCCCCGACCACAATCGAGTCAACCGTCTGGTGCGGCAGCGCCCCGTGGCCTCCCTTGCCCTGCACCGTACAGGTAAAAAATTCTGAGGCCGCCATCAAAGCGCCGGTACGTACGCCAACGGTGCCCAGGGGCAGGTTGTTCCACAGGTGCAGTCCAATCATGGCCTCCACATCAGGGTTCTTCAGCACCCCAGCCTCGATCATGGGTTTAGCCCCGCCCGGCCCCTCTTCGGCGGGCTGAAAGACCACTTTGACGGTGCCCGCAAAGTCGCGGTGGGTGGCCAGGTAGTAGGCGGTGCCCAGGGCGATCGCCACGTGACCGTCGTGGCCGCAGGCGTGCATTACCCCGTTGTGCTGCGAGCAGTAGGATACGGCGTTTTCTTCTTGAATCGGTAGGGCATCCATATCGGCGCGAATGCCCAGCACCGGGCCAGGACGCGTCCCTTCAATCACCGCTGCTACGCCGGTTTGAGCAATGTTGCGCTGGTGCTCAATGCCCCACTCGGTGAGGCGATCGCAGATAAAGTCGGCGGTCAGCCATTCTTTAAACCCCAGCTCTGGCTTTTGGTGCAGACCGCGTCGCCAGGTCACCAGCTGGTCTTGCAGCGCTTGAATGGCTGGACGAATGCGATCGCGGTTGACGGGCAGCGGCGGAGCGGTGGTGGCAAACATGGCGCAGTGACTGGAGAAATGGGGATTAGCAGACCTCTCAATTGGGGAAGAGGTGTCTCTATCAGCATAAACCAGTTGCCCTTGCCCCCTTGGGGCAACTAGCTACAGACAAGACCTGGCCCAGCATTTGCAGTTTAATTAAGAGTAGACAATCAGTAGATATTGCTCAGGTTTATGACGCTCCAGGAACTACAAGATCAGGCTCTGCAACTCTCTGTTGAGGCCCGCTGGCAACTCGTGAATACGGTTTTAGCCTCGCTACAAAAAGAGACCCACTGCGCCCTGATGGAACCCGACCCCGCCTTTCCAGACATTGCCTTTCGCTCAGATGCCGAAAATAGCTGGGTACCTGTGGTGCACGGCACCAGTATTCATGTGCGAACCGTGGTGATAGCGGCCACCGAGTGGGAGTGGTCAGCAGCGCAGATTGCCGAAGAGTACGGCCTTTCTGAAGCCCAGGTGGAAGCGGCACTGGTGTTCTATAAAGCCCACGGCGATGAGGTGGCGGTGGCTATGTCTGAGCCAGCACCAGAGGCTGCGATCGAATCAACCAGGGTATAGAAGCACTCTACCTCTCTCTACAGACAACCTAAAATCAGAGAAGCGTTAGACTGTCAATAACGCAGTTACAAAAGTTAACAGATGCTTCCCGATTTGATTGGCGCAACCCGAGACTACTGGCGCAAGCTGGATGCCGTCGAAGCCGCCTACCACCGCAATGAGTTGACCGCTAAAGAAGTGGACGCCGAAGTTAAGGCGCTGATGGTTGAGCTGGGCCAAACCCGGCGACAGCTGTTGAGGGATAGTTGGGCGATCGCGCAAACCTTTGTCAACCAGCAGGGTGAGGCACTGGCTGGGGTAGCTGCTCTGGGCGTACTGGCCTATGTGTGGCTAGTGGCCAACGGGCAGGCTTAGGCATTCCAGAATGCTGAATTGTGGATTACCAGGGGCTACGCGGCACCCGCTACATCGGTCGCCCCAAGCAGCCCACAATTTCGGTCTATAAGCTGGTTGAGGGTGAGTACCAGGTGAGCTTGTCTAGGTCAGGGGAAGCGGTTAAATCTGCACTTTTTCCAAAACTGGTGCTTAAGGCTGAGGCTGTTTTCTCAACTGGGCAGCCAAGGTATTTGCGATCGTAGATATAAGCAATTTTGTATTGATATAGGATATTTAGTTTACTTAAGGAGATTTTGAGATAGCTGGCAAGAAGATAATTGCATAGAATATTAGTCCAAATTTGGCATTGCTCCTATAATGGCTTTGATTAAACGTTTCTCGTTCGGGCGCAAGGCACCTATTGGAAAGTCAGGATAGTGAAAGAGATAGCATTCAAAGTTGCAGAACGATTTTCTCTTGCCCTTGTCTCTTGCTTAGCGTTAATTACTCTCTCCTTGATCTCAAGTGAATCTTTGACTGCTCAAGAAAATGCTGAAGAGAATTTCCTCAATGCACAAGTTGAGCAAATGAGACACTATGAAAACAAATTGATTCAGATTACGACTGGGAGCATTGGACTTGCCTTTACAGCAGTCTTTGTAATTGTGACGTTTAATTATTTGTCACTCAGAAACGAGAGGGAATCACTGAGGCATGAGCTTAAAACGGAAATTGATGCTCTAAAAAAAGAACTGGAAAATAGTCAAGCTAACGCAGAAAAGAGAATCCTGGACGACGCAAAAGCTAAAGCAAAAGAAGAAGCAGTTCTAGCATCAAGCCGCAGCCTTAATAGCATTGAGAATAAAATTACCGACTCGATGCGGCTTCATTATGACTTCATTGAATTTAAATTAAAGTTTCTCGAAGAGAAAGAATCCAGTCAATCCTGGTCTCTTGATCATGAGAAATTTCGTGTCATCATGGAAAAGATTGCTCTTTTATGCCCGAATGGAAATCTTAAGAAAGGGATTTATGGATCATGGGGTGAAGGCTTTTTGGCAGACTCCTTAGAAAAAATCGAAGTAATCTTAAGTTCTGAAGAAAACAATGAGGCAATTAGCTTGGAAGATAAGATGTTGCTGCTCCAAAAAATGAGCGACATGCCCAGCCAGTTTGCTCCCCTTCGAAAACGAATTGAATCAATTGTCACCAAAATTTAATCTTCATTGCCTACATCTTTTTCCTGTTAATCTATCATAAGACATGCCACCAAGAAAACAGTCCTAATTGATTAAATTGCTAATTCAATAGGTTTGTGTTTTCGCCAAGCTTTTGATGCAAATCTAATAATAAATTCAAACTAAATTAATCTTAAGATACGTCCACGACTAAAATTTCATTGCCTTTCCAAAGCAGACAGCTTATCTGTATCGCAACACACTGTCTAACATTGTATCTTTTTTGACTCACGACTTTTGGTGCATTGTTCGCAAATGCATCTTTCTCGCTAGGCTGTGTTTGTGATTCAAGCATTTATTTCTCATTCTTCACCATCCGATAACTGTTCTAACTCACTTGCCAAAGAATCTTGAAAATCTTCGCTGCAATGGCTACTTAGATGAATAGCTGACGAAATGAGTTCAGCTAAGATATCAGCTTTTTGGTTATCTTGCAGACCGGGCAATTGAAGCTGATGGATAAGTTCCAATACTCGGCCACATTCATCCCCTAATTCTCGAATCAGGACTTTGAGTGTTTTATCTTGGATTGCTAAGGTGCGTGTTCCTAGCTGCATATTTCACCTGCCTAACCGCTTAGTGGCTTGCTGAATTCCCTTCTCGAAAGCTGCTATTTCTACTTCCCAGTGGTGTATAAGACCTAAATCTGGCAAGCCTTTTTGGCGCTCAATTCTAATCTTCTCTAAGTGCTCTTCAATGCGTCTTTGCAAACTTCTAATCGTTTTTCTGTGATTCTTTTTTCCCATAATCTTATAGACGCATCTTAATCATAGTGATTTCTGTGGAGTGTCACCTAGATATAAACGAACAAATTCATTAGCGGCGTCTGGGCTGAGCTGTCTTAGGGCTTCCTTAATTTCAAAAATCACGTCACCGGCTGGGTCGCGGAGTTCTTTTACCCAGCGGTTCACGTTGGCGCGATCTGTGCCCATCGTCACCGCCAGCTTGTTTTGGCTAATGCCGTAAGTCTCCAAAACTTGCCGTAGTGCGCTGCCTGCCCTTCCCATGCCCAAATTTTGGCAGAGGGGGCTAGGCTCGTCTATGTTGCCAAAGTGTCAGCGTTCGCCTATGCTGCCAATATGTCAACATTATTCTGCTATGCCACAAGCTAACCGTTCACTCACCAACGCAACTTCCCATCTCCGCCACTCCGCCTTTCTTGCTGCTGCTATGCCACAATCCACTGATTCACCTGTTGAAAGTCGTGAGCCTGTGCAACTGATGGTGATCGGCAGCGCTCAGGGGATTGAGACCATCGTGCAAACGCTTCATCTGCGGGGCTTTGCCCACGTCGGCGAGTGGAGCATTGCCATGCCCCATAGCTCTGGCAGGCTCATGCGAGTGCTCACTCGGTGGGTGCAGCAGGAACGCTAAAGCTGCCAATTTCAGTGGCTATGGCCACTACAGCACCCCTTCTAGCTGCTCGATCAGGCGATCGCATTCCTCCAGCGTGTTGTAGTGCACCATGCTGACCCGCACCACGCCCTGATTGGGCAGCAGTCCCAAATCTTCGATTAGCCGCAGCGCATAGAAGTGCCCGTAGCGAATACCAATATTGTGGGCATCTAGGTGAGGCGGAATTTGGTCGCTGCTCAACCCTTCCACCACAAACGAAAGGGTGGAAACTCGCTGAGTTGGGTCAGCCGTATCTCGACCAATGATCTTCACGTTGGGCCGACTGTGCAAAAACGACAGCAGCCGCTGATTTAGTTCCCCTTCGTGCGCTTGAATTAGGTCAAAAGCTTGGTCAAACGGGTCGGCGTCAGCGGACGTTTCATGGTGTTTTGCCAGCGCCTCAAAATATTCAGATATGGCGGTGAGGCTGTAGCTCAGCTCGTAGCTGCTGCCACCGGGCTGAAACTTGTAGGGAATGGCCGTATCGTCGATAAAGTAGTGGTTGTAGCCCGGCAGAGCCAGCAGCAGCTCTTTTTTGCCGTAGAGCAGCGCCTGGTGAGGGCCGTACACCTTGTACAGGCTAAAGGTGTAAAAATCGACATCCAGCGCCTGCACATCCACGCGGCGGTGGGGGGCAAAGGCGACCCCATCGACGCACAGTAGCGCTTCGTGGGCGTGGACCAGATCGGCGATCGCCCGCACCGGATTAATGCTGCCCAACACATTCGACACATGGGTTACCGCCACCAGCCGGGTACTTGGCATCAGCAGCGCCTCCAGATCGGCCAACTCTAGCTCAAAGGTGGCCGGGTTCACCCGCCAGGTTTTGATCACAATGCCGTCGCGCTCTAGCTCCGTCCAGGGGCTAATGTTCGCTTCGTGGTCGGCATTGGTGACGATAATTTCATCTCCCGGCTGTAGCGTGGGCCGAAAGCACTGGGCTAGCATCCGCAGCAGGGCCGAGGTACTGGGGCCGAGGATGACTTCTGCTGGGTCAGCCGCGTTGATGAACGTGGCCATCGCCTTGGCCCCTGCCGCCACTCGCTCTGTGGCCAGCTGCGAAACCGCGTAGGAGGCCCCTAGCTGCACATTCGACTCGTAAAGGAACTCGGTAATGCGATCGACGACGGGCTTGAGAATCTGCGAACCGCCCGCATTGTCAAAGAAGACCCAGTCGCCCGCTAGCGATGGAAAGTGCTGACGCACAAAATCGAGCTGCAACGGAGTGGACTGGGTCAACATAAGGGGTTCGCCGTTAGAAGAAGGGGGCTTTGCCATAGGGGCCGGTTCCAGACTCAGCAGAGCCAACCTGATCGGATGGGCCGCCTTCAACGTTATAGCGTTCTGGCAGCTGAAAGCGTTCTTTGACGGAACGGTTTACAGCATGCGCTCCTCCTGAGGGGGCAGGGCGCTGCTGTCAAACACATCTTCTACGCTGGGGGTATTGGCCAGGCCAAACCCTTCTACCACCTGGTCAATGGTGGCGCTCAGGCGATCGGGGTCGACCCCGCCCAGGCCCATGGTTTCGACCTCTGGGCTGGTGTAGAGACGATCCATGGCGATCGCCATCCGCTCCGACTCAATGGCCACATCAAACAGTTCGTCATCGGCCACTTCCGTGACCACGGCCAGGGCGGCTTCGGGGTCGGCCAGCGCTTCTTTAAGTCCTTGCAGGTAGGCGGCCACAAAGCCCTGCACCACCTCAGGGTTTTCCGCTAAAAAGTCCTTACGCACAATCAGGGCGTTGCCGTACAGATCGAGGCCGTGGTCGTTGTAGTAGAACACGTTGAGATCTTCGGGGGGCAGGCCTAGTTTTTGGTGCAGTACCGGCAGGCAAGAGATCGAAAAGCAGGAAATACCATCGGCATTCCCCTGGGCCAGCAGGCTTTCGCGCAGCTGGGGTTCTACGTTGGTCCACTCTACGCTGTCGGCTGTGGCCCCCACTTCCTGGGCCAGCACCGGCCACAGGCGGCGAGGGCCATCGCCAGCGGGGGCGGCCAGGTTGGCCCCCTCCAGCTTGGCGGGGCTATCGATGCCCGACTCGGCCTTGGTTACGATCGCAAAGGGCGATCGGTTAAATTTAATCGCCACCGCCACCAGCTGGCTGTCGGGGTTCTGCTCGTTGAACTCGATCATCGAGTAGAGGTCGCCTTCGCCAATGTCGTACTGCCCGGCGGCAATTTTAGTAATTGAATCGGCAGAGCCAAAGCCCCGCTCGTAAGTAACATCTAGCCCTTCTTCGGCAAAGTAGCCCTTCTCCAGGGCGATCGCCAAGGGAGCATCCACCGCCTGAAACAGCCAGGAGAGAGTAAATTTGACCGGGGTCAGTTCGGCGGCATCGGGGGCGGCGGCGGTTTCTTCGGCGGCGGGAGACTCGGTGGTGGACACCTCGGTAGCCCCACCACAGGCAACCAGACCTAGCGTAGCGGCCAGCAGCAAAGAACCGGCGATGGAACGAATCGGCATCATAATTCGGAACACTCCGTGACCAATTTAACCAAATCTAAATCGTGTTCTACATATAGTGGCTGTACCCCGACAAGATGGTAGTCTGCAATACCTGTCGGCCTAAACTTCTGGCCGCAGGGGCAATCTAGCCCCTTCACCAGCAGCGCAACCCCAGCCCTAAGGCCTGAAACCCGAGACCCGAGCCCATACACCCTTCCCCGTCGCTGCCCTCTCACCGCATTTAAATTGCATTGGTTAAGCGCATCCCCGTTCCCCTATCCCTGCAAGACCCTTGGACAAATTTCTTAAAACCAAACTGGCGGCTTACCTGTTGCCCACGGTGGCCCTGGTGCTGTTGCTGATCATCTGGGAAGCGACAGCGCGGGTGTTCCAGGTGCCCACGTTTCTGCTGCCCGCCCCTAGCGACATCTGGCTAGCGGCCCAGAGCTACGGCAGCACCGTTTGGAGGAATGGACTGCACACCCTCAACACAACCCTGATTGGCTTCTTTCTGGGCCTGGGCCTGGGGGTGTTTCTGGGCTTTTTGATTGGCTATTCGCGGCTGGCCTACGTGGTCTTGTACCCGCTGCTGGTGGGGTTCAACACCATTCCCAAGGTGGCCCTGGTGCCGCTGCTGGCGATCTGGTTTGGCATTGGGGCCATCCCCGCCGTGATTACCGCCTTTACCCTGGCCTTTTTCCCAATCGTGGTGAATGTGGCGGCGGGGCTGGCCACGGTGGAGCCAGAAATGCAGGATGTGCTGCGATCGCTAGGGGCCTCCCCCTGGGAAGTGTTTCAAAAGGTGGGCTTTCCCCACTCGCTGCCCTACCTGTTTGCCTCGCTCAAGGTGGCTATTTCTCAAGCCTTTATCGGCTCGGTCATCTCCGAAACCGTGGCCTCCAATCGCGGCATTGGCTACGTGATTGTTACCGCCAGCTCCAGCTTTAACGTGCCGCTGGCGTTTTTAGCAATCCTGACCCTGGCGGCCATGGGCATCTTGCTCTACGGCTGTTTCGCCCTGATCGAGCAGCGCACCATTCACTGGGCTCGCCAGCCCTAGCTCCGCTGAATGTGGTGGCGCAGCTCGGTGTACATGTGGTGAAACGTGTCGGTAAAGCACATGTCTAGGGTGCGGGGCCGGGGCAAGTTGACCGTAAGCTCGTAGACGATGGTGCTGGGGCGGGGGCCAAGCACATAGATGGTGTCCGATAAAAACAGGGCCTCGCGCAAATCGTGAGTGACTAGCAGGGCGGTGCAGCCCGTCTGCTGCCAGAGGTTTTGGGTCAGGCTCCACATTTCTTCGCGGGTGAAGGCGTCGAGGGCGGCAAAGGGTTCGTCGAGCAGCAAAATTTCGGGCTGGTGAATCAGGGCTCGACACAGGGAGGCCCGCTGGCGCATGCCGCCCGAGAGCTGCCAGGGGTAATGGTTTTGAAAGTTATTCAGCCCCACCGTGGTCAGCAGATCCTCGGCCATTGCAGCATACTTGGCCCGGTTTTGGCGGAAGCGGCGCTTGTGGGGCTGCACCACTTCCAGCGGCAGCAGCACGTTGTTGAGGGTGTTGCGCCAGGGCAGCAGCACCGGGTTTTGAAACGCGATGCCGATATTTTTGAGCGGCCCGGTAATCGGCTGCCCGTGGAAATACACCGCGCCTTCCTCCGTCGGGTTGAGCCCCGACACCATGCGCAGCAGGGTGGTTTTACCGCAGCCGCTCGGCCCTACCAGCGATACAAACTCCCCCTGGGCGACCCGAAACGAGATGCGATCGATCACCGTCAGCGGTGCGCCTTTGCCGGTATAGGTAAGGCGAATATCTCGAAAGTCTAGGGCTGGTGCGCCCTGGGCAGTAGCGGAGGCGATCGCGTGGGTCTCGACCATGGCAGCACAGGCTGAATACACTTCCCTAGACGCTAATGGTCTGCGGCAGCCCTTGGTGTAACCGTAGACACATTTGCCCATTTATTCATCCTAAGGCTCCAAAATGTTCCCCTTGCCAGGGAGGGCAAAATTCTGGTACACCTGTGCCATGTCTTCAGGCCGCACCCACGATCGCATTACTCTCTGGGCCTTACCGCTGGTGGTCTTGGTCGCCCTGCGCATTACCCTCAGTGGCTGGCTCACAGCGGTGGTTTGCCTGGGGTTTATGCTGGGCGGCTGGGTGCTCGGCCCCGACCTCGACATTCACTCGGTACAGTACAAGCGCTGGGGCTGGCTGCGGTGGATTTGGCTGCCCTACCGGGGCAAAATTCGCCACCGATCGCGCTGGTCCCACGGGCCGATTATTGGCACCATGGTGCGAATCTTGTACCTATCGCTGTGGCTGGCGCTGGGTGGCATCATTATTGTCGATTGGCTCAATAGAGCCCAGCGCACTGCCCTGAGCTGGGGCGATCTGGCCGATGGGCTAGGCTGGGTGCTGGTGACCTACTGGCCCTGGTGGTTAGCCTTAGTCATTGGACTAGAATTGGGTGCCCTCAGCCACTACACCGCCGATTGGCTGTCGTCAGCGGCCAAGCGCAAGCGCGGCAAAGCGCAACGTAAGCCTAAGCTAAAGCGGCGATCGGTCCGGTCGGGGAGGCGGAGGTAGATGGG
>NZ_JADEXE010000200.1 GCF_015207265.1 Nodosilinea sp. LEGE 07298 | reverse complement strand
GTCTGCAATGGGAAGACAAATCGTTTTATCGCCTGCGGTTCCACGCTTCCGTCGTTGCTTGGCCATCACGTTGGCCTCCTAAGCGCTCTACCCCTATTTTACTCGACACAAACTTGGGTGGAACTAGAATTGGTGGAGCCAACTCGTGGGGCAATCGCTTACTGGGTACAAACAACCAGGGGCAGATTATGACTCAAATTGGCAGGCCAATTTGGGATGCCTTTGGGGGCGGTAATGGTGGCCCTACCGCTGGCAGCCTAGCGGCCCAGTGCATTCAAGACCCTGCTAACGCCAACCGGTACGATTGCACCAATGTCAGGCCGACCAAAGAGCAGTTAATTGCTATTGCTGGCTTTAATGCCAACCAAACTCGTTTTGTAGATTTGCTTGGCGACTTAACTCAAATTGAGCGCGACAGAACCTATGGGTTTGAACCTTCACCATCAACCACAACCTATGGTGCCTATGAAGTTCAGAAAGGAAGCAGACGCTATCTTTTCAGGTTCCCAGATAACTGCCATCCGAATAACCCCAGTGGCTCTCTCGCCCCTTTATTTAATGCAGCGGCTGGTGCTGGAGGGGTAACCGATGAAAGAGCTGGGGTAGCTCTAGTCTGCGCCTCGCGGCCTAAGTACCCCTCCCTTTTCTACCTCTTCCCTATCGCCGATCACGATCACGATGGTGATGTAGCTGCTGGAAATCTTCAGCCATCTGCAGAAGAGTACATTGACCCTGCGGCTAACAGAAACGGTTATACCTTCAATGCAGCTGGCACTGGAGTTAACAACGGCTATACATATGGAATAGTTAACCCTGTTGATATAGCCCTAGCCCCTCGGCTGGCTGCCAACTGGCAAACCCCCCTGCTCGGCACGACCCTTGCCGCCTCAGCCTTTAACCCCCAGTCCAACCACATCCTCGGTGGCATTGGCAACGTCAGAGAAGTGGCCTTCTTAGACAAGGGCATGTTCAATGGCCGAGAGCAAATGGGCGTTCGGGTGCTCGACATTGACCTCAAACGACTCACCGACACCACTGTGGCTGGGGGCACCGATTACTGGCTCTCAGACATCGCCTGCGACCCCGACACCCAAGACTGCGACGTCTTTACCGAGGGTATTATCTACGCCTCCAGAGAAGACGCCGTGCGCGAAGACGAAATTGTGCGACCCAGTACCTCTGCGGCAAACTCTGGTGCTTGTCTCACGGTGGCAAATGTCACCTCTGCCGCTTGCCGTATGGTAACCACCCCAGGTTCTGAAGCAGACCCACCCCTAACTGCCGCAGGCATTAGCCTCAAGCCCGTAGACTTTTTTGCTGACCCAGACCGTCGCCCCCACGGCTTTAGGCTGCGCAACGGGGCAGACATGAGTAGAGGCAGGGCTCGGGCGGTCGGCATGACCTTTGTCACCGATAACAGCACCTACGTCATGGGCAATCTCAACCTGCACAGCACCAATGGCACTGCCACTGCCGCCACCCTAATCGAGGAATTTGATGAGAAAATTGGCGGTGTAAATTGGACATTTAACAATTTCTATACCGATAGAACAGAGGCCACCGTCGATGAAAGGTTCTCTCAGCCCGACCAAGACACCTGGCGACCCGTAGAGATTTTGACCGACGCTCTCACCATCTTGTCAGAAGGCTTTCTCGACGGCGCTGCCGAAGATACCTACATCAAGGCTAGACCAGGTGGCGCTGCTGTAGGCAATACCTCTTATATGAGCCAGAGCCGACCCACCGCTGCCGTCACTGTGGTCAGAGAAAATGGAAGCGCTTCTTTAGCAACTTCTCCATCCCCGGTCTTTGTTGACCGCAACGGCGATTCATTTAGAGAGACTGCACCCACTACACGAAGCCCAATTCGCGACATACCCGCAGCCGACTGGACTACGATAGGTGGCGATTCTAACAACATCCGACGCAATACCCGAGCTGTTCCAGCCACCGAAAATGCCTTCGTCAATGCGGTATTTATTGGGGGCGTTGTGCCCAACCGGGTTCAGCAGTCCAATGGTGGCCTACACAACTTCCCCCGACTGCTCGAAAGCTGGGACGGCAGGGCTTTGCAAATTGCCGGAGCCTTCTTCCAGCTCAACTTTTCCACTGGCTCCACCGGCCCCTTCGAGCACGATGCCTGGCAGCCCGGCACTAACCCCACCAACTCTGAGCAGCTTGGCTACTACAATGCCCCTGCCCGGCGCTGGGGCTACGACCCAGGCTTGCTCTACTACCCTCCGGCTGCTGCCGCTCGGCGCTTTGTCTCGGTGGGCACCCCTCGCAGCGAGTACTTCCGCGAGCTGCCCTCCGACGACCCCTACATCACCAACCTGCGCTGTGCAGAAAGAGACGGGGGTGGCTTCGTCTACAACGAAGAAATCCGAGGTGCCTGCCCCGCCTAGTTAAGAGCAGTTTTGTTGCCCCCCTCGGGGCAACAGGCCATACCATCGTCAAGGAATGTCTGCCATGATCACCAACCTGTTAAGACATCACGTTTTTGCCCCTCAACCGGGTCACAAGGCGGTGAATAGACCAAGAGCGCAGGCACAGCAGCAGGGCTTTACGCTCATTGAGTGTTTAGTCGCTATTGTCATGGTGGCTCTGGTGTCCAGCGCCATTGCCCCAGCACTGGTGATCTCGGTGGCCACCAGGGTACACAGCCAAAGGGCCGAGCAGGCCCTGGCCCTGGCCCAGAGCGAAATCGAAAGTACTCGGGTCTTAGTCGAGCGCGGCGGCTATACCGCCGCCGTGCTGCCGCCCTTAGCAGCAGGCATAGACGACGCTGATGTTACTACCGCCCCGGCACCAACAGCCCTAAACGCTGGGGCGGCCAGCGCCATCCGTGCTGTACCAATTGATCTCAACGACGACGGAGAAATAGACTTCTTTGTTCAGCGCTACCGGGCCAGAGGTCAAGTTAATGCGAACGGCATTCCGATCGCGTTTGCTATGGGGGTACGGGTTTATGATCGCTCTGCCACAGGCACGCTCGCTACCGACCCCGCATCTCTAGTGATGACCGCCAGCGATCGCGGTCGCAGCACCCGCCCAATGGCTGCCCTTTATACCACGATCGCCGCTAGCGATGAGGGCGATTCAATGTGCAATATGATCACCTATTTCAATAGCACCACTGGTGAGAACAGTGCGTTACCGACTCTCTGCGAAGCAATTCCTTAGTTAAGACGGTTAAGACGATTGTTGGTAGCCTACTAGCTACCCTTGATAAACTCGCTCAGCGAAAAATCTCTGACATCTCTGACATTTCTGTTCTTTTATGGGTTCTTAGTCCCATGTCATCTCATCTCCCCTCAGTAACCTTAACGCGCTGGCTCTTGCAAAGAACCAAAACCAACCGTCGTGGGTTTACCTTGGCTGAGCTCTTGATAGCCATTGCCGTTGGTTCCGTCATCATAACTAGCATGCTGTACCTAGTCGTTGAGCTATTGGGTACTAACGTGCGAGAAGAACGCCTCACCCAAGCCCAGCAAGACACCAGGCGAGCCTTAGACTACATCAGTCGAGATGCCCGAGAAGCGGTCTTCGTCTATGCAAACCCAGCAGCAGTAGCTGCCCAGCTAACAGATGCTCCAGCAGACAGTATCCCTGTGCTGGCATTTTGGCGGTTGAAGCCCATTAACATTGGTGATATAGCTGGTTGCACCACTGATATATGTGAAACTCTCAGGGTGCGGCAAAATGTCTACGACCTAGTAGTTTACTTTCATCGACCCAATAACCCTGGCGACATTTGGTCTGGCCCAGGGCGCATTATTCGCTACGAGTTGACCAACTACTCCGACCTCGATGACCAGGAAGTAACCGAGGGATATCGCGACCCATCTCTGACCAGAGATGGCTTCGCCCTCTGGACGCCCGATGGCAACACCACCAGAGGTAGCAAACCCGTCTTGGCCGATTTTATTGATGTCCATAATGATGATTTAGGGGATGTCGAATGCCCTGCACCTTTTTTGCCAGCTACAACAGTAGAATCCAACAACTTTTTTGTCTGCGTGAGAGATACAGGTGCCGGAGCTAACCCTCTCAACCAGAGCATGTCTGTATTTTTGCGGGGCAGCACCGTAGAACCAGGCACTGGCACCGCTGTTATTTTTGGCCCTACTAGCCGGAACAGCAGTCTACCCACCATCAGCACCGAGGTTTTGGTGCGTGGCAGAATCGAGAGGCAACTCTAGCCATTAAGCCAGGGCTTTTTCTAGCTGACCTTTGGCCTTTGAATCGTTTATCAGCAGTTTTCACCAGCGTTGCTCGCCATGAAACACTTTGCCTTTCGCAGAACCAACCAAACCGCTGGGTTCACTCTAATCGAGGTGCTGGTGGTAGTGATTATCGCCGGTATTTTAGCTGCCATTGCTGCTCCGGGCTGGTTAGCTTTTCTCAGCCGCCAGCGGGTAAGTGCCGTTGAGAGCGACTTGATTCAGACATTAAAAAATGCACAGCAAGATGCTATTCAACGTCGTATAACTTTCCCCGTACAAATCAATGATGGGGCCGCTTCTCCCACTGTAGTTGTCAATGGCCTCGAACAAAGTTTGGGAGACAGCGGCGATAACCCTGGCAACATTCAGCTCAGGTCTTACGTTGTAGCAGACGGTGATCAAGATGATGACTTTGACACGATAGTGTTTGACTATCGCGGCATGCCTACGGTCGGCACAAGTCCAGCAGATGGCACGGTGATCGATCCAGAAGATGCATCTAGTGAGGATCTGCCCTTTGTTATCAGCATTCGCGCTGGCAATGGTGGTGTTCAGCAGTGCGTTATTGTTGCCAACCTGCTGGGCAGTCTTAAAACCGCCAACAATGCTGAATGCGAAGATCCTAACGTAGCGACTGACTAACCTCTTGCTGGTTTTCTGCTTCTATCTGTAGCTAATTCGCTTCAGCCTTTGATAAAGCGAGCGGCGGTAGAGGTTGGCTGTATCAATTCAGAGGTCGTAGGCAGCCTTGCTGCCTGTAAAATGAGTATTACATTCCGATCTCGGGCCTCTAATGGTACCGTCGGTAATGCGGTCGGCCATAGTTCTACCTGATTGGTTTGTGTCTTGGTAAGCGCAATACAGTAAGGCACCTCCAGCAGATGAGTCTGAGTAAACGGTCGCATACTTCAATTCTCAACTGCCCCATTTCGTGATACAAACAATGGGCACGTTTGCTGAGTGAGGTGACCCCATGAGCGCATCATCCCCATCCCTGGAGGGCCAGGTTGCTGTGGTTACGGGGGCATCGCGCGGGATTGGTCGAGCCGTGGCGATCGCCCTAGCCGCAGCTGGTGCCCAGGTCGTCGTTAATTATGCTCGCTCCAGCGCGGCGGCTGATGCAGTGGTGGCTGAGATTGAATCGAGTGGGGGTAGCGCGATCGCCATCCAGGCCGATGTCTCTAAGGTTGATCAGGTAGACGCTCTCATCAGCGGCACCCTAGAGAAATTTGGCCGGGTCGACATTTTAGTCAACAACGCTGGCATTACCCGCGACACCCTGCTGCTACGGATGAAGCCCGAAGACTGGCAGGCCGTCATTGACCTCAATCTAACTGGCGTATTTTTGTGCACCCGCGCTGTGGCTAAACTGATGCTGAAGCAGCGATCGGGCCGCATTATCAACATCGCCTCAGTGGCAGGGCAGATGGGCAACCCTGGGCAGGCCAACTACAGCGCCGCCAAGGCCGGAGTGATTGGTTTTACTAAGACTGTGGCTAAGGAACTGGCCAGTCGAGGGGTAACGGCCAATGCCGTGGCCCCCGGCTTTATTGAAACCGACATGACTGGCGAACTAAACAACACCGAAGATATTCTCAAGTTTATTCCCCTGGGGCGGTTTGGCCAGCCCGAAGATATTGCCGGTATGGTGCGGTTTTTAGCGTCCGACCCAGCGGCTGCCTATATTACCGGCCAAGTATTTAACGTCGATGGCGGCATGGTCATGGCATAGGCAAGTCCAAGAAACTGGGTTTCTACCCTGCTGTTTTCTGACAAACAGCGGAGTTAACTACAAAAACCGGTTTCTGTTTCTACGCTCGGTTGACGACACGCAATAGCCACAGCGTTGCGGCCAGCGATACAAAGTGGGCCAGTAGGGTGTTGGTGTTGGCCTGCACGACAAAAATGTCGAAGGCTTCTACGTACTGATTAATATTGCCAGGTACAAATACCGTACCTCCCTGGGGCTGAGCCAGCGCCTTGCCCAACAGTGACCCAATCAGCGCTTGACTGCCAAACAGGGTGACTAACATACCCGCCATGCTGATTACGGTGCCCAGCCGCAGGGCTTGAATGGCATCTTTGGGGCTGGGGCGCTTGCTGGTGTCGCGGCTGCGCAGTCGTCGGCCTAAGCGGGTGTAGCGAAAGGCCCAAAAGGCGCTAAAGTAAACGGCTACTAACCCCAGTCCAGCAAACAATAGTCCCACGCCAGTGCCGGGGTTGCCCCCCCCAGTCCCCGATCGCGCGGTTAAATTGATGCTGGCAAACAGCAGCACCAGGCTGGAAATTGCTGCCAGTACAACCTGAGTCCAAAAGCTAATCCAGCCCACCAGGCGAAAGGAGCCTGAAATCCGTTTTACGGCGGGGGGCAGGGCGTAGTCAAAGTCTGTAGTCATACCTGTGATTTTAGCCTGTGATCTTCACCTGAGAGCATGGGCTTCTGAATGATACATTTGGGAAAAGCGGCGGGGTATAGGGTATGGCAGAGGCGATTGACCAGGCAAAGACCCGAATGCAGGAACTGTGCGATCGCTGGGGTCCGCGCGTAGACTACCTGGCGATTCGCCTGGAGCAGTCAGAGGGCACCGATATTTTCTTGCGGGGGGGCAAAGCCGAGACCCTCAGCGAGGCGATCGCGATCGGGGGCCATGTGCGGGCCTGCTACCGAGGCGGCTGGGGCTTTGCCAGCTTTAACGACCTGGAGAGCCTGGCTCCCTGTGTCGAGGCGGCTGTAGCTGCGGCTCGTCTGGTCGGCCACGATGAAACCCTGCTGGCACCGGTTGACCCAGTACAAATTACCCGTCGCCTGCCCTTAGTAGGTACTGACCCGCGTTTTGTTTCTTTAGCTCGCAAAAAAGCTCTGTGTAGCCACTATGCTGACCTACTCCAGAGCGTAGATAACCGCATTGCCACCACCTCTGTGCGCTATACCGATGTGGCTCAACGGGTGCTGCTGGCCACCTCTGAGGGCGCGCTGATTGATCAAGCCTGGTCGGATATGGAAATGCGGTTTGCCGCCACCGCCCGCGACGGCGACACCGTGCAAACCGGGCGCGAAACGACCGGCTCGCGCAAAGCCTACGAAGACCTGGAGAATCTGAATGACCAGGTGATGGGAGCCGCCCAGCGGGCTGTTGCGGCGCTAGAGTTGCCCTCGGTGCGGGGGGCCACCTACAGCGTTGTTATTGATCCAATTTTGACTGGATTGTTTGTCCATGAGGCCTTTGGCCACCTTTCGGAAGCCGATATGGCCTACGAGAACCCCGACCTGCTCGAATCTATGAGCATGGGCCGCCGGTTTGGCCCCCGTGACCTACAAATTTTTGATGGGGCGGCCCCGGTCGGCCATCGAGGCAGTTACTTCTATGACGATGAAGGCACCCCTGCCACCACCACTCAGCTGATTCAGGATGGGGTGCTAGTCGGGCGGCTGCACTCTCGCGAAACGGCGGGCAAACTGGGCGAGCAGCCCACTGGCAACGCCCGCTGCCTCAACTACCACTATTCGCCGCTGGTGCGCATGACCAACACCTGGATCGAGCGCGGTACCACCCCGGTTAACGACCTGTTCGCCGATATTAAAGAAGGCGTCTACGCCCGCAACTGGCTAGAAGGCATGACCAATGGCGAAATGTTTACCTTTACCGCCGGAGAAGCCTGGATGATTCGCAATGGGCAGCTAGCCGAACCCGTGCGTGATGTCACCCTGTCGGGCAACGTGTTTCGCACCCTGGCCGATATTGAAGCGATCGGCGATGATTTTTATTGGGATGAGTCGGGGGGCTGTGGAAAGGGTGGGCAGAATGGACTGCCCGTAGGCTGCGGTGGCCCCAGTCTCCGTATTCGCAATGTGGTCGTGGGGGGCGAAGCCGAAGACTGGTATGAGTGATGGTTCGGTTAACCAGGGCCGCATCTTGCGCAACCTGATGCGTCTGATGGATGTCACCTGTGGTCACAGCCTTTATGAGGTGCTGCCCCGAGGCGTGCAGGTATGGCTACCGGATCAGGGACTGGGGGTGCATCCCGACCTGTTGGTGGTGGCGGGCGAACCGCTGCTGCACGACGGCCAGAGCGATCGCGTGCTCAACCCCTGCGTCATGTTTGAGATTTTGGCCGATCCTACCCCTGGCTACCATCCCGAGGCGGCGACTCTGCCAGAACGAGGCGGCATCTTTCGCCATTGCCGAACGATTCCGTATCTGCAAGCTTACGTGTTTGTGCACCAGGTAGAGGCCCGAGTCGAGCAGTTTTATCGGGCTGAAGAAAACCTCTGGGGGATGACCGCCCAGACGGGCCTAGACTCGGTGGTGGAGTTGGCCATTACCGATGCCCGCCTACCAATGATGGATATCTATGAGCGGGTCGATTTTAGTCTGCTGGTCTAGGGGCTGTCATCAATGGATGGCTGATGGCCTGAGAGTCAGCGGTTACAGTTCCTAGTACTCTGCGGCGCAAGTTTAGTATTCTCCGGGGGCTAGGGAGCCAAGCAATTCAGAATGGTGGGCATATTTCAACCGTCGAGTACTAGCTTGTTTTTTGGGTCGGGCGTAGCAGCGCTGATAGGCTAAGAATTGTGGCCAGAATTGATGGCACGCCCTAGGGAGAAAGGCGGGCGATCGCCCATTCTCCTCCTGCTTGGCTCTCTTGCTGACTGTACAAAAAACGATCGTGCAGGCGGCTGGGTCGCCCCTGCCAAAATTCAAAGCTGGTGGGCTTGACTCGGTAGCCCCCCCAAAAGTCGGGCAGGGGTACCGACTGGTTGAGAAATTTTTCCTTCATTTTTTCAAACTGCATCTCTAGCAGCTGTCGCGAGGAGATAATGCTGCTCTGCTGCGATACCCAGGCCCCCAGCTGGCTGCCGCGAGGGCGCGACGAAAAATACCTGAGCGACTCGGCTGCCGAAATTTTGCTGGCGGTACCCGCGATCGCCAGCTGCCGCTCTAGCGGATACCACGGAAACAGCAGCGATACCTGGGCATTGACCGCGATGTGCTGGGCCTTACGGCTGCCGTAGTTGGTGAAAAAAACAAAGCCCTTGCGATCGAAATACTTGAGCAGCACCGTGCGCTGGTAGGGTGCTCCCTCAGCCGACACCGTAGAGAGCACCAGGGCGTTGGGCTCCAGCAGTTCGGCCTCGCGGGCCTGCTGAAACCACAGCTCAAACTGGGCAAAGGGGTCGGGGTTAAGGTCAGCTACATCCAGCCCCCGCTGGGTGTAGTCGCGGCGCAGTTCACCAATATCCATGGCGTCTTTGGGCTTAATCTCTAAAGCTTGGGAACTTAAACAATGTCGTCGAGGGCGTCTTTAACTTGGGTGTAGTGGTAGGTAAATCCGCTGGCCTCGGTACGCTTGGGTAATACCTGCTGCCCTTCCAGCACAACCTGGGCACCGTCGCCCAAAATGGCTTCTAGCACAAAGTCGGGTACGGGTAGCCAGGAGGGGCGGTTCAGCACTTTGCCGAGGGTTCTACAAAATTCGCCCATACGTACGGGATTGGGGGCGGTAGCGTTGTAAACTCCCTCCATTTGCGGATCTTGCAGAGCCTGCACAATTAGGTTGACGACGTCGTCGCGGTGAATCCAGGAGAACCACTGTTGTCCGCTGCCGATAGGCCCTCCAGCAAACATGCGAAAGGGGGTCAGCATTTTGGCCACCGCCCCGCCCATGCCCAGCACAATGCCAAAGCGCAAAATCACCAGGCGAGTGCCGTAGTCTTTGACCGGCTGAGCCGCCCCTTCCCACGCCTGGCAGACTTGGGAGAGAAAATCGTTGTCGATGGGTGTGCTGGTTTCGTCAAAGGTGGCGGTTTCGCTGGTGCCGTAGTAGCCAATGGCGGAGGCATTGACCCATACCGTTGGCTTCGGGTCGGCCTTGGCCAGGGCTTCAACCAGCTTGTCGGTGCCCACCTGGCGGCTGTCCATGATGGCCTGCTTGTGCTCGTCGCTCCAGCGCTCCGAAATCGGTGCTCCGGCCAGGTTTACTACCCCATCGCAGCCCGACAATACGCCAGTTTGCCAGTCTCCCGACTCCAGCGGGCTATAGCCCACTACTTCGACCTTAGGAAAATTGGCGGCGGGAAACACCCGACGGCCATGATCAACGCTGCGGGTCAGCGCCACAACGCTATGACCTTCGGCCTGGAGCCGTTCTACCAGGCGGCTACCAACGAAACCTGTGGCTCCAGTAATTGCAATTTTCATGGGCACCTGATTCTGGGTAAACAAAACCCTGCCATAGCGGTGGGCTTGGTCTAGGATAAACCATCTGCCTGGGGCGATTCACCATAGGCCATGCCGTTTGCTTGAGCATAGCGCTGCATGAAGCGCATCAGGCGATCCCAGTGATCGTCGCGATCGATGACCAGCTTGCACTCTACCCGCTGCAGGTCGTCGCCCTCGGGGCCACCAAAAATAAATTTAATGCCCTCGGGCTCAATGGCGATCGCGCCCTCTTCATCAATCAGTTTCAGCGCTTTGGCAAACCGACTGCGAAAACTTTGGAATCGCTCGATCGCCCGCAGCTGGTTAAAAGTCAGCAGCACGATGCGATTGCCCGTCGCCCGATCGCGCCTGAGGCTGATATTGTCGATGGTTTCGGCAATGCCTTCATAAAACTCAGCAGTTGGCAATGGAGCGGGCGACGGAGCAGTCATGGCAGCACGGGTTTAACGGCGGCGGTTAATTAACATTATGTAGTACAGCAAGTTGAGAAAGGCGGTGAAGGCGGTCGCCACGTAGGTGAGGGCTGCCGCACTCAGCACGGCCCGCGCCCCCTTATTCTCCTCGCCCTGTAGAATGCCCAGCTCATCGACCAGCCGCAGGGCGCGGCGTGAGGCATCAAACTCAACCGGCAGGGTAACTACGTGAAACAGCAAAACTGTGGCAAAGAAAATCACCCCCAGCCAGGCCAGGTTCAAAAAATTGAGAATCAGCCCCGCCATGATCAGTATGGGGCCTAGCCGAGAGCCTAAGTTCACCGCCGGTACCAGCGCTGCCCGCAGGTTCATGAACTTGTAGCCCTCCACGTCTTGCAGCACGTGGCCGCACTCGTGAGCTGCCACCGCTGCCGCCGCCAGCGACCCGGAGCCGTAAATCCCTTGGGAGAGGCGTACCGCTTTGGCGCTGGGGTCGTAGTGGTCGGTCAATTCGCCCGCCACTGGCTCGACTTTGATGTTGCGCACACCCTTTTTAGCCAAAATGGTTTGGGCCACCTGGGCACCGGTCATGCCCATGTTGGACTGTACTTTGGAATACTTGCGATACGTACCCTTAACCCGACTCTGTGCCCAAAAGGTCAGCACGCCGGTGGGGATGGCAACTAACAGAATGTAAATAGGGTCGAAGAACATGACCTGGGCCGTAAGTAAAGGGAAGTAAAACACCTATCTTGCGAATGATAGCAGCCCAGTTATAAGGATTCTCTATGATTTAAGGTGCTCCTCATAATTGGAATGTGAGGGGATGAGGTTAATCTCTGCTGCTCTTAAACTCTGCTCACCTACTGTGCTGATAGGCGTAGTAGAGGGCTTCTAAAAAGGTATCGGTGGTCATTTCGGTAGGTAGGGTTTCGAGCGCCAGCTGACTTTTAAAGCGGCGGGCCAGCTGGTCACTAACCAGGGTTTTGGCTTTGGGGCTCATCGCCTGCCGCCGCTGCAAAAACTCGCGCACGGTGGCAAAGTCGTCGGGGGAGAGACGGGTGATGTCGACCAGCGCCAGCAGGTCTTTGCCGATCGCCTGCGATCGCTCGGGCACTTGAATCTCGCCATTGGTGACGGCGTCGGTCTGCACCACCAGAGTGCCCGCCAGCCAGTCGCCCACCCGCTTCTCGGTTTTGCTGAGCAGGATGCAGAAAAAGCCAATAAACAAAATATCGTCGATGGGCCGCAGCAGCGATCGCAGTGTGGCCTGGGGCAGCCGCTCGGGCTGGCCATCGTCGCGAATGACGCGAATTTTAGCGTAGCGCTTGCCGGGGGTCTGGCCGTACCACCAGGTTTCAAACAGCGCAAAGTAGCCAATGTAGATAAAGAAGGCCAGGATGGCGGCGATCGCCGTCACCCACAGCTGCACCGTCTCACTCGGAATCGACAGCACCGTTTCCATAGCCAGCAGTCGCACCAGCAAAAAGCTATAGACCAGGGTCAGCCCTACCAGTCCCGTCCCCAAGCACAGGTAGTCGAGGGTCAGCGCTACAGCCCGGCTGCCCACCCCAGCCAGCACAAACTCCAGCTCAACGCTCTCAGGGGTACGGATGGTAATGGTGTTGAAGAGTGGCATTGGGAGGCGGGGAGGTAGGTGAGGTGGTGAGGAAGATGAGTAGGTGAGGGGGTGAGGAAGATGAGTAGATGAGGCAGGAGGAGTGCAAAGTGCCAAACTTTGAATTCTCAATTTTGATCTCAATCTTGAATTTTGAACTTACTCTATTCCCATCCTTCGGTAAGCCGCTCCACGTCTACATCC
>NZ_JADEXE010000001.1 GCF_015207265.1 Nodosilinea sp. LEGE 07298 | reverse complement strand
GAGCAGGGGGGCAGGGGAGCCAGAAAAAGAGTAAAAAGAAGGATGAGGGCTATGCTTCGCTGGAGGTGCAGAGCAGTGCCGATGTGGAGCTGCTGCCGGTAAAGACTATCCCGGCCCACTTTAGCCAGGTGTACGACGCCAGCGATCGCGACTTTCGAATTATTTTTGGCTGGGAAGACGACCCCCATCGCCGCAACTTTGCGATTGGCCAACCCATCGATATGGAGGTGCCCGTCTGCCTGGATCTCGACCGCTTTGTGGAGCGCAGCAACGGCATTTTTGGTAAATCGGGTACGGGCAAATCGTTCCTCACCCGGCTGCTGCTGGCGGGCACCATTCAGCGGGGGGCGGCGGTCAATCTCATCTTCGACATGCACTCCGAGTACGGCTGGGAGGCGGTCAGCGAGGGCAAACAGTTCAGCACTGTGAAGGGGCTCCGGCAGCTGTTCCCCGGCCAGGTGCAGATGTTTACCCTCGACCCTGAGGCGACAAAACGGCGGGGGGTGCGCGACGCTCAGGAGCTATACATCAGCTTTGATCAGATCGATGTCGAAGATCTGAACCTGGTGCGGGGCGAGCTAAACCTGTCGGAGGCCAGTCTAGAGAACGCCATCATTCTGCGCAACGAGTTTGGCAAGAGCTGGATCAACCGCCTGCTGACTATGACCAACGAGGAGATTCAAGAATTCTGCGAGACCAAGATGGGCAGCAAGTCATCGATTATGGCCCTGCAGCGCAAGCTCACTCGCCTGGCCGACATTAAATATATGAAAGCGGCTAGCGGCACCAACTATATTCAGCAGATTCTCGCCGCTATTGACGACGGCAAGCACGTGGTAGTGGAGTTTGGCTCGCAGTCGAACATGCTGGCCTATATGCTGGCCACCAATGTGATTGCCCGCCGCATCCACGCCAGCTACGTCAAAAAGGCCGATCGCTACCTCCAGACCAAAAACGTGGTGGACAGGCCCCGCCAGCTGATGATCACCATTGAAGAGGCCCACCGCTTTCTCGACCCGGCTACCGCCCGGCAGACCATTTTTGGCACTATCGCCCGTGAAATGCGCAAGTACTTCGTCACCCTGCTGGTGGTCGACCAGCGACCCTCGGGCATCGACAACGAGGTGATGTCGCAGATTGGCACCCGCATTACCGCCCTGCTCAACGACGAAAAAGATATCGACGCCATTTTTACCGGTGTGTCGGGGGGGCAGAGCCTGCGATCGGTACTGGCCAAGCTCGACTCCAAGCAGCAGGCTCTGGTGCTGGGCCACGCGGTGCCCATGCCGGTGGTGGTACGTACCCGCCCCTACGACAGCACCTTCTACACCCAAGTGGGGGCTACCGCCTGGGAAGAACTGCCCGACGACGTCGTATTCAAAGCGTCAGAAATGGCGCGGGCCGATCTGGGCTTTTAGGGCCGCGATCGCCTTCTAACGTGATACCCTAATGGCTATTGTCGCCAGTTATGTAGCCTTACCGCTGCTTAATCTCAAATTTTTAAGTATTGTTGAGAGACTTGCTAAGTTAATGGCATGAACGCCGCCCTGCGGTCGGCTGGTTATCATTTTTTTGAGTTCTTGTGCTCTTTTAACCGCAGTCGGGCTTACCACCCGATAGGCTAATTATTAAACTGGGAAATAGGCATCTTCCCCTCGCTTGAGGCCAGGCATAACTACTATGGCTAATCCACCAGGACAATCCCTAGATCGCACAGCCAACTCTGAAATTCGCCACTACTACCAGTCGCATCGGCTGTTTCGCGATCGCTACCGAGTGCTCAAAAAGCTGGGGCAGGGGGGCTTTGGGGTAACCTACCTGGCCCAAAATGCCACCCTGCCTGGAGAGCCCTATTGCGTGATCAAGCAGCTCTGCCCCAAGGCCGGTAGTGAGCTTTCGCTAGAGCGAGCCAAGGTACGGTTTCGCCGTGAGGCCAGAGCGCTGGCCAACCTGGGTAGCCATTCACAAATTCCGCAGCTGCTCGACTACTTCACCACCGAGGGCGAGTTTTATCTGGTACAAGACTATATCCACGGCGAAACCCTGGCCCAGGAAGTGCGTCGCCAGGGTCGGCTGACCGAGGCCCAGGTGAAGTATTTTCTGCGTGAAATTATTCCGGTAGTGCGCTTTATTCACCGCAACCGCATCATTCACCGCGATATTAAACCGCCTAACATTATTCGTAGCGAGCGCGAGCGCCGCCTGGTGCTGATCGATTTTGGGGCTGTACGCGAGTTTCTCTCCGATGTCGAAGATCAGGCCTCACTACAGGCCCCGGCTACCCAGTTCGTAGGTACCCCTGGCTTTGCCCCACCCGAACAGCTTGCTCTGCGACCCTGCTATGCCAGTGATATCTACGCTCTGGGTATCACCAGCCTCTATCTGCTGACGGCCCGCACCCCGATCGAGTTTGACCAAGACCCAAACACGGGCGCTATTCGCTGGCACCACACCGTTAACGTTAGCCCCCACATGACCACGGTGCTCGACAAAATGCTCATGCCCGATGCCCGCGATCGCTACACCACCATCGATCAGCTAGAGCGCGCCCTAGAGCTAGAGCCCCACCTAGAAGCCCTAGCGGGCTGCATGAACACCCGCGATCGCCCCCCCTATGCCCCCGATGGCGATCAGGTCGAACTCAACCCCGATGCCTATCTCACCCCCATTCAGCGCGAGGCCCAGGCGATTCGCAAATGGCGTACCAAGCGATCGCTGAGCCGAGGGCAGCAGGGTCGTCCGGCAGGGCCAGTGTCGCGACCCTAAGTGGGTTCAGGGTACAGGGTTTACGGCAGGCCTTGAACCTGAAACCTTGAACCACATACCTCCCACACCCTTCACTCTTAGGTGTGGCAGACGACTACGTCTTCTGGAGCCAGGTCAGCAGGCGCTGGTTGAAGTCGGCGTCGGTTTCGTCGTAGAGGCAGTGGCCTACCCCCGGCAGCACCTCAAGGGTCAGCAGAGGGCTGAGATTGGCTAGCCCCTTGGACTGGGCGACGGGCACTACGCGGTCTTGGTCGCCCCATAGCAGCAGGGTCGGTACCGCTAGCGTGGTCATCATGTCTTTGACCGAGGGGCTAAAGCTGGGCTGGGTCCGCGATCGCACCAGATAGCATAGGGTACGGGCGGCACCGCGATCGCAGGTAGGTAGCGCAAACAGGTTCACCAAGTCCTTATCCACCCGCTCCGGTACGGTGTAAATGCCCGCCAGCGCCCGCCGCAGAAAGCTAGGACGACGTACCAGGGTAAACAGCGATCGCATGAGTAGCGGGTTGGCGACTAGGCTTTCGACCCGCAGCGCTAGGGCCGCTATCCAGCCCGCCACCAAATCTTCGCGGTTGCCCTCTAGTGGCAGGGCAATTAGCGCCAGCTGCTTGACCCAGTCGCTATGGCTATGGGTCGCCGTCAGAGCTACTAGCGCCCCGAGCGAGTGGCCAACCAGCGCCACCGGCTGACCCACTACAGCCTGGATGAAATCGGCCACTTGATCTGCCCACAGTTCCGCACCGTAGAGGGTGGCCGCCTTCTCAGAATCGCCAAAGCCCAGCAGGTCGATGGCGTAGACCGGGGCCACCCGACTGAGCGCAGGCAAATTGTGCCGCCACTGGTTCAGGTTGGCTCCAAAGCCGTGAATAAGTAACAGCGGTGGCACCGTAGTGCCGACTGGGCCAGGGTGAAACCAGTAGCGCACCCGCCAGCCCCGCCAGTGCCAGAAGCGCTGGTAGCCGGACTGGCTCAGAGTAGAGGGCAAACTGCTCAACAGCGTCGGAGAGATAGCCATTAGCGACGAGAAAATAGCGAGACCAAACTATAGCCAGAGTCACCTAGATTAGGACATCAATAAAGCTTGAAAACGTTCAAACGTTTGAGCGCTCGTCTGACAGACGTCCTAAACAGATTGGCTGTAACTATACCTAAGGGGAGGAACTGACTTAACTACACTGTAGAGCAAACGCCCTGAACGACCACGACAAAGCAGCCTTCTAAAGCAAATGGTAGACTCGGGCGTAGGGTCTTTCGTTCAGGGAGCCACTCGTGATCAACGCTGGCATTTTGACCTTTCACGAATTTGTCATGGGAGAAACCCTACCGCTCGCAACCCTACAGGCGGGGGTGCTAGAGTTTTTGAAGCAGCGTGATGACGCTATTTTGTTTGGCGCGCAGGCCGTCAACGCCTGGGTGAATGAGCCGCGCATGACCCAAGATATTGACTTGCTCTCGAACCGGGCTGCCGACCTGGCCGAAGAACTGCGCATCTGGCTGGCCGAGCGGTTTCAAATTGCGGTGCGTATTCGAGAGGTAAAAGCTGGTTTAGACCGCATTTACCAGCTCCAAAAGTCAGGCAACCGCCATTTAATCAATATTAGAGCCGTGGCAACACTGCCCCCGGCTGAACGCATCGAGCAGGTTTTAGTCTTAACGCCTCCCGCGTTGATCGCCCAAAAAGTGATTGCGTTCTACCAGCGGCGGGGCAAACCCAAGTCAGGTACCGACTGGCGCGATATCGCCATGTTGCTGCTGGCGTTTCCAGAACTCAAAGTTGATGCGGGTCAGGTCACTCAGCAGCTGATCGCCGCTAATGCCTCCAGCGAAATCCTGACCGTTTGGCAAGATCTTGTCCATCAGACCATTCAACCCGTGGAAGAGGATGACGATTTTTAAGCCATAGCCTATCCACCAGGTGTTAGCCTATGCAGCCGTACCGGTTTAAGTCATGCTAGAGACCGAAAACGCAGTGATTTGTGGAGAAAAAAGAGCTATGGCTGAAATGGATCCTGTCAAGCTGATGAAGCAGGAAGTGGGTCGCCAGGCGGCGGCGCGGGTGCAGTCAAACACCGTCGTTGGGCTGGGCACTGGGTCAACCACGGCCTTTGCCATCCAGTTCATTGGCGAGCGGTTGGCCAGCGGTGAAATTAGCAACATCAAGGGCGTGCCGACCTCCTTTCAAGCGTCGGTGCTGGCCAAGCAGTACGGCATTCCTCTCACCACCCTTGATGAAGGTGACGAAATCGCCCTGGCTATCGACGGGGCCGACGAAGTTGACCCTCAAATGAACCTGGTTAAGGGCGGTGGCGCAGCCCACACCCGCGAGAAGATTGTGGACTCTCTGGCCAAAGAATTTATCGTGGTGGTGGATAGCTCCAAACTGGTCGACAAGCTGGGCACCACCTTTGCCCTGCCCGTTGAAGTCATGCCCCTGGCTGTTACCCCTGTGACCAAGGCGCTGGAGGCCCTCGGCGGTAAGCCCGACCTGCGGATGGGGATTAAAAAAGACGGCCCGGTGATCACCGACCAGGGCAACATGATTTTGGATGTGAAATTTGATGCGATCGATGATCCGGCTGGGCTAGAAAAGACGATCAACAACATCCCCGGCGTGCTCGACAATGGCCTGTTTGTCGGCGTAGCCACCGAAGTGCTGGTGGGCGAAGTCAAAGACGGCCAAGCCAGCGTGCGTAAGCTGTAGGACGTCAAATTTTGTGTGTCAATAGCCGAGGGCTGCGATTCTGTTCGGCCCCCGGCTGTTTTTTTATTGTGACGTTACAGCGTGCCATGAACTATGCGCATGGAGTTGGTTTATTGCCTTTGGCAAGGCTTCGCTAACGTTCCTCAACCGCAGCCTACATCTGGTCATTTTACTGATGGCAACCTGCTTTCTGAGATGTTCAAGTGTACGATATGTCGAGCGTGTGGAGATCCAGACTGAGGGGCGATCGCTCAGTTCTTTTAAGGAAATAAATGATTTTGTAGGCCCAGCGGTCAGCCGTCATACACTGCTTATACCAGTCCAGTCGACTGGGTTTATTTTTAGGGCCGGTTAGCAATCAACGCTATGGTTTTTTTAGCAGATTGGCGCGTTCAAAAGCGACAGCTTAGAGGCTGGCTGCTGGGCCTGGCGATGGTGCTGCTGGTGATCGTGCCGCCCATGCTAGCCGCTGGGGATTTAACAGCCCCGCCATCAGAAGGCGCTGGGGTAGAGCAGGCTGAGGCAGAGCGCCCTGGGGGCGAGAACGCTAGCCCGGTTCCTTCACAGGCGGTGGTTGGCAACGTGGTCGATGGCTTTCCGGTAGTGCTGGATGGGGAGCCGCTGTTCTACGTCAGGCAGGGAATTGCCGGGGTGACCTCCGCTGAGGAACGGGCCGCGATTATCACCCAGCGAGTGAGGGCGATCGCCGCCGACCCGACCTTTACCCCAGCCACCATTCGCGCCGAGACTGAAGAAAATCAAAGCGTAGTGCTGGTGGGCGATATGGTGCTGTTTACCGTGCGCGAAGACGATGCCGGGGCCTACGGGCGATCGCATCCTGAACTAGCCGCTGATGCCGTGGAGCGAATTCAGCAGGGGGTCGTTAGCTACCGCGAGCAGCGCAGTATTCAGCGCATTGTCACCAGCCTGGGCATGACCATTCTCAGCACTATTGGAGTATTTCTGGTGCTGAGAGGGATTTTGTTTGGCAGCTCTAGGCTACTGACCTACATTCGGCGGCAACGCAACGCCAACACCCTCGCCATTCGCATTCACTCGGCGCAGGTTTTAGGGTCTGGGGCCACCAGCTATTTGCTCGGCGGGCTAGTGCGTCTGCTGCGCCTGGGGTTGATTTTGCTGGCGCTGTATCTATATGTGCCCTTCGTGCTGAGCCAGTTTCCGGCCACGGCAGAGTTTGGCGATAGTCTGCTGCAAGACATGGCCTTTCGCCTCAGTTTTCTAGCCCAGGGGTTTGTGGCCTACCTACCCGAACTGGCCATGCTGGGCGTAATTGCCGTTGTCACCTACTACGTGATTGAGTTTGCTCGGCAGGTAATTGTTGAGCTGGGTCGCCACGATGTCTATCCCTGGTTTTACCCCGAGTGGATTCAGCCGACGATTCGGCTGGCGATGTTGCTGATTGTGGCGATCGCCCTGGTGATTGCCGGGCCGTATCTGCCGGGGTTTGGTTCCCCAGCGTTTCAAGGAATTTCGATCTTTTTGGGGGCGCTGCTCACCCTGGGCTCGTCGTCAGCGGTAGCCAATGCCCTGTCGGGGATCATTTTGATCTACACCCGCGCCTTTCAGCTCAGGGATTTTATTCGCATTAACGATGTGGTAGGCGAGGTTGAAGACAAGTCGCTGTTTGTCACCCGCGTGTTGACGCCCAAGCAAGAGACCGTCACCATTCCCAATGCTTCGGTGCTCAACAGCAACGTGATCAACTACAGCGCCATCTGCCGCGAGTCGCACGGGTATCTGCTGCTCCACACCACCATTACCCTGGGCTACGACCTGCCCTGGCGCAAAGTACACAAGGTGCTAATCGAGGCCGCCCTGGCCACCCCCGACATCAGCCCGGTGCCAGAGCCCTTCGTGCTGCAAACCGCGCTCAACGACTTTAACGTCAGCTATGAGCTAAATGCCCACACGGCGCATCCGGAGAAAATGCCGGTGATCTACTCTCACCTGCATCAAAACATTCAGGATTTCTGCAACACTGCCGACATTGAAATTTTGTCGCCCACCTTCTCCGCGCTGCGCGACGGCAACCACTCCACCATTCCTGCCGACTACCTGCCCGCTGACTACACCGCCCCAGCATTTGTGGTAAAAGGCAGCAACGGTCAGCCGCCCCTGGCAGACTCTAGGATAAAAGAGTCTCAGCCCGATACCAACGGTGCCTAACTCCTCTAGATGCAGATGGTCACTCCACCAGCCCTTCGGCAACCAATTTTAGAGACCTGGGGCCAGCCGCTGGGGCTGTGCCTGATTTTGTTTATGCTGTCGTACACGATTGGGGTGGTGCAGCCGATTATGCCGCCCCTGGTGCAGGAGTTTAACTCCAGCGTGGGCTATGTGCAGTCGGCCCTGGTGCTGATGTCGCTGGTGACGGCCTCATTTACCCCCACTGCCGAAAACCTGAGCCGACGGCTGGGGCGACGGCCGGTGCTGGCGATCGCCCTGGGGTTCTTTGCCCTAGGGCTGGTGGTGATTATTCTCAGCCCCAATATTGGTCTATTTACCCTAGGGCTGGCGGGGTGCATTGGCGTGGCCGGGGCCGTGCTAATGAGCACTCCGGTCGCCCTGATGGATACCCTCCCCGGTGAGGTAATCCAAAAATATGGACTGGTGGCGCTGGCGATCGCGGGCGTACTTGGTGCCCTGGTCGGCTCCATTACCGGCGGCGTGATGGCTTTTGACTTTAGCTGGCGCTGGGCCTTTGCCTTCGAGCTGGGGCTGATTCCGATCATCTGGTGGCTGGTGCGCTCTATTGCGGTGCCCGCCCCAGTCCAAACGCTGCCCGCCGACTGGCCGGGGGGGCTGCTCTCGGTGGCGGGGTTTGGGCTCACGCTGGTGGGGCTCAGTCTGGCCTCCGAGCTGGGTTGGTGGCAGCCTAAGGGCAACCCTCAAACCCTCGATTTTGTGCTGGCTCCGTTTGGTATTTCAGCGGCCCCGGTGCTGATAGCGACGGGGTTAGTTTGCCTGGGGCTGTTGATCTTTTGGGAGCGGGGGCGATCGCGTTTAGGGCAGCCGTCGCTGCTGCGTCTGGGGGTATTTAACCGCCGCATTTATACCCTGGGCTTAACCATTGGCACTCTGCACACCATGACCACGGTGGGAGTGCAGTTCAACCTGTTCCAGTTCATTCCAGCGGTGCTGGGGCTCAACCCCATTCAAACCTCCATTGCGGTGATTCCCTTCACCGTGGCCCAGCTGGCCGTTCTTCTTCTGCTGGTCAAACGGCGACCTCAGTTTCCGCCCCGCTACCTGCTGCAGTCGGGGCTGGTGGTCAAGACGGTTGGTATTGCCATGCTGTGGGCCGCCGTTAGCCCTCCGGTAACGGCCCTAGAGCTGCTGCCCGCCCTGGTGGTGATGGGGGCTGGCACGGGCCTGTTTGTCACCTACATTACCTCGCTCACCTTTGCCGATACCCACAAAGACCAAAAAGCCGAAGCGCGCGGGGTCTACCGCCCCTTTCAAAACCTAGGTGCCTCGCTGGGGCGAGGCATTTTGGGCACGATGCTGGTGAGTGTGGCCTCGCTCAAGATTGTGGACGGCATTTTGGCCGAGCTGGGGCAATCCGTTGCCCCTGAGGTGCGGCGCAATGCGGTGCGATCGCTCCAAGTGGCCATTCAAACTCTGCGGCGCAGCGATCGCCGCGATCTATTCGACCAACTGCCCGACTCCCTTCAGCCCGCCCTCAACGGCATTTTGCGAACCGCTGCTGTACAAGCGATGCAGAGCACGCTGCTGGTAATTTTGGCCCTGTGCCTGCTGTGTCTGGGGCTGTCATTCTTGCTGCCCAAGACCGTCAAAACGATTGAGGCACCTATTGAGTAAGTCGAGCAAGTATTTCACTCAAACAAGCTGTCTCTGTTGCTACGGGTAGCGCGAAGGGGTTGAAGTGGCGACAAGATAAAAGGCCCTTAAGGCCAACGCTGGGTTGCTTGGCTCTAAGCTCGATGAACCCAAAAGAGATATCACCGAAAAAGAAGATTACTCAACCCAACGTTGAGATGATAGTGGGCGGAGCGAGACTCGAACTCGCACAACCGAAGTCGCCACATTTTGAGTGTGGTGCGTCTACCAATTCCGCCATCCGCCCTTGGATGAGTCCCCATTATACTCGACTGCTGGGCGTTTTACCAGCTGGTAGTAATCATTGGTGCTGGCCCAGCGATCGATCTCTCTAGCCCGCAGTACGGGCACTGGGTGAGTCAGGTCTTGAGTGCGAATTTGCCGCAGGGCATCGCCCAGGGCATCGGCGCTGAGGGTGTCGTAGGCGCGGGCCTGGTCAATAAAGGCGTCTACGTTGAGCTGACCAATGAGCGAGGGCGAGCCGCCGCAGAGCTTCATCAGCAGTGAGGCGACAACGCGGGGGTCTTGGGCAACGAGTAGGGCAGCGCGATCGCAGGTAAACTCGGCACAGCGCACCCACTCCATCAGCTGATTCTGAAGACTTTGAGCCAGCACCCCGCCCAGGGGTAGACTGCCAGCCGCCAGGGTCAGCAGGTTAGCCAGGGTGAGATAAACGCTGTGCTCACACTTGAGGTGGCCCAGCTCGTGGGCGATCACCGCCTGGGTTTCCGCTGGCGTCAGCAGCTCCAGCAGGGCCGTGTGGATGACGATGAAGGGCTGCTCACCGCGCATGGCGAAGGTGTAGGCGTTGGGCACCGGGTTTTGGCGTACGTAGAGCTGAGGCACATCCAGGTCGAGAATTTGGCAGGCTTCGACTAGCGACTGATGCAGATCGGGCAGCTGGCGATCGCTCACCTGCAAGCTAGAGGCCAAATGGTCGAGGTGAAAAAAACGCTCTGCCAGGGGAGCCAGGGCCATACGCACCACTACGTCGAGCCCCGGCAGCTGCTTTAGGGCACGGGTGGCTTCGAGATCGAGGGGATGGCGAAACTGGTCGGCCCGCAGCCCAACCAGAAGGGTTTTGCCGGTCATAATTCAGGGAGCTATGCAGTGTCTTCTATCGTAGCTTGGGGAAGCGGGCTTGGCCTGCGGGCCAGTTTCCCTGCGCCTCAAAAGTTCGCTACTATACCTCTCTGGCATCGATCGCTGAAGCACTGATTGCTGAGTCTGCCAGCAGCTCACTAACTGCGCTCCAAAGACCTCTTTTAAGGCCTGTTTTAAGGAAACACCGTGACGATTCAGGAATTTAGTCTGCTGCTAGCGGCCGTGCTGGCCAGCGCCTTTGGCCAGCTATTTCTTAAGTTGGGAGCAGTGCAGCTGGGCCAGGTGACGAGCGCCAATGCGATCGCCCACATCTTAAGCATTGCCACCACACCTACGCTAATCGCCGGTCTGACGGCCTACGGTGTCGGCGCAGTACTCTATATTCTGGTGCTCACCCGGGTTGAACTCAGCGTTGCGGCCCCGGCGGCTTCTATGATCTACCTGGCCTCTGTTTTGATTGGGGTGCTGGTCTTTAAGGAAGATCTGTCGCCCGGTCGCCTGGTCGGGCTAGGGCTAATTATGGGCGGCGTGGTGCTGGTGGCCTCTCGGTAGCGGCAGGCAGAGCACAGACAACGCCTCTTGATGTCCAATCAGGCAGGGCAGACAATGGGGCCAGGCGATCGCTAGGCTCAAGTCAACGGCGTTGCTTGCACCCATCCCATGATTGTGACCGTAGCCAGCTTTAAAGGAGGCGTGGGCAAAACCACCACCGCCATTCACCTGGCGGCTTTTTTGCAGGGCTACGCCGAAACTTTGCTGATCGATGCCGACCCCAACCAGTCAGCGCTAACCTGGGCCAGTCGGGGCGAGCTGCCCTTCATGGTGGTCGATCAGTGGCAAGCTGGAGCCATTCCTACCCCCCATGGCCACGTAGTCATTGATACGCCAGCTCGACCTATGGCCGCAGACCTAGCCCTGCTAGCGACCTCTTGCGATCTACTGATATTGCCAACCACCCCCGATATTCTCGCCCTCGATGCGCTGGCGCTGATGGTACAGCACCTGGCCGGGCTACCCATCGCCCCTTACCGCATTCTGTTGACCATGATTCCGCCCCACCCCAGCCGGGCCGGAACCGAAGTGCGAGAGATGTTGACTACCACCGGGCTGCCCCTATTTACAGGCGGCATTCGCCGCTACGCTGCCTTTCAAAAAGCCGCTATGGCCGGTACAGCGGTCTACGACGTGAAAGACCCCAAAGCCGAGATCGGCTGGCAAGACTATGCCGCTGTTGGTAAAGAGGTCTTGGCCTACACGCTGAAGATAGAAGGTCAGGGAAACGAGGAAGCGATCGGTCCCTGAGCGAAGTCGAAGGGAGGGCCTGAGCGAAGTCGAAGGGAGGGCCTGAGCGAAGTCGACCCAATCGGTCCCTGAGCGAAGTTGAAGGGAGGGCCTGAGCGGAGTCGACCCAATCGGTCCCTGAGCGAAGTCGACCCAATCGGTCCCTGAGCGAAGTCGAAGGGATGGCCGGAACGGTCCCTGAGCGGAGTCGAAGGGATGGCTTTGTGAGGTGAGCATCCTGCTTGTACACAAACACTCCTCACCTTCCTCATCCCCTCGCACTCCCAGCCCTACGCCAACCCGACCCATTTCCTTCGGTTCTCATCACCTTTGACGGATTAGAGGCTCGTTAACAGTTCGTTACAATAAGTTCATCGGGTAGGGAATGCGTTTCACAGCCAACGCCCTATCCTCAGGTTTTAATATGAGGTGCCCTATGAATGGCAACTTACGGGTAGGGAATCTAATTGGTATTCCCTTTTATGTGAATGTGTCTTGGTTTTTAGTGCTGGCTTTGGTGACGTGGCAGTACGGCAGCGGTTTGGCGGCTGCGTTTCCGGCTTTGGGCGGGTCGTTGCCGTGGGTGCTAGGGTTGGCGGCGGCGCTGATGCTGTTCGCCTCGGTGCTGGCCCACGAACTGGGGCACAGCGTTGCGGCAATGCAGCAGGGCATTGGCGTTAACTCGATTACGCTGTTTTTGTTTGGCGGTTTGGCGGCGCTAGAGAAAGAGTCTGATACCCCAAAGGGGGCATTTCAGGTGGCGATCGCAGGCCCGCTGGTCAGCTTTGCGCTCTTTGCGCTGTTCTCTGTTGCTGGGTTAGTCTTGCCCCTCTCTGGCCCTCTGGCTGGCATTGTGTCGCTGCTGGCCTACATTAACCTGGCCCTGGGTGCCTTTAATCTCATCCCCGGTCTGCCGCTAGATGGCGGTAACGTGCTGAAATCGCTGGTGTGGAAGATTACCGGGCAGCCTCACAAGGGCATGGTGTTTGCCAGCCGCGTGGGTCAGGTGCTGGGTTGGACCGCGATCGCCCTGGGTGTCGGCTCCATTCTGGGCATCAGCCCGGTGGGCAGCGTTTGGACGCTGCTGATTGGCATCTTTCTGCTGCAAAACGCTAACCGTAGCGCTCAGTTTGGTACGGTGCAGGGCCGCCTGGCTGGCCTAACGGCTAAAGATGCCCTGGCGCAAGACAGCCCGGTGGTAGAAGCCAATACATCTCTGCGGGAATTTGCCGACAATGCTCTGCTGGCCGCCCCTTCGGCCTGGCGCAAGTTTTTGGTGGCCGACGAAACGGGTCTGCTGGTGGGTACGGTACTCGTCGATGCCCTCAAGCAGGTGCCCCGCGAGCAGTGGGCCGATACCACTGTTGCCGCCATTATGGAGTCTGCCGGTGACATTGTGACGGTGGGTGCTGAGCAGCCGCTGATGGAAGTCATCAAGACGTTAGAAACTCGCAAGATTCAGGCGCTGGCCGTGATCGGTAACGATGGCTCTCTGGCGGGTCTGCTAGAGAAGACCTCGATTCAGGCTCTGCTGCAATCGCCCCAGGCGGCCTAACCCTGCTTAAAGCCTATTAGAGCGCGCCTCAGCTTAAACGCAGATCAGCTTTGTCTGGTCTGCGTTTTTTGCGATCGCCCATACCCTGTCACCAATGCCTGGCACCTTGAAGTCGCGGTCTCGCCGCAGCGTGCTGTTCCTACCCAGACCTGCCCGTTGTCTAGGTGGTGGGTCTGGGCGGTAGTCATTGTTTGGTTGCTAACTCAGAGATGAATGCTGCCTACCCGGAACCAGCGATACCCGTATCCTTCGAGTTGAACCTCATGAGAACCGTGCTGAATCGATTCGTAAGGCTGGTCTTCTAGCAGATCGATCAGAGGTGTTGCTCTATCATCGTTGAGCTTTAGCGTTACAACGCAGGCGTCTCTCGATAAGTTGTGAATTGCGATTACGGTGCCATCCTTCCACTGGCAGCGATGGGCAAACACAGCCGGACAGTCGGTATCAATGATTTCCCAGCTGCCCCAACCAAATTCAGGGCATTCCTTCCGCATGCGAATGGTGCGTTCCATCCAGTTAAGCAACGATTCAGAATCGCGGCGTTGGGCAATCACATTGAGCTGCTGATAGCCATAGGGGCCTTCGTCAATAACCGATCGCACTAAGTTGCCAGGATCAGCCGTTGAAAAGCCACCGTTCTTCTGATCTGACCACTGCATAGGCGTACGCAGAGCGTCACGGGCTTCGAGGGACAGGTCATCCCCCATGCCAATTTCTTCGCCATAGAACAGAACTGGCGTGCCGGGTAGGGTCAACATCAGGCTGTACACCAGGCGAATGCGACGCGGATCGTTGTCGAGCAGCGGCGGAAAGCGGCGACGAATGCCGCGATCAAACACCCAAACTTCTTCTTTATCCTGGTTAAATCGCTGCAAGATGTCGTCTTGTTCTTCAGCTGAAAGTTTGTCTAAGGTCAGCTCATCATGGTTTCGCACAAAGTATGCCCATTGCCCAATCGCAGGGGGCTGAGGCTGTATTTTTAAGCCATTGATCAGGGGGGCGGCCTCTTCTCGGGCGATCGCTAAGGTAAACGTTTGATTGCCCATAAAACTGAACAACATCTGCATGCGCTCGCCGTCGCCAAAGTAGTCGGCAATCGTGTCCATTGGTTCGTTGACTTCCGCCAAAACGATCGCATCTCCGCGTCGCCAAGACAAAAAATCGCGAATTTCCTCTAAAAATAGCAGCGGATCTTTAGCTTCGGCAGTGTCTTTGATGCCTTCTAGCTCAATCAAAAAGGGAACAGCATCGACTCGAAAGCCAGAGACTCCCATCTGCAGCCAAAAGCCCATCACTTTGTAAATTTCCTCTCGCACCTGAGGATTGGCAACATTCAAGTCTGCCTGATGCTCGTAGAAACGATGAAAATAATAGGCTCCGGCTTCTTCGTTATACGTCCAGGTGCTGTCTTGATACCCTGGGAAAATTACTCCTTCATCAGCATTTTCCGGCTTCTCATCAGCCCAAACATAGTAATCTCGGTACTTAGAGTTTCTATCTTTACAGGCGGCTTGAAACCACCCATGGTCGGTCGAAGTATGATTTACCACCAAATCTACAATCACCCGCAATCCGCGTTGTTCCGCTTGCCGGGTAAATTCAACGAAATCGCCTAATGTTCCTAGCCGCGAATCAACGCTGTAGTAGTCGGTGATATCATAGCCATTATCTCGATTAGGGGTTGGGTAAAAGGGCATCAGCCAGATACAGTTCACACCCAAACCGGCAATGTAATCTAGGCGATCAATTAGCCCCACAAAGTCTCCAACGCCGTCGCCGTTGCCATCCATATAGATTTCTACATCAAGGCAGTAAATAACGGCATCTTTGTACCAGAGATCTAGCATAATCGCCTGTCATTAAGGGCAACGATTATCCTACCGCTACCTACAGCGGCCTTAACATCTATCAGCAGATGTATTTGTACTCAAGCCCATCGCAGAGTAAATCATCACGGGTAATGCACCTCAGCCGTAGCGGATTGGGCGATCGCCGCATACCCTTTACAGCTGGCCCCAGGGCGCGAACATGGCCACCGGAGTAATCACAACGCGTCATTGATGCAACTCAGTCATTGATGTACCTAAGTGTAGAGGCGATGATTGGCCGGTTTTGGGCTGTGAGTTGCCCCAAAGTAGACGGGTTCCTTTTGAAGAGATATTAAGTGTTGCAAAACACTTATATTTTTAGCGCCCCAAAGCAGGTTCAATTGTTTAGGCTTGCGGTAGGTAGAATCGGTGATGAGCATGGCAATACAAACTGCATAAGTGAGCCTGGTGAATGCTTGGTAATTCTTGGTCTTGCCGAAAGACCTGAAGGGGTTTTATCGGCAGCCCGAGCTACGTGCGCATTGGGTTATAGCAAATTATCGTGTCACAGAAATGCTGGTCTGGTCGCGATGATTTTTGATTATTCTGTTGAGCAGTGTGAGTGCAGATTACTGTTTCATTTAGGCATTACTTTCACTTTTCAATCTCGCCGTTGAGAAAGGTCTATCTGGTGTTGAATGCGAGTAAGGAGTTGGGTGAATGGTACTCAATCATAAGGGCCAGCGTGTCCCTCACGTAACTTTTCGGGTATTCGAAGGGGTGGGATGGCATAACATTTCGACAGCGGATCTTTTTGATCACAAAACCGTAGTTGTATTTGCGGTGCCGGGAGCCTTTACATGCCCGCATTCTCCCATTCAGCTATTGGGCTACAACGAGTATGCTCAAGTATTTCGAGCCAACGGAGTCGATAAAATCCTTTGCATTTCGGTCAACGATCCGTTTTCACTGGCGAGTTGGGCTCAAGAAGAAGGAGCCGACCAGGTGCACTTTATTCCCGATGTGAATGGTGACTTTACCCGCGCGATGGGGATGGTGATAAATCTTTCTAGTCAAGGGATGGGGTATCGTTCTCGGCGCTATTCCATGCTGGTGAAAGACGGAGTGATTGAAAAAATGTTCGTAGAACGAGATGACTTTGAGACTATGCCTATGGTTTCAAATGCCGAAACCATGTTGAACTATATTAATCCATTGGCTCAGAGACCCAAGCAAATGGCTGTGCTAATGCAAATGTGGCGAACAATGCTCTCTGTTTAAGGAAAACCTAAGGAAGAACAGTCACGCAGAGAAGAAACAAACGCACCTAACTAAACCACAAAAGGAAAGGAATCATGACAAGTAGCCAAATGAGATGTCCGTTCCCCATGAGCGGGAAGCTAATGGAAATTTGGCGGGCCGTGACATCTGTCCTGGCATCAAGTAGCGCAGAAAAGATGGAAACGGGCACACAACAGTCTACGCCACCCAATGCCGTCAGCAGCGCCAGTAGATGCCCTGTTCTAGCCGGACCTCAGACTCGACTCGGAACGTCAAACCGAGACTGGTGGCCGAGTTCTTTGAATCTCAACATGCTCCATCAGCACTCAGCCAAGGCCAATCCGATGGATGAGTCGTTTAACTACGCTGAGGCGTTCAAAAGTCTCGATTTAGCGGCCCTGCGGGCAGACATCTATGAGCTGATGACTACGTCGCAAGACTGGTGGCCCGCCGACTATGGTCACTACGGGCCGCTCTTCATTCGGATGGCCTGGCACAGCGCCGGCACCTACCGGATTGGCGATGGTCGCGGCGGTGCAGGCTCGGGCAGTCAGCGGTTTGAGCCGCTCAACAGCTGGCCCGACAATGCCAATCTCGACAAGGCGCGCATGTTGCTTTGGCCCATCAAACAGAAATACGGCAATAAAATTTCGTGGGCCGACCTGATGATCTTTGCAGGCAACTGCGCTCTGGAGTCGATGGGCTTTAAAACGCTGGGTTTTGCGGGCGGGCGCGTGGATGTCTGGGAGCCAGAGCTAGACATCTACTGGGGCAATGAAAAAGAATGGCTCGGCAATGAGCGCTACGAAGGCGATCGCGTGCTGCTGAACCCCCTTGCTGCCGTGCAGATGGGTCTGATCTACGTGAACCCGGAAGGGCCTGACGGCGAGCCTGATCCGCTGGGCTCCGGGCGCGACATTCGCGAAACCTTTGCGCGCATGGCCATGAACGATGAGGAGACCGTTGCGCTGACGGCTGGCGGGCATACCTTCGGCAAGTGCCACGGTGCGGGCGATGCGGCGCACGTTGGGCCTGAGCCTGGGGGAGCCACCATTGTGGATCAGGGCCTGGGCTGGAAGAGCAAATTCAACACAGGGGTCGGCGTCGATGCGATCACCAGCGGTATCGAAGGGGCCTGGACCCCTACGCCAACGCAGTGGGACAACAGCTATCTCGAAACTCTGTTTAAGTATGACTGGGAGCTGACCAAGAGCCCCGCTGGCGCGTGGCAGTGGAAGCCCAAGGGTGACGCAGGTGCGGGTACGGTGCCCGACGCCCACGATCCGTCGAAACGGCACGCCCCGATGATGACCACGGCAGATATGTCCATGAAGATGGACCCGATCTACAACCCGATCGCGCAGCGCTACCGCGACAACCCAGATGAGTTTGCCGAGCAGTTCGCCAAGGCCTGGTTTAAGCTGACCCACCGCGACATGGGACCGCGATCGCGCTACCTCGGCTCCGAAGTTCCGCAAGAAGAGTTCCTGTGGCAAGATCCCATCCCTCCCGTCGATCACGACTTGATTGATGAGCAGGACATTGCCTCCCTCAAAGCCAAGATTCTTGAATCGGGGCTGTCGGTTTCTCAACTGGTTTCAACCGCCTGGGCGGCGGCCTCCACGTTCCGCTGCTCCGACATGCGCGGCGGTGCCAACGGGGCACGCATTCGCCTCGCGCCCCAGAAAGATTGGGAAGTCAACCAGCCAGAGCAGCTGACCACGGTGCTGCAAACCCTGGAGGGCATTCAGCAGGAGTTCAACGGTTCGCAGTCGGGCGGCAAGCGGGTTTCGATCGCTGATCTGATCGTGCTGGGCGGCTGCGCAGGCATTGAGCAAGCGGCGAAAAACGCCGGTTACGACGTGACGGTACCCTTCACTCCAGGACGCATGGATGCATCGCAAGAGAAAACCGATGTCGAGTCCTTTGCCCCGCTTGAGCCGGTTGCAGACGGGTTCCGCAACTATACCAGCGGCAGACACACCGAATCGCTCGAAGAACTGCTGATCGATCGGGCGCAGCTGCTGTCGTTGTCGGCTCCGCAGATGACGGCTCTGATGGGTGGCCTGCGCGTTTTGGGTGCAAACGTTGGCGGGTCTAAGCACGGTGTCTTCACCGATCGCCCCGAGACGCTGACCAATGACTTCTTCGTCAACCTGCTCGACCTGGGCACGACCTGGAAGGCGACCTCTGACGAGGAATATGAGTTTGAGGGCAGCGATCGCAAAACCGGCGAACAAAAGTGGACCGCAACCCGGGTTGACCTCATCTTTGGCTCCAACTCGCAGCTTCGCGCCCTGGCGGAAGTCTACGGAGCTGCAGACTCGCAGCCAAAGTTTGTGCACGACTTTGTGGCGGCGTGGGATAAGGTGATGAACCTCGATCGCTATGACCTGCGCTTAGTCCAGGCGCAAAGTGCTGCGAGGAGTTTCTGAACGTAGCCCCACGCAACCTTAAAAGCGAAGCCTCAGCCCGAATAACAGGCTGAGGCTTCGCACATCTGCAGATATCTAAATCGAGTGGAACGAACCTCATCACCTAGCAGCCAAGTCCATTTAGGAATGTGCCTGACTGACAAGGTTCTTTGCCTAGTGAACAAGCCTTTTTGCCTAGTGGGCGAGTCTTTTTACCTCACTAACCAATAGCCCATGGTTCTACTCATAAGCATCTCGTCGATGCTTAATCAACAGGACGATAACGTCTGCAGCATCGTCATCAATGCGATAAATAACCCGATAGTCTCCTACCCGATACCGGTAACGTCCGGCTAGCTCACCTTTAAGCGCCTTGATATTAGGATGCTGACGCGGGCTTTCTTCCAAGACCTCAAAAGCCCTGGCTAGGCGTTTTGATAAGGAAGGATCTACCGATTTAAAGAACTTAGCTGCTCTGTTGACTAGCCTAACCCTATATATCACTACGGAGAACTCTCCAGTCGGCTAACTCGCCTGCATCAGCCTCTTGCTCAGCGGACTTTAGCTCAGCTACAAATCCCGGCAGCGCCAAAAGCTCTTTCGTAGCGTCGTTATCCTCACGCTCTACTAGATACGAGAGAAAATCTAGCACCACTACCAGCCGCTCTTGGGAGAGCTGATCGACATAGCGATAAATTTGCGCACGCGCGTCTGGAGCGTCTAACATAGTCAGCTATTCATGTAGATTTTCCCCATTGTAAGACTGACCTACGGTAGAACTTGCCACCAGGCCGTATGTCTACAAATACTTGTGACATTACCGATTTGGGAACTTGCACACAACTAACATTCCGGCGTCATTCCCGCATAAGCGAGAGTCCATAGTTGAGCAGACTGTCTAGTGGGTGCTTTATTTTGGGCCATATCCCTTAGCCCAGCGATGCGGTCTGCAACGAGGGCTCTACCGCGCTGGCCAGTTTCCGCAGCATAGCGGCGGTGGTGTCGAAGTCAACGCAGGCATCGGTAATGCTCTGGCCGTAGGTCAGCTCCCGCAGATTGTCGGGGATGGGCTGACTGCCCGCCTTAATGTGGCTCTCAATCATCACGCCGAGAATGTGGCGCGAGCCGCCGCGCACCTGGGCAGCGATGTCGTCGAGCACGGTAGTTTGGCGGTTGTGGTCTTTGTTGGCGTTGGCGTGGCTGCAGTCAACCATCATGCGGTGGTTGAGCTTGAGCTTGGCCATCTCTTCGGCGGCTTGGGCAACGTGGTCACCGCTAAAGTTGGGGCCGCCCTTGCCGCCGCGCAGCACCAGATGCCCATCGGGGTTACCGGTGGTGGTGACAATACTGGCCAGACCACTCTGGTTAATGCCCAAAAAGTGGTGGGGGCGGCTGGCGGCCACCATAGCGTTCATGGCGGCTTGCAGGCTGCCGTCGGTGCTGTTCTTAAAGCCAATCGGCATCGAGAGGCCCGAGGCCATTTCGCGGTGGGTCTGGCTTTCGGTGGTGCGAGCACCGATCGCGGTCCAGGCAATTAGGTCAGCAATGTATTGGGGCGTGACCGGGTCGAGCAGCTCAGTGGCGGCAGGCAGCCCCAGCTGGGCCAGGTCGAGCAGCAGCTTGCGAGCCAGGCGCAGGCCGGTGTTGATGTCGTAGCTGCCGTCGAGGTGGGGGTCGTTGATCAGCCCCTTCCAGCCCACGTTGGTGCGGGGCTTTTCAAAGTAGACTCGCATAACAATTTCGAGTTGGCCCGATAGCTCGTGGCGCAGGTTGACCAGCTTTTGGCCGTATTCGTAGGCGGCGTCGATGTCGTGCACCGAGCAGGGGCCAACAATGACCAGCAGGCGGCGGTCTTCGTTGTAGAGAATGTGGCGAATGCGATCGCGGGCCTCGGCCACCAAGGTCGCTGCCTCAGCCGACATAGGAAACTCGTGGTGCAGCAGCGCTGGGCTAACTAGAGGGCGAGTCTCAACAACGTGAAGATCCTGGGTTTGGTGCATTGAATTTGGCCTAATGTTGCCTAATGTTAACGGGGGCTCCGCCACGGAAGCATGCCTACAAAATGGTAGCGTACCTTACTCGCTACCAGGGTTAGGTTACGGTAGTGGGTTCTTAACCAACCGTGACTTCAGAGAGGACCTCAGCCGGTGAGCCCAGGGGCGGCAGCATTTCAAATTCGGCGCTGTTGTAGAGCACCATCGTGGTTGAGGCATTTTCTTCAAAGCCAATGCGCTTGTAAAAGCCCTGCTGGTGGGTGGTCATCAGATATACCCGCTCGACCCGGCTCATGTGGGGGTGAGCTACCAGGGTTTCGACCAATCTGCGGCCCAGCCCGCCACCCTGGTAGTCGGGCGAAATCACCACATCCCAAATGGTGGCGCGAAACACCCCGTCGGAGGTAGCGCGGGAAAACCCAATTAGCTGGTCGCCATCCCAGGCGGTAACGATGGGGTAGCTGTGGGCGATCGCGGTTTCCATATCAGCTCGGGTGCGATCTTTGGCCCAAAACGCCGCCGCCTGAAACAGACTTACCAGCTGGTCTAAATCAGCCGTAGAAAATTGATCGGTGTACTGAAATTGAATAGCACTGCAATCCATCGACAACCTGTTCACATCCCAATCAGGGCTAAGGGGTTAGTGGGAGTTAGCTAAATCGCAAATATTGAGCTGGTTTTGCTCCTCAGCAAGCTGAGTACCTGCCGGTAAAGGTAGACACTCACAAAAACACTCGTGATCTACCGACTTTATTTGCGAGAGCAACGTCGAGGGTGCGCCCAGCGCCATGCTCTCTTGACAGAATAAACAGATTTTTTGGATAGCGGTATACCAAAACCCGAATTCTGTTGACAATACCAACGATCCCTGACAACTGTATGCAGCACGGTACAGGGTTTAGAGCACAGGGTTTACGGTACAGGCGTGCTCCTTAAAACCGTAAACCCTGTACCGTGAACCCCTAAATCATGCTGGAGTACGCTGCTGGCGTAGCTTCCATATGGCACTAGAAACCAGGTTTGTTACCGTGTGGGCCACAATCGGCACCAGCAGGTTGCCCGTCAGCACCGCCCCGATCGCCAGCACCAGGCCAACGGCCGTGGCCCAAACTACGTAGGTCCACTGCTGCAAACTACTCAGGTGCAGCACCCCAAAGCTGGCCGCCGACACCACAATTCCTAGAGTATTAAGCCCGATCGCGGGCAGCATCACTCCGCGAAACAGCAGCTCTTCGCTCAACCCCGGTAGCAGCCCCAGCCAGATTAGATCGGGCCACTGTAGGGGCTGCAGCACCATGCTCAGATAGGTATCGGCACTGTGGCGATAGGCTGGCCACAGTCGGTAAACTGCACCGCTGGCTAAAGTAATCACTAGGCCCAGGCCCAGACCCAGCAGCCCGTCCTGTAGCGACAGTCGCAGCGGCAGCAGCTCCGCTGGGTCAAAGTACAGCCAGATTTTCGAAATCAACAGCAGCACGACTGCCGTAACGCCCATAGCCGCCAGCACCTGCATTCGGGTCAGAGGTTCGAAGGGTGGGTCTGGCTGCGGATTGGGGCTGGAAGGCGGCTGGGTCACAATAAGTTAAGCGTTAAGGGCGAAGAGCATTGCTATCTTAGCGAAGCGAACTACGGAAACTCGTTTTAATCCAGCATCTCGTGGTCTGTCCAACGTCAGGTTTGTAGGGGCATTGCAGTGTGTCACGCGCTGTAAGGTTGTCCCCCCTGCAGGCGACACAAAGTTATGCCCCTACCCAATATCGGTTGCCAAGCGGGGTTTTTGTAAGTCGGATTTGGGGTTTTGGGATTAAAGTTGCGTTAATCCTGGGCCGGTGGGGTCTTGATGAAAGGCCAGGTGAAGTAGAAGGTAGTGCCCTCGCCCACGGTAGACGTAAGCCAGACGCGACCTTTTTCGGCTTCGATAATTTTTTTCACCACGGCTAGGCCCACACCAGTGCTTTCAAAGTCGTCGCGGGCTTTAAGGGTTTGAAAAATGGTGAAAATTTTGTCGTGGTACTGGGGGGCAATGCCAGGGCCATCGTCAGCAACGGCAAATTCGAGCCACTTGCCCCGATCGCGCCAGCTAACGCGCACGCTGCCCTGGTCGCGGTGGTGGTGCTTAATGGCGTTGTTAATCAGGTTGGCAAAGACCTGGCCCAGGGCCGTTTTGTGGCTATAGAGCGTGGGCAAGCCGGTCGGTAGATCAACTACAAACGATTCGGGCGGGGCCAGAGAATCGACAACATTGCTCAGCAACTCATTGAGATCGACCGCCACAATGCTGCGCTGGCGGCGGCCCACCCGCGAGTATTCCAGCAGTCCATTGATCAGCGCTTCCATGCGCTCCACCCGGCTACGCAGTAGATCGAGCTGGCGCTGATTCTCGGGCGGTAGCTGGTTGCCCAGATCTTCGCCAATCCATTCGGCCAGGTTAGAGATAGCGCGCAGGGGCGCTTTGAGATCGTGGGAGGCGACGTAGGCAAACTGGTCTAGCTCAGCGTTGCGCTGCTCTAGCATGGCCGTGGTGTGAGCCAGCACCAGGTTGGTACTGGCCATTTCGTCGGCTCGGTGCAGCAGCTCTTCGCGGGCGGCCTTGCGGTCTCCGATATCTTCGATGATGGCAATCATGGCGGTGGGGCCTGCGGCATCGTCGCTTTCTACCGAGACCGTGACTAGGGTCCACAGGGGGGTGCCGTCTTGGCGCAGGTAGCGCTTCTCAAATTGGCAGGAGGTTTGCTCTCCGGTGATCAGCTGTTGGTAATGGTGCTCATCTTGGCGTTTGTCGCCCTCGTAGGTGATGTCTTGAAAGTGGCGATCGATCAGCGCTTGGGGCTGGTAACCCAAAATATCGCAGAGCTTTTGGTTGACTTGAATCCAGTGCCCCTGCAAATCGAGGCGAGCCATACCCACTGCCGCTTGCTCAAACACCGCCCGAAATCGAGTTTCGCTGGCTTGCAGCGACAGCTCAGCCTGCTTAGCGGCGGTAATGTCCTGCATCACTCCGACCATGCGCTGGCTGCGCCCTTCTTTAACGTCTACCACGCGACCGTAGGCGCTGACCCAGCGACAGGTGTGGTCGGGCCAGTGCAGGCGGTATTGCCCGGCAAATTCGGACTGAGTAGCGATCGCCTCCTTGACCAGCCCCTCTATGGTGGGCAGGTCGTCGGGGTGCACCCGTTCGGCCCAAACCGCAGCCGTCTGTGGCCTGGTGCCAGGTTCTAAACCCATAATGCGCTCGGTCTGAGGCGACCAGATCTGAATGTCGCGATCGAGGTGCCAGTCCCATGACCCCATTTGGGCGGCGCTGAGGGCTAAATTTAGCCGCTCCGCCGTATCTTGCAGGTCATCTTTGGCCTGTTGCAGAGTGGTGCGATCGCGCCGCTCCTGCTCCAGCAGGGTTTCAATCTGCTGATTAGCCTCCTCCAGCTGGGCGGTACGGTGCTGCACCCGCTCTTCTAGGGTTTGGTTGAGCTGCCTAACCTCGCTTTCAGCCGTGCGCAGGCTGGCCTCGGCCTGCTTGCGATCGCTAATCTCGCTCTGCAGCGCCTGGTTCATATTCATCAGCTGAGTCAGATTAGGCAGTGCCAGCGCCAGCGGCAGCCGGGGTACTAGCTCTAGCGCCGTGTAGAGCGAGACCAGCGCCGTCACGGCCTTCATTGCCCCCGACACCCAGTAGGTCGGGAACCACAGCGTCCACACCTCCAGCAGGTGAGTGGTACCGCAAGCGGTAATGAACGCTGCAAACAGCCAAAACAGCGGCTTAAAGGGCACATCGGGTCGCCGCCGCACAAAGTACACTAGCGCCCCCGCAATCATCCAGTACGACAGCGCAATCAGGGCATCTGATAACAGGTGTAGCCACACCAGCCCCGGCCGCCACAGGTAGCAGTGCCCGTGAGGAATAAATGGCCCCGACAGTAGAGCCTGCCAGTACTCAACCATGGCACTATCCTTCTTAGGGAGAAATAGGTGTTACTGAAATAAACGTTTTGCAATAGTCTAAGACCGGTCCAGTAGGGCCAACGCCAAAAGCCTTGATTTACCGAAGGCAAGGCCCACCAGCCTTAATTCAGTACTATTTACAGAGGGGAAAGACAATTCTAAGGAGAGACAAGCGCGTTTTTAATCTTTCTGGAATACCATGTCCTAAGGAGTACAGGGTCTATCCTTAGAGAGAGGCCAAAGGCACGGTAGGTCATCCCGAAGATACGTGCCAGCCTTCTAGAGTTGCCGCATAATCAGAAAACCCTGGGCACCAGTATAGCCCGCAGCTTTTTCAATGCCTCATTTAGGGGGCTACCTATGACAGATATTCGCATCGTATTAATTGAAGATCATGACCTTACCCGGTTAGGCCTGAAGGCGGCCCTCCAGCGAGTACCCGGTATGACCGTAGTCGGCGAAGCTGCCAACGGAGCACGGGGACTCAGCCTGCTCGAAACCGAACATCCTGACATTGCGATTGTCGATATCGGCTTGCCCGACATCGACGGCATTGAGCTGGTAGAGCGTCTGCGCCAGAGCCAGGGCGACAGTGAAAACCCTACCCGCGTGCTCATGTTGACCATGCACGACAGTGAAGCCGCTGTTATGGCCGCTTTTGCGGCCGGGGCAGACTCCTACTGCATGAAGCAAACTGAGCTAGACGATCTGATTGTAGCCGTGCGCGAAACCTACGAGGGCAACTCGTGGATCGATCCCGCTGTAGCCACCGTGGTACTACGCCAGGTGCGCAAAACTCCGGCTGGGGCCTTAGCCGCAAACAACCGCACCGTTGCAATTGAAGCAGTAGAGCCTGAGTTTGAGCAAATTTTAGAATCGTACCCGCTAACCGAGCGCGAGCTAGAAATTCTCGAGCTGATTGTCGGCGGGTGCAGCAACGCTGAGATTGCTGAGCGCTCTTACATTACCGTAGGTACTGTTAAGACTCACGTGCGCAGCATTCTCAACAAGCTAGGGGTAGATGATCGCACCAAGGCCGCCGTGCGGGCCTTGCGATCGGGTTTGGTGACCTAGGCTGCACGAAGGCTCTAGGGCTGCTCAAATTTTAGTTAGCTGTGTCATCTAGAGTCATGGTTAAATAATTTCACAACCGTTCATAACTCTCAAGGTTTGGGCTTACGACCGGTTGTCAAACCCCGACGCACCCCTATGGACACCACCCCCTCTACTCTGTTGCCCACACTGGGTCAGCTTCAGCGCAGGCTGACCCAGCGGTTTCAGCGGCTGTACCGCGAAAATCTCAACCATACCCCCGGCAAAATCACCTGCCAAATCCTAGAAGAAAAACTGCTATTTATCGTTGAAGACTCGGTGACCAAACCCGAACAACTGCTACTAGACGAAGGTCAGTCAGAGTTGGCCGAACAGGTCAGAAGCGACCTTGCCACCGCCCTGCGCCCGCAGATTATTGAGATGGTCGAGACCGTTCTCGATCGCCAGGTAGTCGATGTTTTGACCGATGCTACCCTGGCAACTGGCCGCACTAGCGTGGTGATTATTTTGTCTGAACCGCCAGAGGCGCGGCCTGCCGCCAAAGACTCTCCCTAGGCCATACAAATAAAGCCGGTGGATACGGAGTATCCACCGGCTTTGTCTTTCTTATACATAGTTTTAGTAGTAATTCTTACCAGCTGTGCCTATCGTCACGCTGGCATCCCTGTAGATACAGGCAGGGTCATTTTTTAAAGAGGTATAGAGGCTGTCTCGCGAGGGGAGGCAAAAGCCATTGAGCGTGCCACTTACTCCAGGGTTAAGCGGCCGATTGAGGCACGCTGATAAAGCGATTGATCAGATGCTCTAGCGGTTCAATCAGAAAGGGTTTGCTGATGTAGTCATCGAACCCTGCAGTCAAAATTCTTTGGCGATTTTCCTGGCCAGCCAGAGCCGTCACCGCAACTATAGGAATATCGTGGGTGTCAGCATCGGCCCGCAGCTGCTGAATCAAGCTGTAGCCATCCACCTGAGGCAGATGAATATCCGACAAAATCAGTTGAGGATGATACTGTCGAGCAGCCACTAAAGCGGCCAGACCGTCAGCCACGAAGTAGGTCTCGCACGACAACTGCTCCAGAATGTAGGCCATCAGGGTGAGGCTATCGTCATCATCGTCAACCACAAGCACCATTGGAGCCTGAGGGCGAACAGCTAACGAAACAGAGGCCGAATTTTGCACTACCACAGGCAGAGTTCTCCGTATGGGACCACAAGTACAGGGCTAGCCGTAGCTATAGCCCGTCAGAGAGGCATTCCGCCCGTGGTCAAGAGAGCACGCGAAGGGATTGGCTTAAAGGATCCAGGTCTGCTAAGTCAGTGGTTTGGAAGAGTCAAACTACTACGTTTAACAGAGCTGTAAAAAAACGAAACTTTCTTTAGCTTTGCTTAATCTTTCGTCTATTTTAGCACAGCCTCTCTAGAGATGGAGAGAGGAGGGTTGATTGGATAACTTTCCTTGATTTCCGTATACAGAGATACATTTTCTAGAGGAATAGTTAAAGCTATGCGATGGGAGAGCGGTTGCTAAGCGACGGTAGGCGTAAAACGGTTCCCGGCCACTCTAGCGGCTTTCGCAGCATAGAGTAAAGGGGGTGGGCAGGGATGTGCCTATTACTACGTTATTTAGTTGAAGAAAAAATAGTGCTTTGCGGTCATCGGGCAGGCGATCGCATTTCTTTTTGGAGCTATTGACCCTTGCTTGTACCCCGACTCACCCCGGTTTCATTGCGCCGAGTTTGTTCGGCTGGGTTTGTTAGACTATGAAAGTCCTACTGGCATTTCCCCTCACCCCACAAGGATTCTTTGGCATGACGGTTGCACCCTTACCGACTCCTTTGATCAAGACCAACGACCTGCTCCAGCGTGACTATTCAGCCCCCCGCGATCGCTTCGATGCCGATTGGGAGGCTACTTTATCTACGCTGCTGGGGCTGGGCCGATCTGCCGGAGCCGACTTTGTCGAATTTTTTCTAGAGCGCAACAACTACATCAGCTGCCAGGCCGAAGACGACTCCATCACCAGCCTCTCTCCGCGTCTGGTGACCGGGGCTGGAGTGCGGGTGTTTGTGGGCAAAGCCGACTGCTACGTCAGCACCAACGATCTGACCTTCAACGGGCTTAAAGCTGCCCTCGACAAGGCGCTGGCCATTATGGGACTGGCCCTGCCCGGCCCCAACGCCAACCTGGCCGAGATTAACCTGGAGCTGCTGCGCGACTATGCCACCGCCAAGGGCAAAGACGCCTGGCTAGCTAAGTGCAGCTCGATGCAGGAAATGGGTGATGTGCTGCTGGCGGCCAATGCCGCCCTGGCCAATGAAGCCAGCCATGTGCAGTCGCGCCGCGCCGTCTACTTTCGCGACTGGCAGGAGGTGCTGGTCGCTGGCAGCGACGGTACCTTTGCCCGAGATATTCGCCTCACCCAGTCGGTGGGCTACAACCTGCTCTGCGCCGACGGCGAGCACCGCTCCTCCATTGGCCAACGGGCAGGCGACACCAGCGACCCGGCCTTTTTGCGACAGTGGGACTACAGCACTGCCGCCGCTAGTGTGGCGGAGTCGGCGGGCAAAATGCTCTACGCCGACTATGTCGAGTCGGGTAGCTACCCGGTGATTATGGCCAACAAGTTTGGCGGCGTGATCTTCCATGAGGCCTGCGGCCACCTGCTGGAAACTACCCAGATCGAGCGGGGCACCACGCCCTTTATTGATAAAAAGGGTCAGAAGATCGCCCACGAAAACCTTACCGCCTGGGATGAAGGGATTTCTCCTGACGCCTTTGGCACCATCGATATGGACGACGAGGGTATGCCCGCCCAGCGCACCCTGCTGATCGAGAACGGCGTGCTCAAGAACTTCTTGAGCGATCGCGCCGGTTCCATGCGCACCGGCCACCCCCGCACCGGCAGCGGTCGTCGTCAGGGCTTCACCTACGCCGCCGCCAGCCGCATGCGCAACACCTACATTGCTCCCGGCGACTACTCCCTCGACGAACTGTTTGCCTCTGTCGAAAAAGGCATCTACTGCAAGCAGATGGGCGGCGGCAGCGTTGGCCCTACCGGCCAGTTCAACTTCGCGGTTTCCGAAGCCTACCTGATCGAAAACGGCAAAGTCACCAAACCCCTCAAGGGCGCAACGCTAATTGGTGAAGCCACCGAAATCATGGATAAAATTTCCATGTGCTCCAATGACCTGGATCTGGCGGCGGGCTTCTGCGGCTCAATCAGCGGCAGCATCTATGTCACCGTGGGGCAGCCGCACTTGAAGGTTGACTCAATTACCGTTGGCGGCCGGTAGGGAGGTTAGGAGTAGGGAGTGGGTAACCGTTTCTCATGCAGTTCGAGTGGGATGAGGCGAAGAACTTAGAAAATATTCGCAAGCATGAGATTGATTTTGCCGACATCCCTGACGTGTTTGAAGGGCCAATGCTAATTGAACCAGACGATTGATTTGATTATGGCGAAGATCGCTGGTTCGGCATTGGCTACCTTGGCAATGGTGTAGTGGTTGTGGTTTGGACAGAACGGCAAAATGACGTGATTCGAGTTATCTCAGCACGAAGGGCAAATCGATATGAGCGGCAAAGACTTGAGCAATATCTCGCGTACTAATTGGGCAGCGTTAGAGACACTAGATGATGAAGGAATTGATTACTCCGATATCCCGCCCCTAACAGAGGAGTTCTTTGAGAAGGCCACCCTAAGAATTCCTGCCGCCCAGGCGCGTCAGCTAGTCAAAATCGAGCCTGAGGTGTTGCAGTGGTTTCAGGCCCAAGGCGGTGAATACAAAGCCCTCATCAACTCAATCTTGCGCCACCATATTGAAAGTCAAGGCGAACAGTCAGTTACGTGACGGCTCTTCTAGTGTTTTTGTTGAGAGCCTTAGCAGCGTAAGCTTTGCTCTTGCCAGACTGTATGTTTCGATCCAAAGAACTGCTTCCTGACTGATGTTTAAGCATGTTTTAGTATTCAATTCAACGGCGCAGGTGGGCATGGGTTAGTCCTTTGCCTGCTCTGTATTTCCTATTTCTCGCACCCCTTCACCCCTTACTTTTCATGCCTACTATTCAAGACATCGCCGCCTACGCGGAATCTAGCGCCAAGAAACTCGGCATTTCTAAGTACGACGTCTACGGGTCTTCTGTAGACGAGACCAGCGTGCAGGTCGACAAGGGCGACCCCAAGCAGGTCAAGGCTTCAAATCGCTCCAGCGTGATCGTGCGGGTGTGGAACCCCGACGGCAAGGTGGGGGTGACCTCCACCAGCGATGTCGACCCGCTGGGCATGGATCTGGCCCTACAGACCGCTCAGGAGGCTAGCGCCTTTGGTGTCAGCGACCACATTCCCGACTTTAGCCCTGAGTCGGTGGCCCCCACCGCTGACGTGCAGGTGGAAACAGTGCCCGCAGCCCCAGTGGGCGATTTGATTTCGACCCTGGTTGATGTGGAGAAGCAGTTGCTGGGGGCGCATCCGGCGATCGCCAGCGTGCCCTACAACGGCCTGGCCCAGCGCAGCATCGATCGCTTTTACCTCAACAGCGCCGGGGCCTTGCGCCACGAGGCCCGTTCCTACGCCTCGCTGTACCTGTACAGCAAGACCGAGCAGGAGGGCCGCAAACCCCGCTCTGCCGGAGCTATGCGCGTAAACCGGGGCCTGCCCCAGCTCGACATTGAAGGCTGCCTAAAAGAAGCTACCGAAAAAACCATCAGCCACCTCGACTACAACAAGGTGGCCTCGGGCAAGTACCGGGTGGTGTTTTCTGGCGAGGCGTTTTTGAGCCTGCTGGGCGCATTCTCTAATATGTACAACGCTCAAAGCGTGTTGGATAACCGCAGCCTGTCCACGAAAGACTCCATTGGTAACGTGGTGGCCTCGCCGCTGCTGTCGGTGTATGACGATGCCCTGCACCCCGAGAACGTCAGCGCCGAGACCTTCGATGGCGAGGGCACTCCCACCCGCCGGGTACCGATTATCGAGCAGGGCGTGCTGACCCGATTTTTGCACAGTGCCGGTACGGCCAAGCGGATGGGCACTACCCCCACGGGCCACGCCAGCATTGGCGCTAAGGTGTCGGTGAGCCCCAGCTACTACCATGTGCTGCCGGGGGCCGAGGCTTCGACCGAGTTCAACCTGGACAGTGCTCAGAACGTGATTTTCATCGACGACTTGCAAGCGCTCCACGCCGGGGTAAATGCGCTCCAGGGTTCGTTCTCGCTGCCCTTCGACGGCTGGCTGGTGAACGGGGGCGATCGCGTCAGCGTTGAGTCGGCTACGGTAGCGGGCGACTTCTGCGACCTGCTGAAGGCGATTGTGCATATAGAACCCGAGGCCGAGGTGACCCCCGGCGGCCTATGTCCGCGCATCTGGGTCGATGCCCTATCGATTACTGGAGAAGGTTAGGGGCAACCCAGTTCTGCACGCCTTCCTGCACCAGGCCAACGCTGACCTGCACCAGGGTAAAGCCCACCCCGGCTAGTAGTGTTGCCTTTACCAGGCTAATGTTGAGCCCGGCGCGGACGGCGGCGATCGCCCCCAGCAGCGTCCACCCGGCCAGAGCCAGGGTAATTGGTCGGCCCAATAGCGGAATTACCGTCAGCAGGTTGAGCATCTGGGGCGTGTAGGCAAACCCTACCGGCACCAGCAGTTCCCGGTAGGGTGGCACAGGCGGGGCCAGGTAGGTGTTGATCTTCCAGAGGCCGTAGGTCCACAGGTAGTACCCGACTACCACGCTCAGGCTATTGATGAGCAAACCTAGGGTTAGCTGTAAAAACGAAGGCCGATAAAGCAGCAAAATCAGGCTGCTACCCAACCCGTGCGATAGGCCCGCCAGCACCACAACGCTTCGGGCATATCGCGCCGCTGCCGGGTAGTTATGGCTGTGCTCATAAAAATCCTGGTTGAGGGTGAGGGCATCGGCCAGCACCTGCCTTAACCACCTGATAGAATGCCGCTGCATAGTTGTAGTTGTGTTCACCTGGCCCAGTCTACCGCTGGGGCGCTGCCAATGAAGTCTCTCCTGCAAACTCTAATCGCGCGATCGCTTGGCGACACCAGTAAGCTACTGACCGCCTTAGGATTGTTCTTTTTAGCCTGGGGCACTATAGCGCCGATTAGCACTCTGTCGTGGTGGCTGCGCGACGGCAATAGGCTGGCCCAGCAGCGCCCAGAACTGCCTGAGCAGGATGTCACAACAGGGACAGGGCCGTCGTGCTATCTGGTGTTTTTGGCCGGAGTGGGCAACGTGGCCGACGTGGATCTGTCCCCAGGCGAAGACATCTTTTTAACTCAAATGGCAGCAGCGGTGCCGAATTGTGTGGTGGTGCGCGAGGTGTTTCCCTACTCGGCGGTGAGTGACGATGTGGGCGGGCAGCCCTTCTTTCGCTGGGTTTGGTGGCTCAGTGAAAGAACCGGCGGCGAAGATGCGCCCGCCCGCCTGGTGCTCAAGATTCGCAACCTGTGGCGCATGGCGCTCTCTGCCGACAACCGCTATGGACGGGCCTACAACCGGGGGTCAGCGGCCACTATCTTGGAGCGTATGGCTGCCACAGAGGCTGTTCCCCTAGAGTCTGAGCAGCCGTTTCAAATAGTGCTGGCGGGCACCAGCGGCGGTGTTCAGGTGGCCCTGGGGGCAGCGCCCTACCTACAGCAGTGGCTACCGGTCGAGATTACAGTACTGTCGTTTGGCGGTGTGTTTGACGGTCAAACGGGCTTTGACGCCGTTGAGCAGGTCTACCACTTCTACGGCCAGGACGACTGGATTGATAACCTGGGCACTGTGCTTTTTCCCTCGCGCTGGGAATTGACCCTGGGATCGGCCTTCAACCAGGCGCAGCGGGCGGGACGATACGAGGCGATCGCAATTGGCCCCCATGCCCACGACGGCGATCGCGGCTACTTTGGCCAAGGCTCTGTGGAGGGTGAATCAGCCGAAGATACCACTTACCTAGACCTCACCCTAGAGCAGGTCAAATCTCTGCCGATTTGGCCCAGCCCTTAATGTCACTCATTTTCAGCGGTGTAGCGATGGATTCTGCTTTCCCAAAACCTCGCTCTGGCTATACGCTGCCGGTATTTGCCTGTGCTGGGGCCGTGGCAGCCCTGAGATGCTTGGTGCATGAGGGCGATCGCCCCGCTACCGTCACCCTCGACCTGCTCAACCCGCCCCAGTCGGCAGAAATCCCCATCAATCAACTCGCGCCCCTGCCCGATGGCTCGGTGCTGGCCATTACCCACAGCGACCCCGGCGACAACCTCGACCTCACGCGCCACACGCCGCTGTGGTCAGTGGTAGCCTGGGGCGGGGACGATCAGCCCGAACCCATTCAGCTAGAGGGGGGCGAAGGCATTGGCCGACAGGTAGATCGCGAGAATGCACCCGCCATCTACCGCTACGCCAGGGATCTGATCACCCACAACCTGACGCCCCTACTACCTGAGGGCAAAACCCTGCGGGTCACGATTATTTTGCCGGAGGGCCGGGCGCTGGGCGATCGCACTTCCAATGCCGCCTTTGGCGTCGTCGATGGACTGTCGCTGCTGGGCACCTCTGGCATCTCGGCACCGCTGAGCGCTCCTGGCCAGCTCGATCAGTCGAGGGCCATTCTGCAAGCTAAGGCCGCTCAGTATCCTCACCTGGTCTTTTGCCTGGGTGAAAACGGGCTAGACCTGGCAATAAAGCTGGGGATCGAGGGCGATCGCCGGGTCAAAACCGCCAACTGGCTGGGGCCAATGCTGGTGGAGGCGGGCCAGCTGGGGGTGGCTGGGGTGCTGCTGCTGGGCTACCACGGCAAGCTGGTCAAGCTGGCGGGGGGCATTTTTCACACCCACCACCATGTTGCTGACGGTCGGCAGGAGATTTTGGCGGCCTGCTGTACGGCGGTAGGGGCAGAGCTGCCCGTTATTCAAAGCGTGCTGGGGGCCAAAACCGTTGAGGCGGGGCTAGAGATTTTGCGCCAGCAGGATGAACCCCTAGCCCAGCGCGTCTATCAGCACATGGTCGATCGCATTGACGAGCGGGCCGCCGCCTACGTCTATGCCCATACGGCCCAGCCCCTAACAGTAGGGACCATGGTGTTCGATCGCCAGCGGCAGATCGTAGCTCAAAGTCATCTAGCTAAAGACTTGTTCGATCAAGTTTTGGTAGACTAGAAAGAATAACTTTTTATAAAACGTCCTTAACAGCTGCATACAACATCCACCGCGTTTGCCGCCCCTAGGAAAACCGGTTTTCCTCTCTATCCACTGCTCTTGTTCTGTTGCAGAATCTTTTAATCTGGACGTCGATCAGTCTCGAACGGTAGCTATTAGCAGACGATCAGGGCCAATATCTAGGTTCTGATGGCTTAGCCTCTTCCGTTTTTTCTAGCCCCAGAGCGGCTGACTTTTAGTTCCATCGTCTAACGCCCCCAGCCCACCACCTGCAGGATTTTTAACCCGTGACCATTCAAACCGAACCCACTACCCAGCTTGGGGAAGACTCCCTGCCAGAGGTTAACCGCCAGATGCTGGTCATTCTCGACTTTGGCTCCCAATACTCTGAGCTAATCGCCCGCCGCATTCGTGAGACCGAGGTGTACTCAGAGGTACTCTCCTACCGCACCACCGCCGAGCAGCTCAAGCAGCTCAACCCTAAGGGCATTATTCTCTCTGGCGGACCCAACTCTGTTTATGACAACGGCGCACCCCACTGCGACCCAGCCATCTGGGAACTGGGCATTCCGGTGCTGGGGGTGTGCTACGGCATGCAGCTGATGGTGCAGCAGCTCGGTGGCCAGGTCGACCGGGCCGAGCGGGGTGAGTACGGCAAAGCCGACCTCTTTATTGACGACCCCACCGACCTGCTCACCAATGTCGAAGAGGCCACCACCATGTGGATGAGCCACGGCGACTCGGTTACCCAGTTGCCCGACGGCTTTGAGGTGCTGGCCCACACTCACAACACCCCCAGCGCCGCCGTTGCTGACCATACCCGCAAGCTCTACGGCGTGCAATTTCACCCCGAGGTAGTGCACTCCAAAGGCGGCATCGCCCTAATTCGCAATTTTGTCTACCACATCTGCGAATGCCAGCCCACCTGGACCACCGAAGCCTTTGTAGAAGATGCCATTCGCGAGGTGCGAGCGCGGGTGGGCGACAAGCGGGTGCTGCTGGCCCTCTCGGGCGGGGTAGACTCTTCCACCCTGGCCTTTTTGCTGCACAAGGCCATTGGTGACCAGCTCACCTGTATGTTCATCGACCAGGGCTTTATGCGCAAAGATGAGCCCGAGCGATTGGTGAAGCTGTTTGCCGAGCGGTTTCACATTCCTGTGACCCATGTCAAAGCGCGCGATCGCTTTTTGGCCATGGTCGAAGGCATCACCGACCCTGAGGAAAAGCGCAAGCGCATCGGCCACGAGTTCATTCGCGTGTTTGAAGAAGAGTCAAAGCGGCTTGGCCCCTTCGACTACCTGGCCCAGGGCACTCTCTACCCCGACGTGATCGAGTCTGCCGATACCAACGTCGATCCCAAAACCGGGGAGCGGGTAGCAGTCAAGATCAAAAGCCACCACAACGTCGGCGGCCTGCCCAAAGATCTGCAGTTCAAGCTGGTCGAACCCCTGCGCAAGCTGTTTAAAGACGAAGTGCGTAAGGTAGGCCGTTCCATTGGCCTGCCCGAAGAAATTGTGCGTCGTCACCCCTTCCCTGGCCCAGGGCTGGCCATTCGCATCATTGGCGAAATTACCGAAGAGCGGCTAGAAATTTTGCGCAACGCCGACTACGTAATTCGCGATGAGATCGGCAAGCAGGGCATGTACCACGACTTTTGGCAGGCCTTTGCGGTGTTGCTGCCGGTGCGCAGCGTGGGCGTGATGGGCGACCAGCGTACCTACGCCTACCCGATTGTGCTGCGCCTGGTCAGCAGCGAAGACGGCATGACCGCTGACTGGTCGCGGGTGCCCTACGACCTGCTAGAGACGATCTCTAACCGCATCGTCAACGAAGTTGATGGCGTCAATCGCGTGGTTTACGACATCACCTCCAAACCGCCTGGCACCATCGAGTGGGAATAGATCTTAGCTGCTGAACGTTGGCTTCGACTCCGCTCAGAGAACGCTAGCTGAGCGGAGTCGAAGAGAATGCTGGCTCAAGAATACAAGCCGTGCTCAAAACAAAAAGGGGGGAGGTGACTTTTTGAAAAGTCACCTCCCCCCTTTTTATTCAGCCTGTTCGCCTACAGATGCTAAACGGCAGCCAGCTCGGGCGCGGGGCGCTTGCTGGTGCGAATGCCTTCGATCGCAGCCGCATAGTCCGGCGCATTAAACACGGCCGAACCCGCCACGATCGCGTTGGCCCCAGCCTCTAGCACCTGCCAGGTGTTGTTCACCTTGAGGCCACCGTCTACCTCAATCCAGGGATTCAAACCGCGCTCATCGCACATATTCCGCAGGGTACGAATCTTGTCCACCATAGTGGGAATAAAGCTTTGACCGCCAAAGCCGGGGTTGACGCTCATGATCAGCACCAGGTCGCAGAGGTCGAGTACGTTCTCGATTAGCGATAGCGGGGTGCCGGGGTTGAGCACAACGCCCGCCTCTTTGCCCAGCTCTTTGATCTGACCTAGGGTGCGGTGCAGGTGGGGCGAAGCGTTGTGCTCGCAGTGCACAGTGATAATGTCAGCGCCAGCTTTGGCAAAATCGGCCACGTACTTCTCAGGCTCGACAATCATCAGGTGCACGTCGAGGGGCTTTTGGGTGACGGGGCGAATGGCATCGACAATCAGGGGGCCAATCGTAATGTTGGGCACAAAGCGACCATCCATCACATCTACGTGAATCCAGTCAGCACCGGCCTTGTCAACAGCTTTGATTTCTTCGCCCAGGCGGCTAAAGTCTGCCGACAAAATTGACGGGGAGATTACGACAGAATCTTTGTTGGAAGAAGTATGCGGCATGGTGGATGGTTCTCCTGTGCGTTTGTGACCATCGTAACAAAGTCTTAAAATCACTTCTCACAAAACTTCAGGAATTGAAGGAATTACCCATCAATTTATGATGAACCCCTGGGATCGCCTGGATATGGGCGCGAGGCACGTAGGGTGGGCACCGCCCACCACTCAACTAGGGCACTGCCACTCAACTAGGCATTCGACAACCGCGCCATTGCCTGACCAGCCAACGCCTCGTGAGCCTCAGCCAGCAGATGCGAAATTTTGTCGGCGTGGGGGCTGCGGCGCAGGCAATCAGAGAGATCCACCTGGTCCAAGTTTTCGGCCTTTTCGCCGGGGAACCAATGGCCAGCGTTACCCAGCATGTTGTAGCGAGCTTTGCAGTAGTCTTCCATATCGAAGGCGATGAGCAGATTTCGCAACCACAGAATGGCGGGGATGTTGATATTGCCGGGGGTATCGTCGGGGCTGGGCAGGCCGATCGCCCAGGTGCGCAACCAGTCTTCGCCCAGTACAGCCTGAGCGTGGCGGTGCAGGCGATCGCGCACCGGCTGCAGGTGCAGCTCAGCCTCTTCCAGCAGGGGCAATGTCTTCAGATGTTCGTCAAAATCGCTGGGTCGCGCTGCCCCAATGCTGAGGGTGTGCACCTGGGGATGGCTGAGGCAAAACAGGTCATTAAACACCAGCGGGCTGAGCGGGTCGCACAGATCCACCAGCTTAGCGGGGGGATTGTATAGGTGGCCCCCCTTATCCGACGGGCTAATGATAAACATACCCAGGTCGTGGCGCTGGGCAATGTTGATCGCAGGCCAGTTGTCTTGGTTGATGTAATACCAGTGCAGGTTGACGTAGTCGAACTGATCTGACGCGATCGCCCGCTGAATGATCGCCGTGGGCGCGTGGGTCGAAAAGCCAATAAACCGCACCCGCCCCTGGCGCTGAAACTCCCGCGCCACCTCCATACAGCCGCCGGGGCGCAGGGTCCAGTCCAGCAGTTCGGCGGTGTTAATGCCGTGGATACCCAGCAGGTCTACCGTTTCAAGGTTGAGATTGTCTAGGGATTGGGTGAGGTGCTGGCGAAACTCGGCGGGGTCGGCAGTGGGAGAAACCTTGGTTTGCACGATCAGGCGGCTGCGATCTAGCCCCGGCAAAATTTGCCCCAGTTGCACCTCCGATGTACCGTAGCCCCGCGCTGTCTCGATGTGGTTGATGCCCACGTCTAACGCGCGGCGAATCGTGGCCTCCAAATTCTCCTGATTTTTCTGCGGAATATCCGCTAGCGGCACGTCTTTCCACGAGTGCTGATACCGCATGCCGCCGCAGGAGAACACGGGCATCTGAAGCTCGGTGCGACCAAAGCGTCGATATTGCATAGGGTGTGAGTTCACAAAAGAGCAGAGGGCTATCCATTACGGTAAGTAAGGGATTGCTGGTTGTAAAGGCTGACATGGAGCGATCGCGTCGTTGTAAGCACAAGCTAATCGGGCTGATGCAGCAAAACAAGCTGTGACTAAAATTTGACACCGTTTTTTGACCTGCCAGAGCTGCAAAAAAGGGGTATTGGCTCAGTATTACGCCGTTCTCTCTCTAAGGTTTCGCCCCTCTACTGCTGCTTTGTCCCAGGTATTGTCCATGAATGCTGACGGCGTAGGGCACTAGATAGGTCAGCCCCGCTGAGATCCATCGCACCTGCGTCATGGTGCCCGATCGCACCGCCGCGCCGTGATTAATTAAAAACAGCACTGTCCCCACAAACAGGGCTACCCGCACGGCCCTACGCGCCAGCGACGGCATCACCAAAGCGGCTAAATAGCCCTGAACTGCCTTCATCAGTTGTGGCCTATTGCTACAGTCATACTCAGAACCCCTCTCCTGGGGGAAAGGGGTGGGGCGGAGGGCTAAACGGTCTGCATAAAACCGCCCTAGGAAACTAGCTCCTTGGCCAGATTCGCTTCCCACTTGCGCGGGGGGCTGGCGCGGCGAATAGTGCGCCAGATCTGGGTGGCGGCCAGCGTGCCATCGGCCACAGCTACCGACACCTGGTTAACGCCCTGCTTCAGATCGCCGATCGCAAAGATGCGATCGTGGGCGGTTTGGCACATGTTGTTGGTGACCAGGTTCTCGCCCTCCCACTCCAGGCTGGGGATGCCCTTGAGGTAGTGGTTGTGGTAGATCGAACCCATGTTGATCAGGCCGGTGGTGGCTTCGACGACGGTGCCATCGGTTAGCTCTACACCGCTCATTTTGTGGTTTTCGCCAAGGAACTTGGCGATCGGGGCTTCGTAGAGAGGGTAGCCGTAGTCGGCTAGCTTGGCCCGCATTTCGTCGCCGACGGTGCAGAGACCGTGGGTGAGCACTGTAATGTAGGGGGTAAACCAGTCGAGCACGAAGGCGGCGTTAATCTGCGACTCTTTACCAGCAATCAGAACGGCTTTTTGGTCCCACATGTCGAAGCCATCGCAGATCATGCAGACGTGCAGGGTGTAGCCTGCGTAGTCGTAGACGTTCTGCATATTGTCGAGCTGGGGCAGCACGTCAATGACGCCCGAGGCCGCAATTAAGTACTTGGCACGAAACACGGGGTAAACGCTGTTGGTTTTACCTACTTTCACCTGTACGGCTAGCTGGTCGCCTTCATCGACGACATCTTCAACGAAGCCGCGCAGGTAGTCGGCCCCCCAATCTACCGCCTGCCTGGCACCGTGGATAAGAATGTCACGCCCAGGGGTTTCGGGGTCAAAGCCAACGACGTTGCGCACCTCCTGCATCCACAGCGATCGCCCCTTCCCCTTTTCAATCACCAGACACTTGAGCCCGTAGCGGGCCAGGTAAATAGCCGCCGACAACCCCCCCATGCCGCCACCTACGACAATGGCATCATAGACCTGGTCGGTGCGCTCGTGAAGATTTTGACGGGAGAGTTTCATAGCGGTGATGGATGGAGAGGACTGCGATCGGCCTAAGCCGTAGGGATGAATTAGGCCATATCTCTAGGCTAAAGGATTTCAAAAAATCGAGATGAGAATTGTTGAAGACCGTGGAGATGTCGGTGGAACCTGCCCACACGACCCCAGATCTAAAAAGGCAAAGGGGATTGCATCAACCCCCTTTGCCTAACTCTCACCCAGGGTGAGCCAGAGGGCAATTAGCCCACGAAGGCCAGACGAGGCTCAGAAACACCGGCAGACTCAGTACCTTTTAGGTAGGCCATCATGGTGTCGGCATCAGACACTTCGAAGGGGTCGATGGGGCAGTTGTCGCCGAAGTCAGGCTCGACGAAGATTTTTTCGATATTGCTGTCGTTGACAAGCATGGAGTAGCGCCAGGAGCGCATACCAAAGCCCAGATTGGACTTGTCAACCAGCATGCCCATTTTGCGGGTAAATTCGCCATTGCCGTCGGGCAGCAGGAAGACGTTATTAGCGCCAATCTTTTGGCCCCACTGGAACATCACAAACGCATCGTTTACCGAAACGCAGATAATGGCGTCAACGCCGTGGGTCTTGAACTCGTCATAGAGCTCTTCGTAGCGGGGCAGGTGGTTAGAGGAGCAGGTGGGGGTAAAAGCACCAGGCAGGGAGAAAACGATGACTTTCTTACCAGCAAATAGATCGCTGGTAGTCATGTCTTGCCAGCGGTAGGGGTTGGACCCACCCACAGACTCGTCGCGCACGCGAGTCTTAAAGACGACGTCAGGTACGCGCCCAGTAGCAACCATAGCAACCATAATTACCTCTTTCGTAGTTCTACAACAGTTAACTGCGTTTCCAGCCAGTGCTGCTCAACTCAGAATAATTCCGAGTTAAGAAATCTTCAATAAGCATAATAGCCTAAAAATCAGATTTGTTACAAAGTCAGATTTATTCTTAGATAGGAATGCTAATCTACTAAGAGTAGGTTATCGTGGAATGTCCACCCATCACCCGTGGCCGTTACGTATGGCCGTTACCTGCTGGGGCGGAACTACAGTACGCTAAGCGCCGGAGCCAGGGAGAATGTCGTCCCAAGCCGATCAAATCGTTACTATGCTGAAGTCTCGGGGGTTGCGCGTCACTCCTCAGCGATTTGCTGTGTTTGCCAACCTGCTAGGCCGCTGCGATCACCCCACCGCCGACGATATTCTCAGCGATCTCAATCAAGACGCGCCGACGTCATCTCAGGCCACGGTATATAGCTCGCTGCAGGCGCTGCGTGAAGTCAACCTGGTGCGCGAGGTGCTGCTTGAAGAAGGGGTCTGTCGCTACGATGCCAATGTTGGCCCCCACCACCACTTTCGCTGCCAAAGCTGTGGCGCGATCGCCGATATTCCCTGGGAAACCCTGGCCAGCCTAAACCTGCAAACCCTCAGCCCTCGCTGGCAGATTGAGGGCTACGAGGTAACGGTGCGCGGGGTGTGCGATCGCTGCCAACCTGAGTAACCCCCATGACTGAACCCACACCCATCACTAGTCCCTGGCAGCTTAAACCCTGGTGGTGTCAGCCCTGGTCCATTGTGCTGACGGGGGTGGCGATCGTAGGCGGCAGCTGGGTCTTACTCCATCGTCTCTGGCTCACGGCCCTAGTCGCCGCGCCCATTGGAGTATGGATGGGATTCTTTCTGTTGCTCTGGCCCCGCCTGATGATCGAATCGGGACTGCTGGAACCGCACCACGACATCGAGTAGTCTTAAGCCGTTGCCCAAGCGTTGACAGAATAGGCCGTAGATCGGGGTGAGAAAATCATGGGGAAGGCCGCTACATGTTACGCCCTAAAGTGATATTCCTTGCGGTTTTGGCTGGCGTTGTACTGTGGTCAGGCCGAGGCATAGCAATCACCCCCCATAGCCTGCTGGCTCAGGGGCCAACTCCCCAAGCTCATCACTGTGCCCTGGCTCGCTGGCTCAGGCTGGAACGTGAGCCAACCTTAGCCGACCTAGCGCGCAGGCAAGACCTGTACGTGGGCACAGCCGTCAACCTCAAGGCCTTGGGGCGCGATCGCCGATATCGCCGCCGTTTGGCCCAAGAATTTAACCTGGTCACTGCTGAAAATGACATGAAGCTGGAGCGGCTGCAACCGCGCCCCCACGAGTTCGACTTTAGCCAGGCCGATCGCCTAATGGCCTTTGCCGCCGATCATCACATGGCGGTGAGGGGGCATACTCTGGTGTGGCACCGAGCCTTGCCCGATTGGCTAGAGCAACGAGACTGGAGCCGAGACGAGCTGATGGCACTACTGGAAAACCACATCAAAACGGTTGTCGGGCGCTATCGCGGCCAAATAGTCGCCTGGGACGTGGTGAATGAGGCGATCGCCGATGACGGCACCCTGCGCGACACCCTTTGGCTGCGAGGCATTGGCCCCGACTATATTGAACTGGCTTTTCGCTGGGCCTACGAGGCCGACCCCGACGCCCTGCTGATGTATAACGACTACGGCGGCGAAGGGCTGAACGCTAAGTCTGACGCCATTTATAACCTGGTAAAGTCGCTGCGGGACAAAGCCGTACCCATTCACGGAGTGGGGCTACAAATGCATGTACAAGCTAACTCAGCCCCTAGCCCCCAGGAGGTCGCCGCCAATATGGCACGACTAGCTGACCTGGGCCTTCAGGCGCACATTACCGAAATGGATGTGCGAATTGAGCAGCCCTCCAGCCCCGGCGATGCTGACCAGCAGGCCGACGTTTACCAGGCCATGCTGCAAACCTGCCTGCAAGCCGAAAACTGCAACACGTTTGTGACTTGGGGCTTTAGCGATCGCTACTCGTGGGTACCCGGCTACTTCGATGGCTGGGGCGAGGCCCTAATATTCGATCGCGACTATCGAGCCAAACCTGCCTATCACAGCCTCTTAGACGCTCTAGCGAACCACCCAACATCAAATTAGTCATCCACCAAGCCGATAGTGACAGGTTCGTGGGGGCGTACGGTTCACGGTAGGCCTTAAATCGTACACCTCGTACCCTAAGCCGTCAGAGAGGGTCAAAATCAGCTTGGTCGAAGTACTAGAACGGCAGCTTTTTCTTGTTGGCTTTGTCGCTGTCGTAGTCGAGTTCCTTCAGCTTCTTCATAATGCGGCTGAAGTACTCCTGCATGTAGTCTTCCAGGGTGGTAATTTCGTCTTTAGGAATGCCAAACACCTCATAGACCTCGTCCATGGGGGCATCCAGCGGCTGGCTACCGGCGACAACTTCCACAAAGGCGAGGCGATCGGCAAAATTCCAGCCCCACTGAAAGAACTGCGCCACCTTGCGAATGGCCCGCAGCAGGTCTAACGAAATGCGGGAAACTCTGGCCTCCTGGCCGCACTTGCGCTCGCACAGTCGCATGATCTCGTAGGCTCCCCAAGCGCGGGTGCCCGCCAGCGGAAAGCTGCGGTTCTCGGTTTCGGGTACCGACAGCGCTTTGACGGCGAACCGGGCAATGTCCTGGGTGTCCATGTAGGCGATCGGGGCGGCTTCACCCATCACCCAAATCGGCTGCTTCTCTAGAATGGGGATGGCGTACTGGCCAATTAGCCCCTGCAAAAAGCCGCAGGGCTGAAGAATGGTGTAGTTGAGCCCCGACTCGGCCAAAAACTTCTCGGTGCAGCGCTTGACGTTCATCAAGGGCACGTGGGGAAACTTTTCGGAGTTAAGAATTGAGACAAAGATGAAACGCCGTATGTCAGCGTCCCGGCAGGCCTTGATTAAATTAACTTTGCCGTACCAATCAACCGCCATCACCGACTCCGACGGACGGGCGGTGGAGGCATCGATTACAGCATCAATACCCTCAAGGGCAGGGGGTAGACTTTCTGGCCTGGAGAGGTTGCCCCGCACCAGTTCTACCCCCCACTCTCGAAGAAAAGCAGCTCGTTGAGCGCTTCTGACTAGGCAACGAACCTCGTGCCCCTCATCCAAGGCACGGCGGGCAATTTGCCTGCCAAGAGTGCCAGTAGCGCCAACGACCAATACTTTCATGAGGGAAATGATACAAAAGTTTAACTTCCTCTAAGAATATCAGATGGTTCCACCGGATACACCCCCAAGGCAAAAACTACTCCTCACCACCCTGCACTCGCAGCATTAGAAACCCGATGCCTAGGCCCACCAGGGTGAGGGTGAAAATAATCACTGCCGTACTAAAAATCTCGCCGCCCATACGCTCTCCTTCCACAGCACTATAGTAATTGGGCCAGTTGCCCAGCCCGCCAGCGGTTATATAACCCCTAGCCGCCCTCATTTTAGACCAGTTTGGTATCACCCCCTGCGCCTATGACTACCCCTACAGCCTCGATTTTGAGCCAGTCTCCGGGTCGCCCCCGGTTAGTCATTACCCTGGGTGACCCGGCGGGCATTGGGCCAGAGGTGGTGCTGAAAGCGCTGGGCGCTAGAGACTGGGCCGCGATCGCAGACATCACGCTTATAGGTACGCGATCGCTGCTCGACCAAACCCTCCAGGCCCTCCAGCAATCTGCCTGCGGCGGACCGCTTCCCGACCTGGGCCATCTACCGCTAGTCGAAATTCCCCCGCCCCTGCCCCTGGAGACAGTGACCTTTGGTCAGGCCAGTGCCGCTACCGGGGCAGCCAGCTTTGCCTATCTCAAAAGGGCGATCGCAGGTGCCGTAGCGGGTCAGTACGATGCCATTGTCACGGGGCCGATCGCCAAATCGGCTTGGAAAGCGGCAGGCCATCACTACCCTGGCCAGACCGAGCTGCTGGCTGAAGGGGCGCAGAGCGATCGCTTTGGCATGGCTTTTGTGGCCAAGTCGCCCCATACGGGCTGGTGGCTGCGCGCGCTGCTGGCCACCACCCACATTCCCCTGGCCCAGGTGCCCGATGCCCTGACCCCAGCGCTGCTGACCCAAAAACTCGATCTGCTCATTCACAGCCTGAAGCAAGACTTTGGCCTCAGCCAGCCCCGCATTGCCGTAGCCGGCCTCAACCCCCACAGCGGCGAAGGCGGACAGCTGGGCCGCGAAGAAATAGACTGGCTGATGCCCTGGCTGGAGACCCAGCGATCGCGCTACCCCCAGGTGCAAATCGATGGCCCCATTCCCCCCGACACGATGTGGGTGCGCCCAGGGCAGGCTTGGTTTGGCACTGAGGGAAGCGCGATCGCAACCGCCCACGACGCCTACCTGGCTCTGTACCACGACCAGGGCCTCATTCCGGTAAAGCTGATGGCCTTTGACCGAGCGGTAAATACGACCGTAGGGTTGCCCTTTGTGCGCACCTCGCCCGACCACGGAACCGCCTTTGATATTGCGGGCAAAGGGATCGCCGATGCCAGCAGCATGGTGGCGGCGATGGAGCTGGCCGTGGCGATGGTGGTGGCGAGGGGGGGTGAATGAGTGGATGGGTGGATGAGGCGATGAGGAAGATGTAGACGCTAAGCGGCTTCCCAAAAGGTGGGGATGAGTTTCAACGTACGGTGGGCAGTGCCTACCAGACCCTATTCATGGCTGTTCTGAGTAGGTTACGGGTGTGCGTTAGAGTACTTGGGTTAAAGGCAATTCACGCTGCGCTATGGCTACGCAAGAGGTTCTCTCCGACCAGCTCCATCGCCTCGATGGCCAAGGCTACGGGGCGTACAAGTCGCTTAAGGGAGCGTACGACTTTGAAAACTTTACCCTGCACATTGACCATGTGCAGGGCGACCCGTTTGCGGCTCCGAGCCGGGTACGGGTGGTGGTGCCGCAGGCGGTGGCGGGGTTTCCCAAAAGCCTGTGGGAGCTGCCCTGTCGGGCGATCGCCCTGGCCGACTACCTGACCCGCGAGTTTTACCGGGCTGCCGAGGGGAGCCAGCGGACATCAGGTTCAGGCAAAAGCGGGCTGATTGGCATTGTGCGGCCTAGTCAGGCCGTGCTCAACCGCAGTGCGGCCAGGGTGGCGGCAGAGGCTGTAGAACTTCGCTTTACCGTGGGGCTACCGGCCTTTGGGCGGCGGATTGCAGGGCGGCAGGCGGCGGCACTGTTGTGTGATTCTGTGCCCGCTCTGGTAATTAGGACGTTGTTCTACGAGGCGCTGGATGCGGCCAAACTTGAGCGTCATGTGGATACTGCGGAGGATGCGGAGGTGCTGCGATCGCAGCTCTCCGCCCATAACCTTGTTGCCTTCGTTGCCGACGGCGCAATTCTGCCCCGCCGCAGCGGCGTTGATGAACGCCCTCTGACAAACCAGGCGGTTCCGTTCAAGTCTCCAGACTCACTGCGAGCGACGCTCACCTGTCCCCATGCTGGGGATGTGACGGGGATGGGAGTACCCCAGGGCATTACCCTGATTGTGGGCGGTGGCTACCACGGCAAATCGACCCTGCTGCGGGCGATCGAAACAGGGGTGTACAACCACGTACCGGGCGACGGACGGCACCAGGTGGTGACCGATCGGTTGGCGGTAAAGGTGCGGGCCGAAGATGGCCGCAGCATTGCAGGAGTCGATATTTCGCCCTTTATTGGCAGCCTGCCCCAGGGCAAATCGACCCAAAAATTCTCCACACCCAACGCTAGCGGCAGCACGTCGCAGGCCGCCAACATTATTGAGGCGATTGAGGCGGGGGCGACGGCGCTGCTAGTGGATGAAGATACGTCGGCGACCAACTTCATGATTCGCGATCGCCGTATGCAGGCCCTGATCACTAAAGATCGCGAGCCCATTACTCCCTTTATTGACAAAGTGCAGCAGCTCTACACCGACTACGGCATCTCCACGGTGCTGGTGATGGGGGGCAGCGGCGACTACTTCGATGTGGCCGATACGGTGATTGCCCTAGACGAGTTTGTGCCCCAAAATGTGACCGAGCAGGCCCAGGCCATTGCGGCGGAATATAGGACGGAGCGCGATCGCGAGGGTGGCCCTACCTTTGGTACCCTTACCCCGCGTACCATTCAGCCCGATAGCATTGACCCCAGCAAAGGCCGCCACAGCGTTAAGCTGCGGGCGCGCGATGTCGATCAGCTCCAGATCGGCACCGAAGCCATTGACCTGTCGGCGGTGGAGCAACTAGTGGAATCGGGACAGGTACGGGCAATCGCTGCTGCAATCGTCTACGCCCAGCGCTACCACATGACGGCAACAACCCCGCTTGCGGCGGCGATCGCTGCCGTCATGGCCGACATAACCCAGTCCGGACTCGACTGCTTGACTGAGTGGCCCATGGGCGATTTGGTCTGCTTTCGCGGGCTAGAACTAGCCGCCGCAATTAACCGCCTGCGGACCCTGCAGACCCATTAACCGTCAACCGGCACGCAGGATGCAGCAGGGAGAATAAGCCTGGGCCTTATAAGCAATGTAGACAACGACTAAACGGGTCTGGCCTGTACGACCATGGGTGAATCTACCGTAACGCTATTGGCCACCCGCTGTAGCAGGCGAACTATCTGTTCAATGTGGTGCTCACTCGTGTGGTTTTCTAGGAAGTATTGGTAGGCCGCCTCTGCCCTGGCGCTGGCTTCCTCAGGATGGCTGAGAATGTACTCGACAGTAGCTTTCATCTGATCAGGAGAATCAGGGTTTACTCCCCAGACCAGTCCTTTGTCGGCCATTTCTGTGGCTAAGCCCGTGGTTTTAGTAATTACGACAGGTCTACGGCAGGCCATGGCTTCCATTAAGACCGTTAGCCCGGCAGAGTAGGTGTTGTCAATTAAGCTAACTACGGCTATATCTGCGCTGCGATATAGATCGCGCAACTCGACCCAGTCAAAGTAGCGCATCTCCATGTTTGCGGGGGGGTGCTCTGGAATTCGGCACCGGGTTTTAGAGGTGGCGTTGGGCGATACTGCGCAGACTTTTACGTCTAGGTCTAAGTCCTGCATTGCTTTAGCGAGGGTGACATAGTCTCGCTGTTCTAAGCCAGCACTGGCAATTAACGGGCGATTTTTTTTGATGGTGCCAGGTTCAGGGTAAAAGAACTGTCTATCGGTTTGCTCAGCTAGGCAAAATACATTTTCCTCAGGCAGCTTGAGCATAGTCCTTATCGTTTCAGCCTTAAGGGTTGTATTGACCAGAAAGGTATGAATGAAACGATGAAGTTGAAACCCTTTGAGGAGCAGTCGAGGCCGCCGCCGTTCTGGGCACATGACATTCATGACTAAATGGGGGCGATCTTTTTTGAGTGCGGCCAGAATCGTCAGCGGTAGACCAGCATCTTCTCCACCGCAGTAAACAATGTCGCCCGAACTAGTCTGGGCTAAGACCTGCCTGGCCAAAGTCCACTGGTGGGGCCTGCCAACGATTTTGGCAAGCAGTTTATCGGCGATCGTAACTGAACTATCGTCCTCAAAGTCTGGCTGGTGAACTTGGGCATTGAGCCTTTCTTTGAGTTGCCAAATGGTGTGCCGTGGCCCTTGACCCTGTTCAGCACGAGCAGAAAAGTGCGCAAAGTCAAATTTAGTACTGGTTAAGATGTGAAAATTGGGATTATTTTCTCGACTAGGTGGAGGCGTCATTGTAGGCTAAACCCTAATTAATTGTACAATGCATAGGCCGGAATTTAATGCGATCGCACGCACAATTGCCAGCCACAAAATCATCTGTTTTCTAAAATTCGTCAAAACGACTACCACAGGCTCTACATCGCTAGCCGATTATCTTTGCGTCACTGACATTACTCATCGGTGCGGCGTAGAAAAGTGATACTGCCAAAAAGCATTTGATTCGCCAAATATATCGCTTTCTACAAGGCATTTCAAGCAAATGTTAATCGAAGTAAATGTTGATGCAGACCAGCACTATCTGTAATTAAGCGAGGCTTCTCAACAGGTACCAAATCAATCGACTATGGCCCTTACTTCCTTTGCTTAATACTTGATATTTAGCTAATAGAAGTTAGCTCAAATAAATCTGTTAGATTTGCTTTGAGAACTTTTCTGAGGCTGGCTGGCTAAATTCTATTCATCTCGGCCCTGTCTTTCCGGCCAAAACAAATTCGGCATTCTAAAAACTATTTTGGTTCGAAAAACATGCTTCATTTCGCGGTGCCTCCAAAGACATTGAGCAGCCCTTCCTAGAGCTTGCTGAGATGATTAAGCCTAAGCTATCCGCAAGAGTACAAACTACAGATATGTATTAGCCGTAAGTTATAGTCTTTTCCAGACTGGCTGGGCTTGTTCTTTGGCCAAGGTATCATGGTTGTCCCTGGGGACCAAAGTCTATACGTACGTAGGAAACATAATCTTAATCAATTCAGTCAAGTTTAACCATTGTATAAAGCTTCTATGTTGCATATCTGACGGTGCAGGACGTCTAGCTAGATAAAACCCATGAGTCAAGACGAGAAAGGGCAATTTTCTCAATTTCTTGAAGGGCAGCGGCTAATTCCACATCCGTAGAATTACATAATCTGTTTGTAAAGTTTTCTAAAATTGAAGTTTTGGTGTGCCCTGCCACCGCCAGGATGAACGGAACACCAAACTTCTCTTTGTATTGCTGGTTGAGAGCTTGAAACTGGTGGTACTCCTCCGAGCTAAGGTTACTGAGACCGGCTTTGCTTTGTTCTGCCACAGATGCCTCGGCCATGGCAACCCGAGTTCCCAGATCGGGGTGGGCTTTGATCAGCGCCAGCTTGTCTTCAGGAGTCATAGCCTGCACAACGCTGACCATGCGCTGATGGAGATTAGCTACCGATGTAAAGGGGCGCTGGGGCCAAACTTGGGCAGCAATACTGGGCGTGTCTTCAAAGGCGGGGCCGATGGCCGCTACAAATTCGGCCTTGGTCATGGCGTTGAGCTGGTCTAGGGTGTAGGGCATGGAGAGTGGGTCGATGAGGTGGGTTAATGAGGTGCGCCCTGTCTCCCCTTCGCGAACGGCTTCGTTCAGGGCACGCTGCTAGGAAGCAATCATGAACCATACCAAATGGCTTCGATCGCAGCGGCGGCGGCGGTCGGATCTTCGGCAGGACCAAAACATTGGGTAATGTGGCCGAGCTTGCGACCGGGGCGAATGTCTTTGGTGTACCAGTAGAGGGTGCTTTGGGGCAGTTCTTTGAGCACCTGGAGTTTGCGGTGGTGGCTATCTTCAGGTTCGTCTAGGCCCAGTAGATTGACCATCACCGCCTGGGAGCAGGTGAGGGTGGTGGGTCCGATGGGGCGATCGCTGACCGTCCGCAGCTGCTGCTCAAACTGCGAGGTTTGGCAGGCATCGAGGCTGTAGTGGCCCGAGTTATGAGTGCGAGGGGCAATTTCGTTGATCAAGATGCGATCGTTTTGGGTCAGAAAGCACTCAATACCGACGACGCCAACTAGCTGTAGCTGCTCTGCCAGAGTGCGGGCAATGCCCTCCATTCTGCTATCTACCCCAGCTCTAACCCTGGCCGGAGCAAAGACTCGACGGCAGACTTGGTCAACCTGCTGAGTTTCAACGGTAGGATAAACCGCAACGTCACCCTGAGTCGAACGAGCCACCATAACGGCCAACTCTTGCTTGAAGGGCACAAACTCTTCTAGCAGCACTGGCACGTGGTCAAACCTGTCCCAGGTGGCGCTGAGTTCTGACGCCTCTTTAACGACGGTGGTACCCTGGCCGTCGTAGCCTAGGCGGCGGGTTTTCATCACTAGCGGAAATCCAATGATCTCGGCTTTGGCGGCTAGGTCTGCCTCGCTTTCGTCACCGTCTAAATAGTTGTAGCGGGGGTTGGGTAAGCCAATCTGCGCAAAAAACTCGCGCTGGTGGCGCTTATCGAGCACTAGAGTCAGCACGTCTAGACTGGGGCGAAAGATCGTGCCGCTCTCGGCTAAGGTTTGCAGCCCCGCGCAGTCAATGAATTCATTCTCAAAGGTAATCACGTCGCACTGGGCGGCCAGAGAGGCCGTGGCGGCGACGTCGGCAATGGGGGCGAGCACGGTGGAGTGGGCGATCGCAACGGCAGGGTCGGTCTCCTGGGGGGTTTGCACCACTAGCTCTAGCCCCAGCTTTTGCGCCGCTTGCCCCATCATCCAGGCCAGTTGGCCGCCGCCAATTACGCCGACTCGTTTAATTAGGTTTGCCTTGTCTTGCGCCATACGGCTGCGCCTAGTGCTGTTGTCGTGGATGCAGACTCCTATTATTCCACGGCGCTAGAGTTTCAGAGCGCTGGGGCTAGCCAGGCTAGCCCCAGCGGTAAAAAGGAACGGCTGACATCGCTAGAGCCATCTACCCGACGGCATTCATCCGGCGGATTTTGAGCACATCGGTCATTTTGCGAATCTGCCCAAAGGTTTGGTCGAGGTGGGCGTGGTCTTTAACGTCAAGGCCTAGATCAATTTCGGCGGTTTGGCCGGGGAAGGTTTTAACCTGGGCCTTGTGGACGTTGATTTGCAAGTCTGACAGGTGCGACAGAATATCCTTGAGCACGCCCACTCGGTCAATCACCTCGATCCGCACTTCCACCGGGTAGGTATGGCGAGAGCCGTTGTGGTCGCCAGGATTCCAGCTGACGGGAATAATGCGATCGCACGGAATGTCGGCCAGATTGGGGCAGCCCTGCCGGTGAATAGCAATGCCTCGGCTGCCCAGCGACACGCTGCCCATGATTGGTTCACCGGGCAGCGGGTTACAGCAGCCTGCAATATGGTGTACCAGCCCCTCAATCCCCAAGATGGGGTCTTTAGAGGGGGCCGGGCGGTGGCGGCTGGTAACAGCCCCGGCCAAAAAGTGGTCAGAATCTTGCAGCGATGCCTCAGGCGACAGTACCTCTAGGGGCTGCTTGGTCTTAATCGCCTCCCGCATTCGGTTGACAAACAGGTTGAGGGTGACCTCGCCGTAGCCCAGCCCGGCCAGCAAATCGTCAACGCTTGGGTAGTTGCAGCGCTCGGCGGCAATCTGAGCGGGTTCAGACTTGAGCAGTGCATCAAAGCCGCTGCGGCCCAGCTCTTTTTCGAGCATGTCGCGGCCTCGGGCGATATTTTCGTCGCGGTGCGATCGCTTATACCACTGGCGAATCCGGTTGCGGGCGCTGGGGGTAACGACAAAGTTGAGCCAGTCGAGGCTAGGGTGGCTGTTCTTTTGGGTAATGATCTCCACGATGTCGCCGTTTTCGAGCGGCGTGTCGAGGGTGACAATGCGGCCATTCACCCTGGCTCCGGCGCAGTGGTTGCCCACCTCGGTGTGAATGCGGTAGGCAAAGTCTACTGACGTTGCCCCCCGACTCAGGGGCACCACGTCGCCATCGGGGGTAAACACGTAGACATCTTCGTCAAACAGGTTGCCCTTGACGTTCTCAAGGAATTCTTGAGCATCATCCTTGAGGTCGTTTTGCCACTCTAAAAGCTGCCTGAGCCAGGTAAACTTGTCGTCATCGGCGCTGATGCGAGTGTTGGTGGACGCGCCGGTCTCCTTATACTTCCAGTGGGCGGCGATCCCGTACTCGGCCACGTGGTGCATTTCTAGGGTGCGAATCTGCACCTCGATGGGTTTGCCTTTAGGGCCAATCACCACGGTGTGAAGCGATTGATAGCGGTTGGGCTTGGGTAGGCCAATGTAGTCTTTGAATCGACCCGGCACCGGGCGAAAGGCGTCATGAACAATGGCCAAAGCGCGGTAGCACTCTTCGTTGGTGCCGACAATCAGGCGAATGGCGGCAATGTCGTAGATTTCGCTGAAATCTTTTTGCTGCCGCTCCATTTTGCGGTAAATGCCGTACAGGTGTTTGGGGCGACTGCTCACGTCCACCACCTGAATCTCGGACTGGTGCATGCGCTGGCGCAGGGTTTCGGCCACCTGCATCAGCCGTGCCTCGCGATCGGCCCGCTTTTCGGTAATGTGCCGCTGCATCTGCCGGTAGGCGTCGGGCTCTAAATACTTAAAAGAGAGGTCTTCGAGTTCCCACTTAAAGCGTCCGATCCCCAGGCGGTTGGCCAGAGGCGCAAAGATCTCCATAGTTTCGCGAGCAATGCGGCGACGCTTTTCGTCGCCGAGGTGCTCCAAGGTGCGCATGTTGTGGAGGCGATCGGCCAGCTTCACCACAATCACCCGAATATCCTGGGCCATGGCCAAGAACATGCGGCGAAAATTCTCGGCCTGACGCTCGGTTTTGCTCTCAAAATTAAACTTGGAAAGCTTGGTTACCCCCTCAACCAGCTGTCGCACCTCGTCGCCAAAATTGGCCTCAATTTCTTCGGAGGTGACATCGGTATCTTCGACAATGTCGTGGAGAAAGCCAGAGGCAATCATGGCGCTGTCGCCACCCAGGTCGCGCAGCAGCCCGGCGACGGCAATGGGGTGACAAATGTAGGGTTCGCCAGAAGCTCGCATCTGACCTTTATGCAGGGTGTAGGCAAACTCAAAGGCCTGGCACACCAGCACGTTGTTTGACTTGTCTTCGGGGTCGTGGGCAAGGTCATCCTGGCTGTCGTCGTGGTGAGCCAGCACGCAGGTTTCGAGCCAACCGGGCAGGGTGCAGTCGTCGGGTAGAGGGGGATGAACCGTTGCAGTCATAAAGATGCCAGTGACCTCTCAGGGAAACAGATAGGCTAAAAAATTGCCAGGCTAGATGACAAATAATTGAACACTGTATTCAGCTTTGAACAGAAATCGAAGAACGTAATCGCTATATAGAACGATTTGCCACCCGAGAAAAAGAGAAAGAATTGTTAGGTGGATAGATGCAACGTTAAACCCTCAGTAAAACTCGTACAGGTGTTCTACTAAGGAATGCAAGGCTACTGCTCTAGCGCAGTACGATGAGATAGAGATAACCTACACCATAACTTTGAGGAAATAACCTCTGTTGGCCACGGCGCAATAAATGCTTATGGCCGGTTCTAAGTAGATGGAGTGTTATGTATTAACTTTAACATTTGTCCCCCCAGGGGGGAATCGGCAATTTATCTCTGGCTACGCTAAAGCGCCAGCTAGAGGCTCCGTTCACAGCCCTAAGGGGCACATTTATATGATAAGCGCTCTGTCAAATCTGCGATCGCAGCTGCAAGCTTTAGAGACCCTGGCGCGCTCAGCCAACCCCAGCGGTCGTCAGCTTCAGGAGCAGTTTTTACTGGCTCAGCAACACTTTCAGCACCAGATTTTGCCCCTGGGCAATGAGTTGGCCAGTGCCCAACCTGTACTCACCGAAATGAACCGCACCCTGCGGCTGCTGGCGATGGATGTGGCCTTTTTGCAGGCGGCCCGCCAGTCGAGCACTACACAGCAGCGACAGCGGCAGCTGATTGAAAAGCTTGAGCAACTGTTGGGCTTTTGTCAGGCCTTGGAGCAGGCGATCGCTAATTCGACCTAGTTCTGATGGTGGCAGGTGGGGGACAATTTTTAGATGTTAGGGAGTTAGGGAGCAGGGGAGCTAGGGAGCAGGGGAGCTAGGGAGCAGGGGAGTTAGAACGGTGGTTTATTTCAGCCTTCAGGTATTAACACGCAGACCTAGGGATCATCCCCATTCTGGCGACACACTACAAACGTTGCCCCCTGCTCTCCCGACCCCTAGCCCCAAGAGAAGCCCTGACCAGGCAAAACTGTATGACCCAGGTGGTTTAATAGTAGGGTCTCGTTGGGCCAATGGTAAAAGAACGCGGTGGAGAGTAGGTACGTTGTATCAGTGCCCTAAGGAAGGCAATATTGACCTTCAAGATAGTCAGCTGGCACCGGGTCTGCCGGTCAAAGCGTGCTCAAGCTGTGGCGGAGCCTGGATTCCACCGGAGGACTATGTGACTTGGCAGCGATCGCAGATTGACCCCGATGCTCCCATCAGCGTAGCGGTGCTGCCCCTATCGCTGAGCACCCCCTTTCAGCCTGCCGACCTCGACAATCGGGCGGCTCTCTGCCCCGACTGCCGCAGCTACCTGGTGCGGGGCCGCATTACCCTCAAGCAGGGGGCGTTTTATGTGGAGCGCTGCCCTAACTGCAACGGCATTTGGTGCGATGCCGGGGAGTGGGAGGTGCTGGGACAGCTCGATTTACAGGCTCATATTAACTATATTTTCTCTGCCGATTGGCAGGGGCAGGTGCGCGAGCTAGAGCATGTCGAACGCGAAAGGCAGGCCACCATCGACAAGCTGGGGGACGACATTGCCCACCGCGTGTTTGAGCTGGCCGACCTGCTAGAGCAGCACCCGAACGGGGATTTTGGGGTAGCGTATTTGATGCGACGGGTCGATCAGTGAGGGTATGGGTAGATGGGTGGATGGGTGGATGAATGGATGGGTTAGATCACTGACACAAGCATTTGTTCTCTGTCCGGTTCGCATTTTTCGCACTCCTCCAATCCTCTACTGTCGCACCCCCTACCCATCCACCCCCTACCCGAATGCCTGACGCTCTCCTCTCCCTCGAATCGTTCTCCGTCACGTATCCTGGCCAGGACGATCGCGCGGTCGATCGCGTTTCGCTGACCCTATCGCCGGGGGAAAAGCTGGGCCTGGTGGGCGAGTCGGGCTGCGGTAAGAGCACTCTGGGGCGGGCGGCGCTGCGGCTGTTGCCCAAAGCGACCGATTTGCAGGGCCGGGTGTGGTTTAACAACGAGTCGGTGCTAGATTTCACCGCCCAGCGGCTGCGGCGGTTTCGAGGCGAGGCGATCGCCCTAGTGTTTCAAGACCCGATGACGCGGCTCAACCCGCTGATGACCATTGGCGACCACTGTGTTGAGACGCTGCGGGCGCATCGGGCAGAGGTTTCGCAGGCGGAGGCGAAGGCGCGGGCGATCGCGGTGCTCGAAAAAGTCAACATTCCCGCCAGTCGATTTGGTCAGTACCCCCACGAGTTTAGCGGCGGCATGCGCCAGCGGGTGGCGATCGCCCTGGCGATGATTCTAGAGCCGCAGCTGATTGTGGCCGACGAGCCCACCACCAGTCTGGATGTGACGGTGTCGGCCCAGATTCTTGACGAGCTGACCCGGCTGTGCGACGAGCTGGGTACCGCGCTAGTGCTGATTTCCCACGATCTGTCGCTGGTGGCGGAGTACTGCGATCGCGTTGCCGTTATGTACCAGGGTCGGGTGGTCGAAGAGGGTACCGCCGCCACGGTATTTCAAGACCCGCAGGACGACTACACGCGATCGCTGGTCGAGTCGGCCCTGCAAATGCAGCAGGCGGAAGGGTTGGTCTACAGGGCCACCGCCGCCGAACCCATTCTGCGCCTGACGGATGTCAAACAGCACTACGTTTTGGAGGCCAACCCGTTCGCCCGCCTGTTGGGCAACCAGCAATCGAAGGTGATTAGGGCCGTAGACGGGGTAACGCTAGAGATTTACCCCGGCGAGGTGGTGGGGCTGGTGGGCGAGTCGGGCTGCGGCAAGAGCACCCTGTCGCGCACCATTCTGCAACTGGTAAAACCTACCGCCGGGCAGGTAGTCTTTGACGGCACCGAGCTTACGACCCTGTCGCGAGAGGCCATGCGGCAGCAGCGGCGACAGCTGCAAATGGTATTTCAAGACCCCCACGCCTGCCTCAACCCAATGATGAGCGTGGGCAAAAGCATTGCCGACCCGCTGCTGATTCACAGCCTCGCCACCGTCGCGGAGGCCGAAAAACAGGCCCACGACATGCTCGCCCGCGTCAGCCTCAACCCCACCGCCGACTATTTCAATCGCTTTCCTGGCGATCTGTCGGGGGGGCAGCAGCAGCGGGTGGCGATCGCCCGCGCCCTGATTACCAAGCCCAAGCTAGTGATCTGCGACGAACCCGTCAGCATGCTCGACGCCACCGTGCAAACCCAGGTGCTAGAGCTGATGATTGCCCTCAAGCAGGAGTTCGACCTCACCTACCTGTTTATTACCCACGACCTGTGGGTGGCGCGGTTTATGTGCGATCGCATTGCCGTCATGCAGCAGGGCAAAATTGTTGAACTCGCCCCGACCAAAACCCTGTTTGAGTCACCCCAGCACCCCTATACCCAAGCCCTGCTGCGATCGGTGCCGGTGCTGACCAAGGGCGCTTGATACTCTTTTGCACAGAAGCCGCTATGGCAGGCGATCGCAGGCGCATTCTATATCACTCCTGCGCAATCGTATTGCCGCACCGTGATCTGCTATATCCAGCCAGTGATATGCCATTGCAGACGGATGTTATGCCATGTCCAGCCAGTGATATGCCATTGCAGACGGGTGTTATGCCGTGTCCAGCCAGTGATATGCCATTGCAGAGCGGTGTCACGGCATACGCGGGCGATCGCATATCATTGCAGAGCGATGTCATCGTATGCGCGGGCGATCGCCTGATATTTCATCCCTGGATAATCCGTAGCGGGCGGCGGGTTTTGCGATGCGACCGCTCTACGTTTCGTTAACCTATCGCCTTACTGTCTGGAAAGGTCAGCTACGCTCTTGAAATCTTACCTGTTGGGTTTTTTAGGGCATCTATGAAACAGCTTCCGTTTATCATCCAGAAATTTGTCTTTGCCGACGAGAGCCTGGCTCAAATTGTCGACCTAGACAACTTCAGCGGTGCTGAGGGCAAGGTGCCTGGCTACTTTGTCATGAGTAGCGCCCCGCCCAACATTGAAGATGCCGAAGAATCTAGCGATCGCCATCAGCAGCAGGCCATTCAGGGCATTAACGACATCGCCGACCACCTGTGCCACATGATGACCGACGCCCCCGATCGCTGTGCTGAACTGGTAATTTCGGTGCACGGCTACAACACCAGCCTGGACGGGGTGCAGGCCTGGTACAAAAATATTTTCAAGTATGTCAATCGCCACGACCCGGCCATTAGCAGTAGCCCCAGCCGAGTTTTTGTCGGCTACCGCTGGCCTTCTGAAAATGTCGCCCTCACCAAGCCTAAAAAAGTCATAGAAGCCCTGGGTGCGCTGCCGCCCCTGCCCCGCGATTTGCTGCTGACTGGGGCCGTATGCGCTTTGGCATTGCTTGTTTTTGAGCTTCTTTTCCTATTCAAAATGTCGGTCGCCGGTTTTTTTCTCAGCCTGGTGCTGGCGCTATTTTTGGTGCTGGGGTTGCTGATGGCGGCGCTGGTGGTGCTGCGATTAATTGTCTATTTTCGCGATAGCTACCGAGCCGATAATTTTGGTGTGCTAGACCTCGTCGAGCTGCTGCGCCAAATTGACCAGGCCGTTGTGCAGCGCACTGCCAACAGCCAGTTTCCGCTAGCGGTCACCGAGCATGAGCAGCAGCAGGCGGTCCTCAAAGCTCGCGAGTACTGGGCAAAGAACAGCCGCAACAAGGTCAAGCTCAGCTTCATTGGCCACAGCATGGGCGGCTTTGTGGTGACGAATGTGATTCGCATTTTGTCAGATGTGTTTGACTCGCGATCGATCAGCAAACAACCCCCCAGCGATGTGGGCGATGTGTACCGTCTAGAGCGACTCATTCTCGCCTCACCCGACATTCCGGTGCTGACGATTGTGTCGAGCCGGGCCAACTTTTTGGCCTCATCGCTGCGGCGATTCTCAGAGTCGTACCTGTTCAGCAATGAGGGCGATATTGCCCTGCGCATTGCCTCGACCGCCGCTAACTACATTGCATTTCCGAGCCGCACCCAAGCGCGAGGCTATCGATTGGGCAACGTGGCGCTGCAAAACAAAACGGGCAGCGTTAACGACTATGGCCTGGTCAACTTAGACTCTCTCGATCGCGATTTTCCGGTCGATGTGCCGGTGGGTGAGGCGATTGCCAAGACGAAACAGAACGTGATGGACAATCTGTTTCTCACCTACGATCGGGTTCAGACTCGGGGCGTGGTTACCCTGGCCAAACTGTTTGAAGTGCAGGCCAGACGAGACAGCGATCGCGCTACCGTAGCCGACTTCTTTACCTACTTCGACTGCACCGACTACACCGACCTGAAGTTTGACCTGCAAAACAATTTTTGTTCAGCTCAGCCCGTCGGTATCTTGACCCGCGCCCTATGCAAGGCGGCCCTCAATCCGCTGGACTATTTTTTGCTCACCCTCGACTATGGCACCGGCAAGCGCGACGTGCACGGTGGCTACTTTGAAGGCAAGTTTAGTCAGCAATTGCTCTACCGACTGGCGTTTTTAGGGTTTAGCGACTATTTAGATACGCTTGATGGCGATCGCCAGGTCGCCCTCAGCCAGCTCCATCTCGATTGCCAAAAGCTCAAGATTCAGGGCTACCTATCGCCCATGCGCTACCGGGTCAGCATTCAGGGCGGCAGCGTAGACGGTACGAAGACAGAAATGCTGGATGCGATGCGGATGCGTCAATAGGTGAGGGAATGTTACCAAATCGGAGTTTGGCCCTGGCCCCAAAAGCCGTCGTACTTGGTGACGGTGATATCGCCTAGCACCTGAGTTTGGCAGGCGAGACGCAGGTTGCGCGCGGGGTCGTGGGGAGGGAGCGATCGCCGCGCCCTGTCTTTCCAGTTAACGGCTGAAACGTCGCCATCAATCTGCACCGCGCAGGTGCCGCAGGTGCCCAGACTGCGGCAGTTGATTACCGTCGCCTGGCCGTTGTAGAGATCTACGCCATGGGCCAGCAGCACCTGACGCAGGTTGGCCCCAGCCTCGCACTGAATGGTCTTTCCCTGGGCGGTGACGGTGGGCATGGCATTTCCTGGCAGACGAAGAATATCTACGTTTTATAACGCGATCGCCCCTGCACTCTCAAGCATCCCCAGGCCAGGGCTTACGCTAGATAACTGAATCGTTTAGGTCACCAGTGGCTATGGCTGAGCAGCGCACCTCCCTATACATCTACGACACCACCCTGCGCGATGGAGCCCAGCGGGAGGGGTTGGCCCTGTCGATTGAAGACAAGCTGCGGATTGCGCGACGGCTCGATGCCCTGGGCGTGCCCTTCATCGAAGGCGGCTGGCCGGGGGCCAATCCCAAAGATGTGCAGTTCTTTTGGCAGCTGAAAGAAACCCCACTCACTCAGGCCAGCATTACCGCCTTTTGCTCGACCCGCCGCCCTGGCAAAGTAGCCGCCGAGGAACCGATGCTGCAGCCGGTGCTGGCCGCCGGCACCGAGTGGATTACGCTGTTTGGCAAATCCTGGGATTTGCATGTCACCACCGGGTTGCAAACCACCCTGGCCGAAAACCTGGCCATGATCGACGACACCATTTGCTACTTTCGCAGCCAGGGCCGCCAGATCATCTACGACGCCGAGCACTGGTTTGATGGCTACAAAGCCAACCCCGACTACGCCCTGAAAACCTTAGCCGCAGCGGTGAGTGCTGGGGCCGAGTGGCTAGTGCTGTGCGACACCAACGGCGGCACCCTGCCCCAAGAAGTCAGTGAAATTGTGACCGCTGTGAACACCTGGCTACAGCAGTTCCCGTCCCCCCGGCCCCAGCTGGGCATTCACACCCACAACGACAGCGGCACGGCGGTGGCCAACGCCATGGCGGCGGTGGAGTCTGGGGCCACCATGGTACAGGGCACCATCAACGGCTACGGCGAGCGCTGCGGCAACGCCAACCTCTGCACGCTGATTCCCAATCTTCAGCTCAAGCTGGGCTACCCCTGTATTGCCCCCACCGGGCTCGCAACCCTGGCCGAAACCAGCCGCTTCATCAGCGAGGTCGTGAACCTGGCCCCCGATGACCACGCCCCCTACGTGGGGCGATCGGCCTTTGCCCACAAGGGCGGCATTCACGTTAGCGCCGTGGAGCGCGAGCCCAAAACCTACGAGCACATCGACCCGGCCACCGTGGGCAACAGCCGCCGCATCGTGGTGTCTGACCAGGCGGGGCTGAGCAATGTGCTTGCGCTAGCGCGCAGCTTTGGCCTAGAGCTAGACCGCCACAACCCGGCCTCACGCCAGCTGCTTACCCGGCTCAAAACCCTGGAGCATGAGGGCTATCAGTTTGAGGCCGCCGAGGCCAGCTTTGAGCTGCTGATGCGCGAGGCCCTGGGCGATCGCCCCCGCTTTTTCGACCTCAAAGGCTTCTACATCAACTGCCAGCACCAGGGCAACGGCGACGACCACAGCAGCCAGTCACTGGCCACGATCAAAGTCATGGTAGGCGCAGAAGAAATTCTCGCGGCAGCCGAGGGCAATGGCCCAGTGGCCGCGTTAGACACAGCCCTGCGGAAGGCGCTGCTGAATTTTTACCCAGCGATCGCCAACTTTCACCTCTCTGACTACAAGGTGCGCATCATCGACAGCGGCGCAGGCACAGCCGCCAAAACCCGCGTGCTGGTCGAGTCGAGCAACGGTACCCAGCGCTGGACCACCCTGGGGGTTTCGACAAACATTATCGAAGCTTCGTACCAGGCCGTCACCGAAGGGCTGGAGTACGGGCTAATGCTAGAGACCGAACAGCGATTTTGCGCGGTTACCTTTTAGGCGGGTCTAGCGCGATCGCCCATTGCAACTTGGGGCAGGTTTTAACCTTTGTTAGGAATGGCCCCTGACATATTTGTCGAACCACCGTAACTGCTCCCAGAGGACATGCTCTATGCTCTCTTTGGCTCGATAGCCATGATCCTCAAAGGGCAGCAGCACCAGCCGGGTCGTGCCTCCCGCGCCGCGTACAGCTTCGTAGAAGACCTGGGACTGAAACGGAGGAGTACCAGGGTTAGAGTCGTCATCACCGTGGATTATGAGAACCGGCTCGTTGACCTGGTCGGCGAAGAAGGTCGGTGAAAGCTGAACGTAAGCCTCCCTCGCTTCAAACAGAGAGCGCCGCTCGGCCTGGAAGCCAAACGGCTGATTCGTTTTGTTGTATGACCCGCTGCGAGCAATACCGGCCCGAAACAGATCGGTATGGGCCAGCAGATTCGCCACCATCAGCCCGCCGTGGCTGTGGCCAATAACGCCAACTCGCTCAGGATCGGCCACGCCCATCTCGATGGCCTTCGCTATGGCAGCTTCTGCATCGGCCACCAGTTGCGGCACGAAGGTGTCGTAGGCGGTCTCAGGATCGCCGAGGATCGGCATGGCGGTCTGGTCGAGGACGGCGTAGCCCTGGAGTAAGAAGTAAAGGTGAGAGGCCCCGTACAAACGCATAAAGCGCTGGGCCGACCCTCTCACCTGTCCGGCGATCTCCGCACCCGAGTACTCCATCGGATACGCATAGAGCACCGTAGGCAGCGGTGTACCCTCCTTATAGCCGGGGGGCAGATACAGGTGAAAGCTGAGCGGCACGCCGTCGTTGCGCTCGTAGCGCACAATGCGTTTCTCGATCGCGCGCAGCTGAGGAGTAGGGTCTTCGAACTGCGTAATCGGTTGGCGCGTCAGGGCGCGGGTAGCTTCGCCCGCCGCCGCCTCAATCGCCTCGCCGAAGCTGGCCAAATAGTAGTTGGGTACCTCTACCGCCGACTCGGAGCGCAACACGATGCGGTCGCCACCCGCAACGGCCACAACGTACTCGTAGCGGTTTGAATCGGAGCGGAATAGACGCTCGGTCTCCCCAGTGACCAAGTGGCGCAGGTCTAGAAACGGTCGGTCGCCCTCGTCGGTCGCCCCGCTGCCGCTGAAGTAGACCGCATCTCCCCGCTGGCGCAGCACCTTGCGACCGTTGGGCAACGTGCGAAACAAAGGGGAGCCCGGATTGCCATAGCGATCGCCCTCGTTCAAATCAAACCACAGGCGCGCTGTGCCGTTGTCTACATCCAGTAGCCAAACGTAGCGCCAGCGGCGGATGCGCTCGCGCTGGGTGAGCATGAGCGTGCCGCCCTCTGCAGTCCAACCATTCTGCTGGGGCTGAATGCGGTGCTCGGCTTTAAAGGCGACTTCGGGCTCTGCCGTGAAGGGAGCCTCTAGACGCATGAGGCGATCGCGGTGGGGCACCTCGGCCACAGGGTCGCCGCCGTCGAGCGCCTCGACCCAGAAGAGCGTGTGCGGCGCAGTGGGCCGCCAGGCCACCGATCGCGGGCCGACGGGCACACCGTGGGCTGGTACCTGGTCGGCCACGGGCAGCGACGCGATCGTGGCGACGCGATCGCCCTTCTCAGTCCACACCTCGATCTCGCTGGCGAAGCGCCACCAGGCCACCTCGTGCGACCAGGGGCCAACCAAACGCTTGACTAGCAAATACTCACCAGACGGTGAGTACTTAGCCACGGTGTAGGGAGCCGGTGCCCCGATAACGTTGACCTGGCCAGTTGCCGGGTCAACGATCGCCAGCTCGGAGGTGGCGTAATACGCAAAGAGGGCATCGTCGTGGGCAGTTTCCAGCAGGTTACGGGCCTCGTAGGTGGAGCGAGACGAGGCCCCCGACCCTTCGACAATCTCTGGACCCACTGGGATAGCTGGCGGCGCAGGAACTGGCCCCCGCGCCGGAATGCGGCGAATTAGCAGGCGATGCTGGTCGGGTAGCCAGCTCACGGCGCTACCCAGCAGCGGGTTGAGCGCCAGCCCTTCAAGCTCGACCACGTCGCCCGCCACCGAGCCGACCCATAGACCGATATGGTCGCTATGCCTGACGCTGAGTGCAAAGCGCTGACCATCCGCTGTCCATTTCACCTCCAAAATCTCGACCTCCCCAGGCAGATCGAGCGGGGTTGTGGCTCCGTCCTCGACCCGTACCAGGCGCGGTGAGGTGCCCCCGTGCCGACCGTGGTAGTCGTTAAGCGCAGGATTGAGCCGAATGCCAGCCAGCTTGTGCATGGGCGCAGCCAGTTCGGCCAGAGGTGGGTAAAGCACCGGGTCGGCCAAGAGCAAATACGCTCCGCCGGGTGCCGTCCATACGTAGGGCAGTTGGGGCGCGTGGAGCACCTCCAGCACCTCTTTGGATGGAGACTGCCACCCGGTAGCCGGTTGCAGGCTGTCGTCGAATGCTCCTGTGTTTGCCTCTATGCTTGCCGCTGTCATAAATACCGCCACAAATAACCCAACCGACCGACCAGGTCCAGTTTGAGGGCTGCCGCTGCCGCTCAGGCAAAACGCCGCTTCTAAACCTGGATGTGTCTAATCTTACGCTTACTCCCCGTTTTACCCCCCATAGGGTAAAAGGGCTGCTCAAGACAAGCAAAACAGCTTTGGGCTGGGCATGGGCTACAACGCTCTACCCGGTTGCCCAACGGCAAATGGATGCCCATTAAAAAAGCCCACAAGAAACCTGCGGGCTAGACATCAGGGGAAAATTTGAGCCGCAAAACGCTGCCGAGCTAGGCGCTGCGGCGGCGGGGGCGCTTGTACTCAGACTTTTTCTTGTAGCCAACGGCCTGGGCAGCGTTGCTGTCGGGGCCAAACTGAGCCCGCACGGCTTCTTTCATGCCCAAAATCGAGTTGTGAAAGTCCCATTCGGCCTGCCGGGCGGCATCGGAAGCGGCTTTGACCATGGCTTGCAGCTCGGTTTCTTTTTGCTGCATGGCCAGCATGTTGTTGAAATTGGTCTTGAGGGCTTCGGGCGACGCATCGGTGCGAACGGGGCGATAGCCTTCGACGGTGCCAAGGGCGTTGAGGGAGTCGATATCGTTGCTGATCGTTTTACCGGGCAGGCGACGGGCGATGTTGACAACGGGCATGGTGGATACACCTTTAGTAAATGGGTTTATAGCGGACAGGTTGAACCAGCCTGCCTGAAGAAATTTCAGGAGTGATAACGGATGATTGGGGCAGCGACGAAGGCTTTCAGGTCAGGCGATCGGAGACGACGGTTGGGGCGCGGCGTTGTCTCGTCTGTTGCCAAGATTGCCCGGTGCAGGAAGCCTATTGCGGCCTCGATTTGAAAGATTGTGACCAAACACTAGCAGTTTTGATAAAGCCTGGATAAAAGTTGCAGCGGGTGGAAGCGAGGTTTAGCCCAACAATGGCGATGCAGCGCGAGAATGATTAATTTGCTGCAATGACAGAAGCATTGTGTATTGAGCAGGTAAGGGTGCAGCGAGTGACTATTCGAAGTTGCTCTATGACAGAAGCATTGTGCATTGACTACTTAAAAGGTTGCGCTGTTGCAGCAGCATTGTCGCGCCACAACTTAAGATGTTGCGGCCCGACAATGAGAAGTTGCGCGATCGCATTAAAGAGTTGCAGCCTGACAATCGAATGTTGCGCCGCTGCACTAAAGCATTGTGGCCGCACAATCGAATGTTGGGCTGTTGCACTAAAGCGTTGCGGACTCACACTAGTGCTCTATCACGCCTGAATCTGTAGGTTGGGTGGCGCGATAGCAGAACCCAACAAAACTAGCTCTGGCGTTGGGTTCCACTGCGTTTCACCCAACCTACTTCTAAAGCTCTCCAGCGTCGAGACGCACTCCAGACGCTCCAGCGTCATCTATATCGGAGCGCAGGAGCGCCAGGGGCAACGTTCCCACGCAGAGCATGGGGACGATGCTGTAAGGGGCATCGCACTTTGGCCACCAAACCGATAGCCCGCCTGATGCCCAAGCCGAATGGGCAACGCAATGCTGGGCCTCCTGGCATCAACCCAGCCTAGGGCGATTAGCCCTCGCACTCCCGCAGTATCGCCTGGGCATTGGCCAGGTCGGGTGAGCCGAGTTGGGTGTAGATGGCCACGGCCCGACGGGCGTAGGGCAGAGCCTCGGCGGCTTGGCCCTGGCGCACCAGGGCTTTGGCAATGCGGCGGCAATCCTCGGCGATCAATTCCTGGCGACCCACCTTTTCCGACAAGGACAGCGCCTCGCAGGCCAGGGTCTCGGCCCCCGGCCAGTCTTTCTGGTCTAGGGCCAACGCAGCCAGATTGCCCGTATAGCTGGCTACGCCCTCGGCGTAATCGACCGCGCGGGCCACCCGCAGCGCTTCGCGAAGATCCCGCTCTGCCGCCGCGAAATCGCCGGAGAGCTTCTCGACCCCAGCGAGGCTATTCAGGGCGATGGCCACATCCTCGCTCTCGGCAGACAAACTGCGATACAGGTCGAGCGCCTCGCGGTAGGCGCTGATCGCGGTGGGGTAATCCTGCTTTAACTGGTGCCCGATGCCGCGCAAGCCGATGGCGACGGCACGCTCACGGGCACCAGCGGCCTGCCAGTGGGTCGCCGCCCGGTCGGCCCAGGCCAGCACCGCGTCCGCCTGCTGGCGTAGCTGGTGAATCCATCCCACCTGATGGGCTCGCCAGCCCGCATTGTACAGATCGTCCGCCGCGATCGCCCTGGTTTCCGCCTGCTGGTTGAGCGAAAGAGACTCATCATAGCGGCCTGTAAAGTTGAAGAATTGGAAAAGCGCAGCGCACACCTTTTGCAGGCGAGGATTGGGGCCAGCGAGGAAAAGCGGTATCGCGGCGGCCACGGTGGGCCAGGCGGCATCCAACACCGGGAAGCGATCATACTTCTTATAACTGTTCTCGACGATGAGGGCATAGGCGCGCTGCTCCAGGCGGTTGCCGGTCTCTGCCACCACCTCGGGCTTTTGCTTGCGCAGAAAGTCGGCGACCAGGGGCACGAGGGCAAAGTGGCGTTCCTCTGAGTCTGGCAGCACCAGGGCCCGGTTGGCGAGATCGCTCAGGGCACCCTGGGCGGCGGCTTCATTCAGGCAGGCGAGTTCGACGATGATCTTGGCCGGCATCAGCTGGGTGAAATGGGTGAGCGCAGCGAGAACCTGGGTTTCGTTGGCGGTGAAGGTGTCGAGCAGGTCGCCAAAGACAAACTCCAGCGGGTTATTCTCGGCTGGCGCACGGCGCAGAAAGGCGAGGGCGGCGGCGATGGTTTGGCAGCGCCCCAGGCCAAGCTGCCCCACCACCCAGCGCATCAACAGCGGGTTGCCGCCGGTTTCTTCATAGAGGGCGCGGCGTTCTGGTTCGGTCGTAGGGGCCAGCTGGGCATTGGTCTGGGCCAGATCGGCGAGGAGGGCCTGGGCGGCGGGCCAGTCGAGTCGGTCGAGGCGCAGAATGCTGGCCATAGCATCCGCCCGGCGGCGGCTGGTGACAATGGCGCTACAGCCCCGGGGCAGACGATCGAGAAAGGCGAACAGCCGATCGCGATCGGTTTCCGGGAGGGTCTCCAGATTGTCGAGCACCAGCAAGACTTCTGCCTCCCGCAGGGCCCGTAGAATTGCGTCTGAGCGTTCGGTTTCTGGGGCTTTTGCCAAGTCCGGCTGATCCAACTCACGGGCAATGGCATTGAGCATTTCTAGATAGCTCGGCAGCACGAAGTATCCCAGCGATCGCTGCCCATCGGCGGTGAGTTCGCGCTCCTTCGACGAGAGAAAGATGATGCGTTGGAAGCGCCCGGCAGGGACTAATTCGGCGGCACGAATGGCGAGTGCGGTCTTGCCCATACCGCCGGGGCCATCAATCAGCGCTCCCCAACCCCGGGCCTCGGGGGCGAGGGCGGTGGCGATTTTCTGCAACTCAGCCTCGCGTCCGAAGAAGGCTTGCAGACGCGGGAGGTTGTGGGGGATGTTTGCGCTGGACCGCGCTCCGCCGCCGCCAGAGTTCTTGGTGTAGTAGTCCTTGGGCCTGCCTTCATTGAGGGCAAGCCGTTCGAGAATGAGTGTGGCGGCTTGCGCTGGAGACTTGTGATCGAGTTCGACGAACCCAGCCCCCCCAAAGAGTCCATCGACCTGGGCGCGGGCAAAGCGGCAAAGCATAACTTCTTCACGACGACGTTGCTGCAACAGATTGTGGATCGCCAGCCACTCCAAACCGGTCCATTCTTTAGCATCGTAGTTTGGGCAAACAATGACAACGACGAGGTTGCTGTCTCGGTTATAGAGGTTCGGCAGGTAGATGCCGAGATCGTTGCGACCAAACTCGGCCTCGTGATACTTGTCGTAGAGAATTTTATCCTGACCAAATTGCTGGGTGAGAAGGGTGGCGATCGCTTCGACAAACTCTCTTTTCTCTCCCGCAAAGGAGAAGGCAATGCGAAACCGCTTGGTACTCATAGAGACACCCCCCGCACTCCGTCTGACCACACCACAGCTTTGTCCCTCCAACTCCCCCGAACGGCTTCGCTTTTTCGCATAATATGCTCTACCTGCTGATGAGCCCGAAAGGTGCAGGATTTCTTCAGGCTAGTTGCTTTTGAAGTCTTGCCTAATCTAACCGATACAAGATCAGAACGATCGCCCCAAAGAATTCTGCATCAAAACACGCCAATTCAATGCGATCGCTCAGCACAACAAAAACCTGCCATCATCAGTCGAAAACCGATCAATGACTCAAGTAGCCGACGTAGGTTGGGTGAAACGCAGTGGAACCCAACACCCTCAAACCAAGCCCTAATCCCTTACTCACGACCAATATTTTCATCAAACTCAACCGCTCTTGTCGCGCCCCAATCTGCCGGATAGGCCCTATCTGCAACATAGCGATGAAAGCTCGAATAGGGCCAATCTAGCGGCCTATTCACCAGATTGTGTTTTACCGGATTGTAGTGAATGTAATCCACATGCTGCCTAAAGTCGGCTTCATTACGAATTTGATGTTCCCAAAACCGTCGCTGCCAGATAGCTTGCTCCCCTTTGCGAAGGCGGGAGATAGATTGTTGTTGCTTGTAGGCTTCAGGGCACCGCAGGCTAAACCAGGCTTTGATTCGCTTCCATCGAGAAGAAAAGTCGGCATCACCCTCAGGCAGAGTCCAAATGCTGTGGATGTGGTCGGGCAGGATGACGATGGCGTCAATGGTGAAGGGATACTCTGCTTTGACGATGTGAAAGGCTTTGCGGAGTAGGGCTATGGTTTCGTCGTGATGAAATAGGGGTTGCCGATTGTAGGTAACGACGGTGAAGAAGTAGGTTGCCCCTAAGGTTTGGGCACGTCGGTAGCGCATGAATGTGGTGGAGGAAAATCGTGCGCTTAGGGTAGGTTTTTGGGCAGGAAAACTATCAGGGGAGTTGGGTTACGCTGGCGCTTCACCCAACCTACACGGGCCTGAATTGGCGTTCTAGGCTCTGTAGCGATTTTGACTTGATTTAGGGGTCTGAATAGAGTACTTTACTGAGCTATGGCTGTCTGCGTGCAGTCTGAGCTTCCCAAAAATTTGGTCTAACGCCACTGGAAGGTGCTACCAACACCAACCAGCGGCTAACCCCGTCGACTGACCAACCAGTCTCGGAGGCTAAGGTGATCTTACCTGGCCGCCCTGAACTGCACATGTCTGGGGCGGCCAAATTTTTGGGTTTCTTCCCCGTCGTTTCACCGGAAAGGAACCCGATTATGTTGTGTTTTACCCGTCAAGACCTCCGAGTTCTTCAAGAACTCGGAGGTCTCGATCCCCTACGTCTGGCAAGCCCCAGCCCTCGGCCAGAGCGATTGCGCCACCTGGTCATTGGCTCACCCGAAGGCGTGCGAGCGACCATTAACCTGCTGCATGTGCTGACCTACGCCGAGCAGGCGGCCTGGAGCCAGCTAGTGACAATCCCACCGTCCGGGATTTTGATTACCCCAGAGCAGGGAGAGGTGTTTAGCCTGCTGCGGCGCGATAGTCCAAGACTGGAACGTTAAGGCGATCGGCGAGTAGATTAACGTCAATCTAAATTCCTGGGTTCTGACAGAACCCAGGAAACTTTTCGATAACGGTGAAGCTAGTTCTATCTGAGAGTTGAGCTGGGGTGGATTTCCAGAAGGTCGTTAAATACGCCTATTTGAACGAGGACGTCTTTGCCATGACGGGGGGGACGATTCCCCACAGTCAAATTGCGCTGAATTTAGCCTCTGCGCTTAAAGCCTACCTGCGCGGCAAGGGCTGTCAGATGATGGCCGATGTCACCATCTGATTGGTTTGCCAAATACAACAACTATCTCCAAGGCATTTCCAAAGACTCAGTCTTGGAGTTATGACCCGCGATCGCTAGCCAAATCCCCATCCCTTCTTGGCTTTTTTAGGCTTGCTAGTCTTTACAACCTTGACCCCAGTGACCGCAAAAAAGTCATTCACCAGGTCTCTAACCATGGATGGAATCAGCATCTCTACATTGTTCGCATAGTTTGCCTGCCAAATTTTCATTAGCTCTTGTCTGGCGTCTTCATTGATATACACCGTTTTGTTGCGGGTAGTTAATACCATTGCCACATCGCCAGTGTTTTCTGTCACCACAAAAACAACATCTTCTTTATCGCGCTTGAGGCCCTTGTACAAGTAGTCAACTTGTTCTTTTAGCTCATGTTCATACAGGGCATGAGACATCTCACCATTTTCGAGCAAGGCCTTTTTCAGTAGTTTGGTAATTTTTGCAGCAGACATAGGCGGGTCCCCAGTATCTCGTCATCCAAAAAAGTCTTTTAGTGCTGATGCCTTCAAGCATCAGAAACCCACAAAGACGTAGGCTCTAGCGCCTCATTGCTAAGTCACAATTATTTTGCCATCTTGTACGATGGTCTTCAAAACCGCAGCGGTTGACTAGACCCACCCATGCTCCTGCCTAACCTCACCCTAACCACCATTCAGCACCACGCCACCGAGCCATCCTACGCTCGGGGTGAAAGCTATTTTCGCTCTGGCGCAGTGGTCTCCCTTACCCAGCGGCAGCAGACCCTACAGGCCGAGGTCGAAGGCAACGAGGTTATGCCCTACCGGGTCACCATTGAGTTTGATGAGGTGGTGTAACCCAGGCTAACTGCTTTGGCTCGGCAGGAACGCTACGAGGAATATCTGCACCTGGCTGAGGCCGAAGGGCAGACCCAGCAGTATTTGACTATGCTGGGGCAGCTGGGACGGGTTGACCAGGCAATGACCGTTGCCCAACGCCAAATGACTACCCTGAGCGAGGCCAAGGCGTTGGCTGAGATGCTGCGATCGCAAAACCAACTTTCCCAGGCCTTAGACATTGCTCTACAAGGGCTCCGGTTCGAGCAAAACAACTCCTACATGGCCTTTGATTTTGCCACCTGGACCAGTGACCTGGCGGAAGGCATGGGCAACACCAGTGCCGCCCTGGAGGCTCGCATCCTGGCGTTCAAAGCCAAACCGTCGCTTCAGGACTACCAAAAGGTCGAAATGCTAGCTGGGACCGACTGGCTTGCCGTTCAAGAGACGCTGCTGCAAAACCTGCGCACCAGTCAAACGTGGGGGCTAGAGCAGGCCCAGATCGATATTTTTCTCCATGAAGGGCTGCTAGAGGATGCGATCGCGGTAGCCTCGGGCCTAAGCAGCTACCATAGTCAGCTCGTTTTACGAGTGATGGATACCGTCGTTGCCACCCACAGCCAGTGGGTGATTGACAATGCCCTCCCCCGCGCCGAATCGATTATGGATGAGGGTAAGGCCAAGTATTATGACAACGCGGTGGCCTGGCTGAAACGCGTTAAGGCCGCTTACCACGTCCTGGGGCAAGTGGCAGATTGGTCTCGCTACTACCAAACACTGCTCAACCAGCACGGTCGTAAGCGCAAGCTAATCGGGCTAACGCAGCAAAACAAACTGTGAATAGGATGACCTAACACCAATTGTTGACCCATTTTGGGGCGATGCTCCCACGAAAACCCAAGCATGCCAATGAGGTGATTGCGATCGCTAAAAGCGCCAAAAATACCGTTAGCAGCACTTGGGCTAGGGCGCAGTCGGGTGGCAAAGTCGCTCAACAAAAGCTGCGCTTCCTGTTCATAGCTAGAGGCAAACACCATTGGCGACTCTTTTAAAGCTTGCAGGCGCAGGTCTCGGTAGGCGATCGCATCCACTACACCCACCTCCCACCAGATCTCACCCATTTTCCCCAGCTCTGCAACCTTTCGCTACCTATAGCGGAACCTTACGATCAGCCGATAAGCTAGAGGGTGCAATCGATTCGCCCCTTTTGGTTTGCTATGAAACGATTCTTTCGCGCCCTTACGGCTCCCCTCTTAGCCTCAACCCTGGTCGCTGGCTCTATACCTCTTCCCATTGGCAACGCCCGCGCCCAAGAGTCGGTCGCGTCCCGCGTGGCCCAGGTGCCTCGCACTCCCGACCAGGTCGTAGAGTGCGAACTGCTGATTGTCGGCGGCGGCTTGGCCGGGACAGCAACCGCCTACGAAAGCCTGCTGATGGGCCACACCGTCTGTATGACCGAGCTAACCGACTGGGTAGGCGGGCAGATCTCCTCCCAGGGCACCACGGCGCTAGATGAGTCGCGGGAGCAGCGTAACCAGCTGTTTTACTCGCGGGGGTACAAGGAGTTGCGCGATCGCGTGGAGCGCAAGTACGGCAAACTCAACCCCGGCAACTGCTGGGTTAGCGCCACCTGCTTTCTGCCCGCCGATGCCAACGCCATTTTGATGGAGATGCTGGCCGAGGCCGAGCGCGAGGGCGGCGGCGAACTGAAGTGGTTTCCCAATACTGTCGTCAAAGACCTCAGCCTCAACGCCGACAGCACCCACATTGACGAAGTGATTGCCATTCGCCACAGCCCTGCACCGGGCACTGCCCCCCTCAATACCGACTTTCTCTCCAACATCATTGAAGACGCCTACACCTACGACGACTCGGCCCGACTGGCCAAAGAGATTATTCAGTTTGTGCCCGCAGGCATTGAGCTAGAGGGCGGTGAGAATGCTGCCCCCAGTCGAGTGGACTGGTTTGTAGTCGAGGCCACCGAGACCGGCGAGCTGATTGTGTTGGCCGATGTGCCCTACGAGCTGGGGCTAGATCCCAAGTCACCGCTAAACCCATCCTCGCCCGTGGTCGAGCGCGACCCCTACTGCACCCAGGGCTTCACCTACACCTTTGCGATGGAGCGCACCGCCGAGCCGCAAACCTACGATATTCCTGAGTTTTACAGCATCTACCAGCCCTACTACAGCTGGGAGCGCGAGCGCGACTCGCTCAAAACCGCCCAAGACCACTTCGATTTTGTGTTTACCTATCGGCGGCTGTGGAATGCCTCGCCCCGAGCTGAGGGCAACATTGCCGGGGTGTCCCGCCCTGGGGTTGGCGATATTTCAATGCAGAACTGGACCTGGGGCAACGACTATCGCCCCGGCACCAATCTGGATAATCTGATTCTCTCCGAAGATCAGCTAGCGGCCAGCGGTCAGCTAGAGCCAGGCGGCTGGCTGGGGGGACTGCGAGCCGACACGCTGCGCAAGGGTGAAGAAAATGCGATCGGCTATTTCTACTGGCTGACCACCGGCACCACCGATTCGCAAATTCCCGATACCTACAAAGAGCCTGAACCTTACAACGTCTATCTGCAAGGGCTAGATTCACCGATGGGTACGGCCCATGGATTGTCGAAGTACCCCTACATTCGCGAGGCCCGGCGCATCATTGGTCGCCCCGCCTACGGCTACGAGAACGGGTTCATGATTAGCGAAATCGACTTTTCGTGGAACGACTTTGCCTCCGATTATTACCAGCAAAACCTGGATGAGGAAACCTACACTTCGCTACGGCGCTACCTGGCGGGGCTAGATACGGTTAGCACCTTTGAGCCCGATGCCAACCCCAATGATTTTCCGATTCGGCAGCGATCGCGCCTTTACCCCGACACCGTAGGCATTGCCCAGTATGCGATCGACTTTCACCCCTGTATGGCTGAGTATCCGGCCGAAAAGCCCGGCAACATCGAGCGCCCCGGCGTGCGCCAAGCCCACGGCCAGGCCTACCCGGCCCAAATTCCGCTGCGGGCGATGATTCCTCAGCGGGTTGACAACATGCTGGTGGCCAGCAAGAGCATTGCCGCCAGCACCATCGCCGCCGCCGCCTACCGGGTGCACTCGTTTGAATGGTCGGTGGGGGCCGCCGCTGCCCACACCATTGACTTCTCACTGCGCAATGGGGTGCTGCCCTACGAACTGGTGGATAATTTGCCCAGCCGCGAGCCCCTGCTCGACCAGCTGAGGGCCGAAATAGACGCCAGCGGTAACCCGACGAAGTTCCCCAACACCTCAATCTTCAACGAAGACTGGGGCAACTGGCGACCCTGGTAAGTAGAAGGGTCAAATTAAACCCAGCTTAAGTTTCTGGGTTTTCTCCCTTCGGGAGACACTTCGTGAACGACTCCGCTCAACCCTCTGCCCAGCAACGGATCGAGCATTGAGCGGAGTCGAAATGCGTCTTATAGATAATCAGATCTACTTATCTAGGTGACGAGTCGGTATCCCTTGAACCCTCACCAGCAGGCCTCAGGATCCCTAGCGATCTTGAGGCCTGCTCGTTACGGTTAGAATTGGCATAACCTCTGGGCGAATGGACTATGGTGCAGACCATTGCGGCAAATACAGCCACCCTGCGCGATCTCAAACAGGCGCTGGGGTTACAGCAATCCTTAGATCCCGCCTTTTTTGACGAGTGGCAGCAAGACATGCCTCCTTTGAGTGAGGCCGAACAACAGCTGCTCGATCGCGTCAAAGCGAATTTCACGGCATTGATGGAAGATCCACCCATGCTAGAAAATAGCGTCAAGATGGTGGTGTTATCTCCTCTGCTAGATTTAGCCGGGTTTTACCGCAAGCCCTTTCGGATTGAAACTGAAACCAGCATCGATCTTGAGCTAGAGGATGACGGCATTGTCATTCGAGGGCGCATTGATGTGCTGGTCTTAAAAGAACAGTTTTGGCTTTTGGTGATTGAGTCCAAGCGCAGCGATTTTGCGGTGACGAGGGCCATTCCCCAAGCCTTGGCCTGCATGCTAAGTAATCCCAAATTGACTGATCCAACGTTTGGTCTAATTACGAATGGTAATGAGTTTTTGTTTCTCAAAGCTACCCGGCAGCCTACGGCTCAATATGCTAATTCTCGGTTGTTCTCGTTAATCAATCCGGGTAACGAACTGTACAGGGTATTGCAAACGCTCAAACAGTGGGGGGCAGAGATTTTAGCAATAGAAGAACCATAGACGGCAACCCGCCTGAGAACGATCGTAAACACCGACCCTGCTAAGCAGGCCAGTCTTTCTACAATGCAACCATACAGAGATTTTATGGAGTAACACCGGAGAGCGGAGCCTATGCAACCCACCCAAAATTTATTTACTGAAAAAGCCTGGGATGCCATTGTGCGATCGCAGGATGTTGCCAAGCAGTCTCAGCAGCAGCAGATTGAGAGCGATCACATGCTGCTGGCGCTGCTCGACCAAGACGGTCTGGCCAACAGTATTTTTGCCAAGCTGGGCGTCAACGGTCAGGTGCTGCGCGATCGCACCGAAGCCTTTATCAATAGCCAGCCCAAAGTCTCAGGCAGCGGGTCGTCTGTCTATTTAGGCAAGTCGCTCGATAGCCTGCTCGATCGCGCCGACAAGTCCAAAAAAGACTACGGCGACGAGTATATTTCCATCGAGCACATCATTCTGGCTTACCCTGGCGATACTCGCTTTGGCAAATCCCTATTTCAAGATTTGGGGCTGAGTGAAGCCAAGCTCAAGCAGGTTATTCAAGACATTCGAGGCACCCAGAAAGTGACCGACCAAAACCCTGAAGGCAAGTACCAATCGCTCGAAAAGTACGGGCGCGACCTCACCGATGCCGCCCGCCGGGGCAAGCTCGACCCGGTGATTGGCCGCGACGACGAAATTCGCCGCACGATTCAGATTCTCTCGCGGCGCACCAAGAATAATCCGGTGCTGATTGGCGAACCAGGGGTGGGCAAAACCGCGATCGCCGAAGGTCTGGCCCAGCGCATCGTTAACGGCGACGTGCCCCAGTCGCTCAAAGACCGCCAGCTGATCGCTCTCGACATGGGGGCGCTGATTGCCGGAGCCAAGTACCGGGGCGAGTTTGAGGAGCGCTTGAAAGCGGTGCTGAAAGAAGTCACCGACTCCGAAGGGCAAATTGTTCTCTTTATCGACGAAATTCACACCGTTGTCGGCGCGGGCGCGACCCAGGGTGCCATGGATGCAGGCAACCTGCTCAAGCCCATGCTGGCTCGCGGCGAGCTGCGCTGCATTGGCGCGACCACTCTCGACGAGTACCGCAAATACATTGAAAAAGACGCCGCCCTGGAGCGCCGCTTCCAGCAGGTATATATCGACCAGCCCACGGTGCCCGATACGATCTCGATTTTGCGTGGCCTCAAAGATCGCTACGAAACGCACCACGGGGTAAAAATCTCCGATAGTGCCCTGGTAGCGGCGGCCACGCTCTCGACTCGGTACATCAGCGATCGCTTTCTGCCCGACAAAGCCATCGACCTGGTCGATGAAGCCGCCGCCAAGCTCAAAATGGAGATCACTTCCAAACCCGAGGAGCTTGACGAAGTCGATCGCAAGATCCTCCAGCTCGAAATGGAGCGCCTGTCGCTGAAAAAAGAGAGCGATGCCGCCTCAATGGAGCGCCTAGAGCGAATCGAGAAAGAGCTGGCCGACCTCAAAGAACAGCAGAGCGCCCTCAATGCTCAATGGCAGTCTGAAAAAGACATCATTGACCACATTCAAGCGATCAAAGAAGACATCGACCGGGTCAACATTGAGATTCAGCAGGCCGAGCGCGACTACGACCTCAACCGGGCCGCCGAGCTTAAGTATGGCAAGCTCACCGAGCTACAGCGCCAGCTCGAAACCGCCGAAACCCAGCTGGCCGATACCCAGACCACCGGCAAAACCTTGCTGCGCGAAGAGGTGACCGAGGAAGACATCGCCGAAATCATCTCCAAGTGGACCGGCATTCCAGTCAGCAAGCTGGTGCAGTCGGAAATGGCGAAGCTGCTGCTGCTCGAAGACGAGCTGCACGAGCGAGTGATTGGTCAAGAGGAAGCGGTGACGGCGGTAGCCGATGCGATTCAGCGATCGCGGGCTGGCCTGGCTGACCCCAACCGCCCCACCGCCAGCTTCATATTCCTTGGCCCCACCGGGGTCGGTAAAACCGAGCTGGCCAAGGCCCTGGCCGCCTACCTGTTCGACACCGAAGAGGCGCTGGTGCGCATCGACATGTCGGAATACATGGAAAAGCACGCCGTCTCGCGCCTGATCGGTGCCCCTCCGGGCTACGTCGGCTACGACGAGGGCGGTCAGCTCACCGAGGCCATTCGTCGCCGTCCCTTTGCGGTCATTCTCTTTGATGAAATTGAGAAAGCGCACCCCGATGTCTTCAACGTCATGCTGCAAATTCTTGACGATGGTCGCGTCACCGATGCCCAGGGCCATACGGTGGACTTCAAAAACACCATCATCATCATGACCAGCAACATCGGCTCCCAGTACATTCTCGACGTGGCGGGCGACGACAGCCGCTACGACGAAATGAAGGCTCGCGTGATGGAGGCGCTGCGAGGCAACTTCCGGCCCGAGTTTCTCAACCGAGTCGATGAAATGATCATCTTCCACGGGCTGCTCAAGTCGCAGCTGCGCGAGATTGTCAAGCTGCAAGTAGTCCGGCTCGAAGAGCGGCTGGCCGATCGCAAGATGGCCGTCAAGCTCAGTGAAGCAGCCCTCGACTTCTTAGCCGAGGTGGGCTATGACCCCGTCTATGGGGCTCGCCCCCTCAAGCGGGCGATCCAGCGAGAGCTTGAGACTCAGATTGCCAAGTCTATTCTGCGCGGTGAGTTTGGCGAGGGCGACACGATCTACGTCGATGTCGAAAATGAGCGGCTTTCCTTTAAGCGGCTACCGACCGAACTACTGACCCTGTAAAACGGGTCAAGTCTGGGGAAGGGGGGAAACCCTCTTCCCCCAATTCTAGTCCTATGGTATGAATCTTTGAAACAAGCCGTTGAAGTTTTGATGACTACGGTTGCGAGGATCCATATTATTTTGTCAGTATAGCTAGATAGGCCAATTAGGCATATTCACCAGGTCAGGTTGTAGCTAGCCACCGAACAATTTCCGTAAGTTTCCGGAATCCATTCGGGCATACTGTTGTTAGGCAGTACGCTGCTCCCCAGCCACCTTGTCCCGTTTACCTCTGGTTGTGGTCCTTGAGGTTTGGGACTAACGCCGTTGGTGACCCATTAGGAGCATCGTTATGGCGGGCCGGTTCTACCGGGGTTCGCCAATTTATTCAATAGAAATGGGGTTGGTTATGAAAGTCGCTCACGATGTTCCCAGACATAGCTACATGAATGCTATGGAGCTCCTCGTTACCGAAGAGGTAGAGAAGCAGCTCAAGACCATGCACCCCCGCGTGCTGAAGTATCTGAAGCGGGTAGAGGTCGAAACCTATGCCCTCAACCGTTTACCATCGCTCTATGCCTCCAGTGAGAAGGGGTGGCAGCACCAGTATGAAAAAGCTGGCCGAGAGTTGCACAATCAGATTAAAAGCGCTGTGCGTCAGGCTTTTGCGGCGGTACAGGTAGACCCCATTCGCTCCTCTGAGCCCCTGCGTGGGCAAGACAACGAAGCTGCCAACGTTGCACTCAACGCCTTGAGAGACATTCTTAGACAGCCTGACCTCACCTGGGATGGGGCCATCACTCGCCTGCGAACAGTGCTAAGCCGTCGGGGCGAGCAACCCTCTCCCACCGCCGCCAACGGCACCGATACCTCTCACCGCACCCGCTACCGGGGTGGCCCTTCTGAAACAACAAACGGTGAGCAGGCCGACGGTAATCAAGGCCACTATTGGCGACCGGGCACTTACGGTTCTGACGTGTCGTGGCAAAAGTCGCACCCGTCTTCTTCAGGTAATTCCTCTTCAGAGGGTGGCTTTGATTGGAATGATGCCCGCTACTCTAAGTAACTAAGCAGAGCGCGGCTTAGCCGCGCCACTCATTTACACTAGCCCTGCCTGAGCTAACAGCTCTGGGGGAATACCGAGTTTTGTCACTCCCTGGCGCAGACTGGCGGCAGTAGCCGGATCGATCGCCTCGTAAAGGGCGATCGATCGCCGGAAGGACTGCAGTGCCTCGGGCAGTTGCCCCAGCTTAAACAGGGCCACAGCCAAGTTTTGGTGCGCTGCAGCATAGTGGGGGTCGAGGTCGATCGCGCTGCAGTAGGCAGCGATCGCCTCGTCGAGGTAGCCCCTAGCCCGGTGAGCCGTACCCAAGTTGTAATGGGCGACGGCCAGGGTGGGGTCGGCCTCAACGGCCTGCTGAAACAAGTCAACAGCGGCTTCAAAATCGCCCTGAGCTTTCTTGAGGCTACCGTAATTAATCCACGCGCCCAGCTTGAGCTGAGGCGGCACCGGCTGGGCTAGAGCTGCCTGATAGTCGCTGGCGGCTTCACTTGGCTGACTGGCCAGGGCCAGGGCGCGGTGGTAGTGCAGTTCGTAGCGGGTCAGTTCATCTAGGGTGTCAGCCTGGGTTAGAGCGCGATCGAGCAGGGGTAGGGCGGCCTCAGCCTGGTCAGACTCGACGTAGAGGGCGGCCAGTTTATTCAGTAAATAGGCGTCATCGGGATGGTCGACCAGGTAGGCCTCCATCATGGTGCGGGCGCGATCGAACTTGCCCCGCTGCACCACCACCAGAGGATCGTAGCCGGTGTGGTGCAGGGCGACCTCGGCCAGGGTAACGACTTGCCAGCGAGGGTTTTGCGCCTGCAAAATCGCCACGCTGTCGTCTACAGTTTCGTGGTACGGACGGCTAAAGCTAATTTCGGGCAGGCGGCGAAAGCACCGGGTAGTCATCGTGTAGGGGGACTGGGGTGCCTTCAGCTCCAGGCGCAGTAAATTCACCGCCAGCACGTCGGCGGCAGCCACATTTCCCAGCGGCTGGCCCCGATCGAGGGCCTGGAGAACCTGAGCGGTTGCGGGCAGCAGCACCTCGTCGGCATCGAGCACCAGCACCCAGTCACCCGTGGCGTGGCGCAGCGATTCGTTGCGGGCGGCAGCAAAGTCATTGACCCAGGCAAAACTGTAGACCTTAGCTCCGTGGGCTTGGGCGATCGCCACCGTGTCGTCGGTCGAGCCAGTATCGACCACGATAGTTTCACCCACGACGCCCTGCACGCTCGCCAGGGTATGGGCCAGGCTACCGGCCTCGTCTTTCACAATCATGCAGAGGCTAATCATTACCCTTCTCCCAACGCCTGCCGCGCCCGCTGGAGGGCCTGGCGCACCTGCTCAAAGCCGGTGCCGCCGTAGCTGTTGCGGGCCGAGACTACCTGCTGAGGGGCGATCGCCGCATAAATATCCTCTTCAAAGGCAGGATGAATCGCTTGCCACTCGTCGAGAGTAAGCTCCCGCAGCAGCTTGCCCGCCGCCAGCGAGGTCTTCACCACCTGACCCACCAGGTTGTAGGCCTCGCGGAAGGGCACGCCCTTGGTGGCCAGATAGTCGGCCACATCGGTAGCGTTGGAGTAGTCTTCGTTGACGGCCTGACGCAGGCGCGGCACCCGAAAGGTGACCCCTTCCGCCAGCAGAATGGTCATCGCTTCTAGACAGCCCTGCACCGTCTGCACCGTGTCGAACAGGGCTTCTTTGTCTTCTTGCAGATCTTTGTTGTAGGCCAAAGGCAGCCCCTTCATCATCACCAGCAGCCCCTGCAAATGGCCAAACACGCGCCCGGTTTTACCCCGCACCAGCTCGGGCACGTCGGGGTTTTTCTTCTGGGGCATAATGCTGGAGCCGGTGGAGCAGCTGTCGCTGAGGGTAATAAAGCTAAACTCCTCCGAGGCCCAGAGAATCATCTCTTCGGACAGGCGCGACAGGTGCACCAGAATCAGGCTGGCCGCACAGGCAAACTCGATCGCAAAGTCGCGATCGCTCACCCCATCCAGGCTGTTGCCGTAGACGCGCTCGAAGCCCAGCAGCTCGGCCGCATACTGGCGATCGATGGGGAACGTGGTACCCGCCAGCGCGCCGCTGCCCAGGGGTAAAATGTTCACCCGTTTTTGAACGTCTTGGAGCCGCTCCCAATCGCGCTGGGCCATGTCGAAATAGGCCAGCAGATGGTGAGCCAGGCTAAGCGGCTGCGCGCGCTGCAAATGGGTATAGCCGGGGATCAGGGTTTCGACATGGGCTTCGGCTAGGCCGAATAGGGTCTGCTGGTACTGGCGCAGCTGCCCCTGAATTGCTTCAATTTGGGCGCGCAGGTAAAGGCGCACATCGGTGCCCACCTGGTCGTTGCGCGAGCGGGCTGTGTGCAGCTTTTTGCCCACGTCGCCAATCAGCTCGGTCAGCCGCCGCTCGACGGCGAAATGTACGTCTTCGGCCTCAACGCCGGGGGCAAAACTGCCGCAGCGGTACTCCTGACGAATGGTCTCCAGGCCATTCACAATCTGCTCGCCTTCCTCAGGGCTGAGGATGCCGGTTTTAACCAGCATTTTGGCGTGGGCTGCCGAGCCGGTCAGGTCGTACTCGATTAGCTGAATGTCGAAGCCAATGCTGGCGTTAAAGATCGCGATCGCCGGGTGCAGCGCCGTTTCAAAGCGCTGGCTCCAGGTCTGGGGCGGGGGTGTTTCCATGGGAGGGCGTTTAAAAGGCGGTCAGATTGCGAATAAAGTAGCCAAGCACAATGCCAAAGAGCAGTGCCCAAAGCTGGCCCGACTCGACAAAGTTATTCCAAACGCTGACCATATCGCCGAGGATATCTTGGTCAAACTGCTGAGCCAGCACCGGAGATAAGGCCTCAGGGGTTACCGCCATTCCAGCCATCCCGGCCACACCGGGTAGATTAACTCCGGTAAAATAGCCGCTGAACCCATCCCCTGCGTTTAGCCCTGTGTCTAGACTAACGGGGCGTAGGATCGTGTCTATAGATAGGGGCTGAGCCGTACTTTGAAGCAGAGCATTGGGCAAAAGATAATTGTGAGGCTGGGGCATAACGTCCATGGCACCGTGACGACCTGAACATGGTTGACACCCAACAGACTATCACCATACCGCTGCGCCCGAGCCTCTGGAACCCAAAAACAGCCAGCGCTCTAGGGGTTTTGCTCGCTCTGGGACTGGCCGCGTACCAGGCGGGACTGGGGCGACCGGGCGCAGAGCTGATTAACTGGGGCGGCTGGCCGCAGCTGCGCGAGTTTTTGGTAGCCAGTTTGCGACCCGACCTCAGCCCCGAGTTTGTAGCGCTGATGGGCCGCGCGGCCCTAGTTACCCTGGCCTACGCGGTGTTGGGTACAGTCTGTAGCATTGGGCTAGGGCTGGTAGGCGGGCTGCTCTCCTCAGCGGTGTGGTGGCAAACGCTGCTGCCGCAGGACAAATGGGGGCTGCGCCAGAACCTTTGGTTTGGGGTGCGGGGGCTGCTGGCCTTTCCCCGCGCCATCCACGAGCTGATCTGGGGGCTGGTGCTGTTGCAGGTGCTGGGGCTTGACCCCGTCGTGGGAGTGCTGGCGATCGCGATTCCGTTTGGGGCGATCGTGGCCAAGGTTTTTTCAGAAATTTTAGATGAAACGCCCCCTGAGCCTCTATATGCCCTGCTCAATGCCGGAACGCCGCCGATCATTGCCCTGATCTACGGCCTGCTGCCCCAGGCTCTACCCAACCTGCTCTCCTATACCTTTTACCGGTTTGAGTGCTCGCTGCGGGCCTCGGCGGTGCTGGGCATTATCGGGGCTGGGGGGCTGGGCTACGAGATTTTTCTCAGTCTGCAATCGCTGCGCTACGAGCAGCTGTGGACCGGGTTTTACGCGCTAATTATTCTCAATGGCGCAGTCGATGCCTGGAGCGCTCTGGTGCGCCGCCGCATGGGCTTTACCAGCCGCCTCGACATCAACCGCAAACCGGGCGGTACCGCACGATCGGGTGCTAGAGCCCCCAGCCAGGACGGGTTTTTGCGATTGTCGTGGATCGGGGCGGTGCTGGCGGTGCCCCTGAGCTGGTGGTTCTTACAGCTCGATGTGGCGGTGCTGTGGTCGACGCGCACCCAGCGGCTGTTGGGAGAATTATTGGGCACCAGCTGGCCACCGCTGCCAACCTGGGCCGAGGTGGTGACTTTAGCGCAGCTCGCCTGGCTCACGGTGGCAATGTCAATGGTGGCGATCGCCCTGGCCAGCCTCGGCGGCATCCTCTTCTCGCTGCCTGCGGCCCAAAACTTTTGGCTGCCGGGGGGGCTGCTGCACCCTGTGGGTCAGCGCGGCGGCTCTGCCTGGATAGCCTTTACGCTGCTGGGCCTCAGTCGTCTGGTGCTGCTGGTCAGCCGCGCCATTCCCGCCCCGATTTGGGCGCTGGTGCTGCTGTTTGTGCTGTTCCCAGGGGTGCTGCCGGGGGCGCTGGCCCTGGCCCTGCACAACTTCGGCATTTTGGGCCGCCTGATGGCTGAGGTCAACGAAAACCTGGACGATCGCCCCGTCCGCGCCCTTACTTCCCTGGGCGCTGGCCCCGGCGCAGTCGTAGCCTACGGCATTTTGCCCCAAAACCTGGGCCGTTTTTTGGCCTACAGCCTCTACCGCTGGGAGGTGTGCCTGCGCGAAACTGTGATTGTAGGCCTGGTCGGTGCCGGTGGGCTCGGTCGCCTGCTCACCGAGCAAATCAGCAGCTTTGACTACAGCGGCGTGATGGTGACCCTGGCGGTGTTTGTGGTGCTGACCATTGGGGTCGATGCGGTGAGTCAGCGACTGCGAGGGGTGTTGAGGGGGTAGCGAGCTAGGCGATAGCTAAGGTCAAATGTGTTAGCTATCGCCTAGCCAATCAGGACAGCCTCCACCCCCCTGCCAGCCGTAGGGGTGCATCGCGCACACCAGGGTACAACGCTTAGCCCGACTGGTACCGTAGGCAATGCCATGGTAATTGGTGCAGCCTTGACAGATGGATGGGCGAGTCGAGGGCAGGGTTTGGAAGCCGACCTGCGATCGCAAAATTTGCTGCTTGCTCTGCCCCCGATGCCACTGCTCATAGGCGCGGCGGCGGCACAAATCGTTGGCTCGGGAAAAGAGTTCGTTGGTCACGCTCATGACCTGTCCTCCCGGTGGGGATTTACGGTGCTGGGTGTGCCGATGCAGCCTTGGTTAAAGCTAATGCTGCTAGTTCGCTGATCGGCGTAGTACCAGCGGTGGCCCTAGTAATAGGCTACCCAATGGAGCGGGGTGATTCCGAAAATTTTAACGGGTTGCAACGTCAAACCCTAGCTCTGCAGCTCCTATGCTGGCAGTCTAAAACCCCAAGCTAGTCAAAAGCGATGCAGGCTTGGCGGGGCATTGTGCAGTAATTGCATTGAATCTAGCGAAAATTACATATTACAGGGTTGTTACAGTCGAGAGTGTGGTAATGGCAAAATTACAGCATTTGTTAATGGCATGGCCCAAAGATTAAGGCGAAAATAAGCCAAGCTGCTAGCCAAACCCTAAAAACTATCAGTAAACTGGGATACGGAATCTAAAGATTCTTGTCTGGCTTGTTTGACTTTTGTCTCATGCAGCTTCTCCGTCGTTACTGGGTTTAGGTATGCTTCAGTCCCTCCACTATTCCATCGACATCATCCGTGACGAGGCTCGACAGCTAGTTCAAAAGGGTGTAGTTAGCCGTCAACAGCCCATTTATACCCTCTGCCGCCACATTCCCGCCCGCGAGTGGGCGTTGGTAGAAACAGAGCTAGAGTCTTCTGGTTTTTTGCTGCGCGATCGCGTAGGCGATCTCATGGGCCGCGAAGACTGGGAAAACGACTAGGGTTAGTCGCCCGCCGTCGGTAGTACGGCTTTTTTTAAAAAACTCTATCAACCAAATAAACTGAGCTGGGCTGAGGATGTATCTTCCTCAGCCCTTTGTCGTTCAGCCCTATCCCACAGCAGCTCGGGTAGCTCGACGCCCGCCTGCTGCAATTGGTGGTAAACCTCGCGGGCCACCGCCGGAGACTTGGCCTCTTGGGGGCAGTGGGCGAAGAAGTAGACATCGGTACCTGCCACTAGCCACTGGTACAGCCGGGGCACCCATTCGTCAAAATAGGGCTGGTTGTAGGCCAGGTCGGGATGGCTGATGTAGCGAATAATCGTAAACGCCGCCGTCACCTCGGGCTGGAGCGGCACCCTGGGCTTTTTGCGCTCGGAGCCAATCTGAGGGTCGTCGTCGGGGGTATTGATGCAGTCGTAGATGGGGCGCGTATCGAGCAGTACCCGACCTACCCCCAGGCTGGTGAGCGTTTGGTTGAGGCGGGTGGCGTGGGGTGCGGCAAACCAGTCGAGATGGCGTACTTCTACTGCGATCGGGTGCTGCTGCCGAGGCCAACGGGCCAAAAATTCTCGCAGGTCGGCCAGCTGCTCGGGGCTGTAGGTGGGCGGCAGCTGAATGAACAATGGCCCCAGTCGATTGCCCAGCGGCATCAGCGTTTGCAAAAAGCGGTGGGATGCTTCGATAAAGGGCACCAGCTTGCCCTGGTGGGAAAAGGCGCGGGGCAGCTTGGGGCAAAACCGAAATCCTGGCGGCATCGTAGCGGCCCAGCGATCGATGGTTTTAGCATCGGGCATGGAGTAAAAGGTAGTGTTGCCCTCGACGGCGGTCATGCGATCGCCATACAGCCGCAAAAAATCCCCCGCTTTACTGCTTTTGGGGTAAAAATCGCCCACCCAGTCCTTAAATGCCCACACCGCACATCCCGTAAAATAAGCCCCTACCATTACCGCTCACTCCTTTGATTCCACAGCAGCACCCCTCTCCCCATCCACCCTTCTACCCGGCTCCTTTTACCCTAAACGTTTATTAAATCCTTGGTAACTCCACCTAAAACGCGTTTACCTGAAGGAGATGCCCTTTAAAACCTCCTCCATGGACTATGACTCTTTTCTGGAAGCTCTAAATCCAGACGCAATGCTAGTCAAGCCCGGCAGCAAGGTCAATCTAAAAGACTTTGACTCTGGCTTTACCGGCGGTTTCAACAAGAAAGCAGCCAAAAAAAATCTCCAGCACTGTATTGGAGAAATGGCCAGCTGCCAAAATGTGCTCTATGCCCAAAATACCTATGCCCTACTGCTGATCTTTCAGGCGATGGATGCGGCGGGTAAAGACAGCACCATCAAGCACGTGATGTCGGGCATTAATCCCCAGGGCTGCCATGTGGTCAGCTTTAAGCAGCCCTCCAGTGAAGAACTCGACCACGATTACCTATGGCGCGCCAGCAAAGCCCTACCCGAGCGGGGCAAAATCGGCGTGTTCAACCGCTCGTACTACGAAGAGGTGCTGATCGTGCGGGTGCATCCTGAGATTTTAAACAACCAGCAGCTGCCCGACAACGTCAGGGGCAAACACCTGTGGCAGCAGCGGTTTGAAGACATCAACAATTTTGAAAAATACCTGACTAACAACGGCATCTTGGTGATGAAGTTTTTTCTCAACGTCTCTAAAGAGGAGCAAAAGCAGCGGTTTCTAAAGCGCATTAATCGCCCCGACAAAAATTGGAAATTTTCGGTCTCCGACGCTGAGGAACGCAGCCACTGGGACGACTACCAAGCTGCCTATGAAGACGCCCTTACCCACACCAGCACCGACTGGGCACCGTGGTACGTGATCCCGGCTGACCACAAGTGGTTTATGCGGATGACGGTAGCCAACTTTATTCGCCAAAAGCTCAAGTCCCTAGACTTGGCCTACCCCGAGCTAGAAGAACACCATTTGGAGCGGCTGCAAGAGGCCAAGATAATACTGGAGAGTGAGGAGTAAGGGAGTGAACGAGTGAGTGTCCATCTACCCCCTCCCCATCCAC
>NZ_JADEXE010000019.1 GCF_015207265.1 Nodosilinea sp. LEGE 07298 | reverse complement strand
ATCAACACGCGTTTGAAGTTGATTAAGCGCTCTGGCTACGGATTCACTAATTTTGAGCGATTCCGCCTCCGATGCCTAATCTGCTGGCATTTTTCTCCAACCGCTGCATAGTGATCCCAGGAGAGCCGAATATTTAGTCCTTGATTCTGAGGATCAAAACCAAGATTTTTATCGAGGAGAATAGGCTATGAAAACCCTACTGAGCATGTTGCTGTTCATCTTTATCTGGCTCAGTCTGATGCCCGATGCCGCCGCTGCTGGGAATACCCACTTAATACCCTGCCACGATTCAGCCGCATTTTTAGAACGGATGGAAAAGGCCCCTCAGACCTACTATTTTGATCAGCCCTATCAGTCATACTCCGAAAATCTGCTCTGTGGCGCAGACGGGCTCCCTCATCTGCAACTGCGTCTAGATCGGGCGGTGGATGTGGCCATTCCCTTTGGCATCTTTTTCTATTTTGCGGGGTTTGTCGGCTGGTCTGGGCGCTCCTATTTGATTGGCAGCAAGCGCCGTTCTAAGCCGGCGGAAGCAGAGATCTTCATCGATATTCCCTTGGCGATCAGATCTTTTACCCAGGGGTTGCTGTGGCCTTTGCTGGCGTTCAAGGAGGTGACCACCGGAGAACTGACCGCTAAGCAGATCGATCTCACAGTATCACCGCGATAGCTCAGCTCTATCTCACGTTACGTCTACCCAGGAGACCAAACCATGACTGCTTTCATGAAATATCTGACCAGTGCCCCTATCATGGCCACTCTAGCCTTAGTAACGTTGTCGATCGCGATGATTATGCTGAATTATTTTTTCCCAGGCTTACAGTACGGCACCTACTTTCGTTGAGGTGAAACATTTTAAGTACCCATCATCAGAAACCCGCTCTGCCAAAGCTAGCGATCCCCCTAAATTCTCCTTAAAAGGGTATAGCCAGAGTCACCTGGGTTAGGACATCAATCAATCCTGAAAACGTTCAAACGTTTGAACGCTCGTCTGACAGACGTCCTAATCCAATTGGCTACAGCTATAACCGTTCTCTGAGCGGAGTCGTTAGTGGAGCCGCCCCAAAGGGGCTAGGGAACATACCGGGGAGATTTTGGCTTTCTCCCTTTGGGAGACGTTGCATGTTGGCGAAGCCTGCCGAAAGGTTTACGACTCCGCTCAGCCAGCGTGGCCCTAAGTGGGTGGGCCAATTCAAATGTAGGATGGGTTAGCGACAGCGTAACCCATGCGGGCATTGGGTTTCGTGCCTCAGCCTCAACCTACATCGACTCATATTTAATTGCGCTTACCTACTTAGGGATGCTTACAAAAAGGGGGACTTCGAAGTGGAATCAGACCCCAACTTTTAGGGGAACAGGGGAGTTTTTCCAACCGCTGCATACACCCGGCCAGGGAGATTGGCAGATGATTTAAGCTACAATAGATCGCTTTTTAAACACCATCCAAGGCGAGGCTCTGCCAACGCAAAACAATATGCCGATATTGCTTTTTGAGTTTTTCTTATGAGTTTTCTATAACTTAGGAATGACTGTTTTCCTGAACATTTAAGTTAATCAATCACCGACATTAAGCCTGACTCAGGATCTGTAGCGTCACTCAAAAAAGACCTTGCTGCTGGGTTTGTTTTCGCCTGGACTAGAACCCGACTAGCCGCCCAAAAGTTACCATTCTAAGAATTATTAACTTTCATAAACTTCAGCAAGATTTTATTAAAATAATTAATAATGCTATTAAACAAAAATCATTGATCCCTTGTTTCCCGTTTTCCTGCATGAGCCAGGGTTTGCTTGGCTAATGTCGATACCTAGGCGGAAAAGACAATGAGAATACTGCTCGTTGAGGATGATGAATCTATCACAAAAGTCCTTGAAAAAGGCTTTGCTGTTGAACACTATGCTGTAGATGTCGCTAGCGATGGCCACATGGGCTGGCAACTGGTTAAGGCGTTTGACTATGACTTAATCGTGCTAGATGTAGTTTTGCCCAAGCTCGACGGCATTAAATTTTGCCAAAAGCTGCGAGACAATGCCTACCAGATGCCGGTGCTAATGGTGACGGCCCTCGACTCTAGCAGCCGCAAAATTGCCGGGCTTAATGCCGGGGCCGACGACTATATCACCAAGCCCTTTGAGCTAGACGAACTTTTAGCTCGGGTGCGAGTGCTATTGAGGCGAGCCCAAGCCCCCATACTATCTCTGCTGGAGTGGGGAGATTTACAGCTAGATCCCAACTCCCAGGAGGTCACCTATGGTGAAACAGCTCTCAATCTGACACCTAAGGAGTACCGCCTGCTAGAGCTATTTCTGCGCAAGCCATCCCAGGTGTTTAGCCGTAGCGCGATTATCGACAGCTTGTGGAACTGCGGCGAAGCCCCTGGTGAAGATACGGTGACGGCTCATATTAAGGGGCTGCGCCGCAAACTGACCGAGGTCGGTGCCCCCGCTGACTTAATTAAAACCGTCTACGGGGTTGGCTATCGTCTTAAGCCACCGAATCCATCGATTGGCGACCTATTGGTCTCTCCAGCTGCGGCTTCTGGCCATGGGCAGCCGCAGAGTGAGCCGAGTGCCAGTTCTACCGCCCCAGGGGCCGACCCGTGGGAGCATCCTCGGCGGCAGCAGATCCACACCGCCCTGCGATCGCTTTGGTCTACGGTTAAAGTTCACCATGAAGAACGGCTAACCATTGTAAAAAGGGCCGTTGAGGCCTTAGAAGCCAACCAGCTCTCCGCTGACCTGCACCAACAGGGCCATCGCGCGGCCCATAGCCTTAAAGGCGCACTGGGGGTATTTGGCCTGTCTACTGGATCAGATCTGGCCCGGCGGATCGAGCAGCAGTTTTCTACGCCATTGCCGCCTGAATCTCGGGCACAGCTGTGGAGCTGGGTGATGGCCCTTGAGCAGGAGTTGAGCAAAGGCCCTCCGATCGCGATCGCGACCCCACCAGAGGCGCGATCGCCTCTACCGCAGCTAGTGATCGTCGATGATAAAGACAGTACCGAGCTAGAACGAACCCTGGCTCAGGCTGCTCAAGATCGGGGGTTGACGGTACAAACAATTTCAGATCAAGCGCACTGGCAGGTTTTCCAGCAGCAGGTAACCTCTAGCTATCGCGCCCCAATCCCCAAGACTCAGCTAGAGGGGGCCTCAGCGCCGCTACCCGATCTCAGCATTTTCAAATGCTGTTTGCGCCAGACCGACCCAGCTACCCTGGCGCAAATCTCAGATCTAATCAACCCCATGCCGTGCCTATCGGTTTTGGTATGCAGTGCCGACGGCAGCTTAAAGAACCGGATTAGAGCAGCCCGGCTAGGTCAGGTTTCGTTTTTGCACAACCCAGAGGTAGCGCAAATTTTCAGTGGGGGCATAGAGGTGCGATCGCGCCCTGCCCCCGCCAAAGTCTTGATCGTTGACGACGACCCCCAAATGTTGCTGGCCCTGCGCACCATACTAGAACCCTGGGGCACCCAAATCACCACCCTAGACCACGCCCCCAACTTCTGGCATACCCTCCAGTCAACTTGCCCAGACCTGCTGGTGCTCGACATCGAAATGCCTGACTTTAATGGTATTGATCTGTGCCAGGTGGTGCGTCAGACGCCAAGGTGGCAGCAGCTCCCAGTGGTCTTCTTGACCGCCTATACCGATGCCGCCCGCAAACATGCCGCCATGCTGGCCGGGGCCAACGACATCATCGATAAATCTCTCACCGAGTCCGACCTGGTAAAGCGGCTGTTCTACCAGGTGCGGCGGCAAACCGCTGTCATATCTAGAGACTGTCTACCCTCGGCGATCGGTTGATCGGCTACCGCCATGTTGTTTTCCCTCAGTGGTCCCAAACCCTCCCTCGAAGCCCTGCTGCACCGGATGACCGACCGCATCCGTCAGTCCCTGGAGCTATCAGAAATTTTGTCGGCCACCGCCACCGAGGTGCGCACCTTTCTCAAAATTGACCGGGTCAAACTCTATCGGTTTGAACCTGATGGCAGTGGTGAAGTAGTCGCCGAATCCATTCAAGGGCAGCGGCTACCGTCCCTACTGGGGCATCGATTTCCCGCCGAGGATATTCCCCAAGAGGCACGCGAGCTATTTTTAATCACCCGTCAGCGCCACATCGTTAACGTGGCCGAGCAAGAAATTGGCATTAGCCCCTTACTGCATCCCCAGACCCAAGCCCCCCTACACCAAGACATTTGGTTTCGCTCAGTTGACCCCTGCCATGTCGAGTACTTGACCAATATGGGGGTTCAGTCCTCCCTCGTCGTGCCAGTGCTCCATGAGCAGCGGCTTTGGGGGCTGCTGGTTGCCCACCACAGCACCCCGCGACGCATCAGCCCCAACCAACTAGAAGTGGTACAGCTGGTGTCCGATCAGGTATCGGTGGCCATCGCCCACGCCCTGCTGCTGAGCCAGAGCCGTCTCCAGGCTAGGCACGAAGCGACCGTCAACCAGGTCGTCACCCTCCTGCACAAAACCCCTACGCCTGCCCTTCAAACCGCCCTGACCAAAACCGTAAAAGCCCTCAGCGGTGTTGGCGGCAGACTCTACCTCAATACTCCTGGCCCCAACCCTAAAAAACAACTGCTCATCACTGGGCAGCAACCCGCCCATCTGGTGCCCAAAACCACTGTGCAGTCCCCGGTCACCGATCACCAAAGCTACCCGTCTTCAGCTATAGCTGTCCCCCCTCTCGAACAGCTGCTAGCCTGGCGATCTTGGCTACAGAGCGAAGCCCCAGCTAAGCCCAACGAACTGCTGTGGGCCATTGATCATTTGCCCGACTCCCAGGCATCCCCATTGCTCAAATCGGCCCTGCAATTGAAGAATATTTGTGGCATTTTGGTGGCGCAACTGTTCTACCGCAATCAACACCTGGGCTACCTCACCATTTTTCGCCAGGCCATAGCAGTAGAAACCATCTGGGCCGGTCGATTAGACAGCACTGACCCCCGCCAAGATCGGCCCCGGCAGTCATTTGAAACCTGGCGAGAGTTGAAACAAGGTCAAACTCAGCCCTGGGCGAGCAACGACATTGACCTAGCCCATACCCTGGCCCACCACTTTGCCCAGGTCATTTATCAAAGTCGCCTCTACTGCCAAATTCAAGCCCTCAATACAGAACTAGAGGGCCGGGTTACCCAGCGCACAAAGGAGCTACAGCAGGCCAACACTGACCTAAAACGAGAAATTGCCGAACGGGAAAATACCCTTAGGCAACTCCATCTAGCCCAAGATTCGTTAAACCGCCTCAGCCATCAAAATGAACTGATTCTTGAATCTGCTGGTGAAGGTATTTGTGGGTTAAATGCCGAGGGACAAATTATTTTTGTCAACCCAGCCGCCGCCGAAATCTTAGGCTATTCCAGAGAAGAAATGTTGGATCAGCTTATACCCCACTTAGTAGACCCCGCAAAGGCTGACGGTACACCCTACCCCTGGGAGCACAGCCCTATCTTTAGAACTCTCCACGAGGGGACTCATCACCATATTTCCGGCGACCTGTTTCGTAAACACCAGGGTGACTACTTCCCGGTAGAATACACCAGCGCCCCAATTCAAGATCAGAGCAATATTTTAGGCGCTGTTGTGATATTCAAAGATATCACCGAACGCCAGATCGTTGAGCGGCTTAAAGACGAATTTATCTCGGTGGTTAGCCATGAGCTAAGAACTCCCCTCACATCCATCCGCACCGCCTTAGGGCTGTTGGCCAACGACGACCTCGACGTGGCTGAAAATAAGCGTCGACGCATGATGGAAATTGCTTTCTCTAACACCAATCGACTGGTGCGGTTGGTCAACGATATTTTAGATATTGAGCGCATCAAGCTCGGCAAAGTTACCCTGAGAAAGCAAGCCTGTGACCTGGCTAAGCTGATCGCTCAAGCGGTTGACGAGATGCGAGCGATCGCCGAAAAAAAATCAATTAATCTTGTTGTGTCATCCCTTTCAATTAATTTTTGGGTCGACCCCGACCGAATTATCCAAACCCTAGCCAACTTACTGAGTAACGCGATTAAATTTTCGCCGCCAGGATCTACGGTACAGATTACGGCCAGTTTCTACGACCAAGAAGGGCAAGACCATCGTCAGGCATCTTCAACCTCACCACTGATACCCCGGCCTCAGCCTATCTCTCTTCCCTCGAAATCAACGATAGAGTCCAATCCTAAAGCAATAATTATTGCAGTTCAGGATCAGGGTAAAGGCATTCCAGAAAACAAGCTGGAAACCATTTTTGATCAATTTGAACAACTCCATGTTCTTGACGATGAACACCAGGGTGGCACAGGGCTAGGGCTAGCCATCTGCCGTAGCATTGTTCAACAGCACGGCGGCCAAATTTGGGCAGAAAGCACCTTAGATCAAGGCAGCACATTTTTCTTTACCCTACCCATCTATGACGTGACCCATGACCAATAAGCGTATCCTTATTATTGATGATGAAGCTGATATTCGAGAAGCCACCCAAATGTGTCTCGAAATTACCGGCGAGTGGGAGGTTATTTTAGCGAGTTCTGGCTATGAAGGACTGCTCAAAGCTGCCGCAGAAAAGCCAGACGCCATTCTCTTAGATATTATGATGCCGGGCATGGATGGTTTAACCACCATGCAGAAACTGCGGGAAAATACTGCCACTTCTCAGATTCCCATTATCTTACTCACCGCGAAGGCTCAATCGGGTGAGCAGCGACAGTTTAACCAGCTTAATATTGCGGCCCTGATTACTAAACCCTACGATCCTTACAGTCTATCAGACCAGATTGCTCAGGCTCTAGCGAGATAACGATAGCTCATTTTGTCAATAGATAATGGGCATGGGGGGGGTTATTACTAATTCTCATCCAGGTCTAGACATAAAGTTCTGCTGTGGGAAAACTACTCATCCCGATCTAGAATCGGTATAGGTGCAGCAATCTTCATTGCCCAAGGCATCTTCCTAAGAACTTCAGATTATTAGTTTACTATTCAGTCACTCATTGATGAGTGTAATAGCTGATTCTTTATGATCGCTATTGCACGTTGACTCAATCCTCCTAATTTCCATGGGGGGCTTTTAATCCCTCCATGGATTTTATTTATAGTAACTATCTAAAGGTGAGGACGCTTTATTCGGAGTTGTTGGGCAGTCGTGAGAGAGCCGTTTTTAATGGTGCAGAAAAGTTTTGAAAGGGTTGCTGTGCAAGGAGTCTCAAATAAGACCAGAGTGGATGAATAGGGGCATTTTATGAGAGGCTTGAATTCCCCAACCCAAAGCAGTTTCATGGAAACACCCCTCCGCTACATCAATCCAATAAGCACTTTCGTTAGTACTTGGGTCTGCGTTTCCATAATCAATTCTTGTCAGATACTCTCTTGCTTTCGCTTCGCCGATTGCGTTAGCAAACGTTTTGTAAACCTAAACGGTTGAATTTCGCATAGCTGAGCGCAAATCTTGGTCTCGATTTTATGGAGCGAAGTCTCTTTCCACTCCATCCCACTCAAAAACTTGAAATTCATTACGAACAACACCTGCATCGAGCGCAAAGAGAGAATATAGTCTTGTACTGCTTGCGACTAGAGGATCAAACAAAAGGAAACGATAATTCATCATACTGTCTTGCTGCGGTAAAAACGTTTCGTTCTACGCATTAGCGGCAGCGCTGGCTAGCGCTGCCGCTGGTGTGAAACTTACGGGACTATTGCAGTAACGCGGATTTCAATCCGCATCGTGGGCAGTCCCAGCGCCGCGACGCCTATCTGTGTCCAAATGGGGGCGTGGTTGGGCATGTAGTGGAGATATAGCCTAACCATCGCATCGTTAACCTCCGCAGGCAACCCGCCAACATGGTAAGAATTGATGTGGACCACATGCTCCCAACTTGCACCGGCAGTCGCCAAGGTGCGCTCTACGTTCCGAAACGCTTGAGCAATTTCGTCCGCAAGCGATTCAGGAATTTGCAGATCGTCATCCCAGCCACCTTGGCCTGATGTCTCTACGCGATCGCCAATTTTTACCGCTTGTGAGTAATGCAATTTATCTAGCATGTATTCCCCATAGCCGGGGGTGACAAAGAACTCGGGCTTATCCATAGTGTTTCTCTGTTCAGTACGATTGTTGATAGGGGTTTCTAGCTCCTTATGACGCTACTGGGATGGCTAGAGGAGGCAGCGATCGCCCTCTCCGGGTATTTCAAGGTCAATCAGGTAGTCGGCAACGATCGCATTGACGCAGGGGTTGATGCCCTCAAGGGCGACAGTGTGCCGCTCTCCCTCGACAGTGAGCACGGTACCGCCGAGCGCCTCGGCCAGACTGGCCCCAGCGCCGTAGGGGGTGGCAGGGTCGCCAGTAATAGAGATGATCAGCGTGTCGGGTAAACCCTCAACGTCCTGAGCGTAGGGGAAGCCGAGGGTCGGCTCACCAGGCCAGAACTCGCAGGCGTCGCGGGTGACGCCCTCAACGTCGCGTCCGGTATCGAGGAAGGGGTTCACCTTGAAAATCTGGCGGCGCAGGTCGGCCTCCTGCTCAGGGGTGCGGCGCTCCTCGTCGTTGCAGTTGATCGCGAGGTTGGCCTCGATAAAGTTGGTCCACGTGCCGTTGGAATCTCTACCGTGGAAACCATCATGGATGGCGAGCAGCTGGTCGCCGCGTCCTTCGGTCTTGAGCTGGGCGATGCCATCGATGACCCTCGGCCATGCCTCAGCGGTGTAGAGTCCGGTACCCACGCCACCCGTGGCCTGGAAGAAGTTCAGCGTGCGTCCGTTCCCGGCGGGTACCGGGTCATCGATCAGCGGTTGCACCAGGGTTTGGAACACGGCGGTGGATTGCTCGGAGTTGGTACCGAGTGGGCAATCTGGGCTCTGGGTGCAGAACTCAGCCATCAGATCGAACGATCGCTGGAATCCGGCGTGGAGCGCCAGTCTGCGTTCCGCACTGCCCTGTCGAGGGTCCAGCACACCGTCCAAAACCATTGCCCTCACGTTCTGCGGAAACATCTCGGCGTAGACCGCACCGAGCCGGGTGCCGTAGCTCTGTCCGAAGAAGGTGAGGGTCTCGTCACCTAGGGCGGCGCGGAGCACGTCCATATCCCTGGCTACATTCCGGGTGCCGACGGCAGCGAGAACCGCTTCACCGCCCGACCCATTGGCGCACTGCTCCATCAACTCACGGGTGTCGGCCGTGGTCCACTCCCCTGACGTACCCAACAAGGTGGTTTTGTTTTCGCCCCTGTCACTCTCTGCATCGGTGAAACAACTAATCGCTGGGCTTGAGGCCCCGACGCTGCGTGGGTCGAAGCCGACCCAATCGAAGCGTTGCAGCAGTGGACTGTCTCTTAGGCCCACCGCCGAAAGGACAGCAACTTGCATCCCCGAGCCACCTGGGCCGCCTGGGTTGATCACCAGCGAACCGATGCGCTCACTCGGCTCGCCTTGCGCTGGCAGGCGTAGCACCGCAATCTGCATAGTTTCGCCGGTGGGGTCGTTGTAGTCTAGTGGCACTTCGAGCCGAGCACAATTGAATGGGTCAACGTACAGTTGTTCCTCAAGCGTACTAGCTGCAAAACTCTCACAGGAACCAAAGGTCAGCTCCTGGTTGTAGAAGCGCTCCAGTCCTGCCGCTAGCCCCTGGGCAGACTGTGTAAATGCGGCAGGTGCCCCAGCGATGAGCAGCAGCATCACCGCTGTGGCCGTTAGTAAGCGCCTAAAGTAGGTCTTGCGATCGCGCATCATTCTCCTCCTAGGGGAAGCTGTTGATAGTGAATCGTGCGTGAGTCGGTCACGATTTCGTAGGTTATTAGAAGAAATTGGAGCCATGGTGTTTAACGCCTTAGCTGTGGCGAAGATTCGAGATCACCCAACCCCTGTGCGTCCCCGGCGGGCTTGAGAGCATCTGCTTACTGCGTGGCGATATCCAGAACGGCCTTGCCATGCCTCAACCTAGGAGGGCCAGCACGGCATGAACCGTCAGATGGGCGATCATTGCGGTCTCTAGCCCGTAGCACCAGAATAAATACCCCGCAACCCCTGCAACCAGAGAATTTTGGATTAGCAAGAACCCCAGTAAGGGTGGGGTTAACGGCAATCCTAGGGCGATCGCATAGGCCATAGCAAACCCCAGGGAAGAGACAGCAATGGCGACTACTACCCACTGGGCCTGGGGTTTACCCTGGCGCTGCTGCCCAAATCGCCAGCCTAGCCATACCAGCAGCGTCAGTGTTATCAAGCCTTCGCGATCTTGCGGTCATAGGGTACAGATCGTTGCGTAGGTGATTGAAAGAAACGTAAGACATGGTGATTTCCTTTGATCTAGCTGCTGATAGTTCAGCCCATGCCAGCGAGCACCATCACGGGAACAGTGGGCAGGTTGAAGACGACGTGAACGACGACGGCGGGCCAGACCGAGCCGCTGCGGCGCAACAACTCGGCACCGACGAGACCCATCACCAGAGCGGCGGGAAAGACGATATTGATGCCGTGCATGAAGGCGAAGATTAGGGCACTGCCCACGACCCCAAAAACTGGCCGCCCGTGGCACAGCAGCACGTTGGCGATGACGCCCCGAAAGATCAGCTCCTCACCCAGGGGTGTGAGGAGACCGAGAAACAGCGTTGCCAAGATTAAGGACAGCACCCCACCACTGCCACCTTCGGCGTACACTGTCTGAGGGGTGGAGCTGTCTCCGGTGATGGCGATGTAGGCCAGCACCGCCAGCCCCTTGACTATGAAGGCGACTACTCCCGCCCCGACCCCGATCAGTAGCCATCGCCGGGGGACTGGGCGGACGCCGAAGGGGCTGAGGGATCGGATGCGGAGCAGCACAGCGGCGGCGAACCCGGCGATGCCAGCAATGCCGGAGAGCGCGGTGAAGACCAGGCCGTAGACCACGGGATCGAGTCCGAGCCGCGAGAGTTGCGAGCCGATTCCATACCCGACTACGCTAAAGACGATCAGACCCACAATCCCCTCGGGCAAGCCCGGACGGGGAACCTTGCTGGGGCGAGGTGAGGACGTGGCAGTAGTCTTTTCTGATTCCCGTGGGGGGTTAGAAGGAACCTGAGACATGGTAATCAACTCCTTTAGGGCAACGGATGAGCGATCGCACGCCGGGGGACAAGGGCAAGCCGCACGTGCTCAAACAGCGCTGTGCCCAATGTTTGAGATGGCCGGATTCTTGAGATAGCCGAGCCCTTGAGATGCAGCTGATATTTGATCGCAGAACTCAACCGCTAGCCACCCTCTCCAAAACTGCCAAGTCAACTCCCTTTTACTGTTTGTGATGGATTGACTATGTATGTGTGGTAGCAAAGGGTAAGGATCTGGGTCACCCAAAACTCTCATCGCAAGTCTCCGCAGAAATGCGATCAAACACTAAAACCATTGTTTTTGCGACATAACCACGTGCCTTACTGACTAAAGTGTAGCCAGTTCTAATGCTTGACTGCTTTCAGATTCTTACGACGGTTTGTTAGATTCTTATGGAGATTAACGAACCTGTTTGGGTGTCATGCCAGTGAGGCGCTTAAACTGTTGGGTCAGATGGCTTTGACTGGAGAAGCCGACTTGTAGGGCGATGTCTGCAATCGCCAAATCCGTTTTTGACAGCATCAGTTTCGCCTGCTCCACGCGCTGTCGAATCACATACTGGTGGGGCGAAATCCCCATTTCCTGCTTAAACAAACTCGCAAAGTAAGTCGGGCTGATATTCACAACGCTTGCTAGTTCAGCCAAGGACAAATCTCGATTCAAGTAAGTGTGAATGTAATCGATCGCCTGCTGCAACTGGATACGAGTGAATCTGCTGTCTTGGGATGCGATCGGTCGCGTCAGAGTCGAATAGTGTCGCAGCAAATGAATCACTAAAATTTGAGTGAGTGATTCGACATAGAGTTTCCCCATCATCCCGTGCGATCGCAACTCAGCCAATATCAGCATACCAATCTGGTGAAGTTGCAGATCTTGCTGACCAAAACAATGTATAAACTCGAACCGTCTTGAATCCATATCAGAGGCTTCAGCAACCTGTTGAATCAGTTCTGGTTTTAAGCAAATGAATAGTGGAGTACAGGTGATACCACTTTTATCTTGACACCAGTAGCTTGGCTGTCCAGCCGGAATGAAGAGATTGTCCCCTTCCTGAAGGATTGATTCATGCAGTCGATCGTCCCGTTTTTGAATTATATGAGTAGGATTCCCCAGGTGTAAGCTAAGCCAGTGTTCTGAGAGGGCTGGGAGTTCTGCCTCGTAGGTTGAAGCAGGACTTTGACACTGCTCCACCAAAATGCCATTCCAGCTCATTTGACGACTGGAGATCATCAGTGGTTTATTAAACCGTTGGCTGAGTTCGAGCGAGTTGAGCTGGTTGCTGGCCATAGAGCTTGCTCTCACCGATTGCTTGCAGTTACAAAATAACACCTCTCAACCTGACTCTGGCGCAGAAAAAGCGTCTATCAGTTAGAAACCCAAGACAATCACTGGCGCATTAAGGCAAAAGCTAGCCATTAACGCTTCTCTCCTTAGGTAGACTTTTCTAACTTAGCCGTTGATCGTTCATGCAGCAAATTTTTGCCTGACTATTAACTCTCTATACTGTCGCTTTTATCAGCTTGTGCTGGATGGGATTGTTTCAGCAATTCAGCAACTTCTTGCGCGATCGCAATCAGGGCATAATTAACTGAGGAGTCACAGATGGAATTAGTCTGAGATGTAACCTCAGACTCAAAATTATTCTTGCATTGTGATACTGAACGCTTCATGGGATCATTCTCAATGAAATGCTGATTTGTAACTGCTTACGTCTTGTTCAAGCAGCTATGCCGCCATCAATTTTGAGGCTCGCACCCGTGACAAAAGCGGCTTCAGGTCCGGCGAGATAAGAAACCATGCCAGCCACCTCGTTGTCCTGTCCGTAGCGACCAAGAGCAATCATGTTAGTGATTTCTTTAGCAGAGTCCCCATCTGCGGGATTCATATCGGTATTGATCGGACCCGGTTGAATATTGTTGACCGTGATACCGCGAGTCCCCAAATCGCGGGCGAGGCCACGGGTAAAACTAGCGATTGCCCCCTTCGACAACGCATAGACCGAGAGACCGGCAAAGGGGGTAAAATCACTGATGAAGCTGCCAATCATGATGATCCGTCCTCCCTCGCTCATGTGACGAACGGCCTCTTGAGTGGCGACGAAGACGCCTTTGATATTAATGGCGACGAGTCGGTCAAACTCTTCCATCGAGAACTGGTCGATCGGCGCTAAAACCAAAACGCCTGCGTTGTTGACGAGAATGTCGAGCCGACCGAGGGTGTTAACAGTCTCAGCGACGGCGTGTTTTACCGCATCTACATCGGCACTGTCAGCCCGAATCGCCAGGGCTTTTCCCCCGGTTGCTTCAATATCCCGAACCACCTGATCAGCTTTTTGGGGCGAACTGGTGTAGGTGAGCGCAACGGTGACCCCATCGTGAGCGAGACGCTTGGCGATCGCCGCGCCTAAACCGCGTGAACCGCCAGTAACCAGGGCAACTTTGCCTGCAAGTATTGTCGTCATGATGGACTCCTTTAGGTGTGAAATTGTTGACTCAAGTTTGTGCTTCGATCAGTTTGCTGACGGCATCTGCAATCATCATTTGCCCCCTGACTATTTGAACGTGGTTTCCTCCTTCAAAAACAATGTGACCAGAATTAAAGCCGCGCATCATCTCGCTATAACTGTTGACGGCTTCAGGCGAAAAGCCGAATCCGGACATTGTTGCCTGCCACTCGCTTTCGGGGACAGCGACAGCCTGTACGTCGCGACCGAGAACGGCGGCAAAAGCGGCGGCGACATCGTTTGGCGAATAATCTGCTGCGCCGTGCAGTTCGATGATGCGTTTGCCCGTCCAGTCTGCGGTCATCGCTTGGGCAACGGCACGTCCGATATCAGCAGCGCACACCATCGGAATCTTGCGCTCAAGCGGCGTATAGAAGCTCGGCAAAATGCCTTGCTCAGCGGCAACCTTCGCCACGCTGCCCCAGTTTTCCAAAAATGCTGATGCTCGCAAAAAAGCAACAGGGATTTCCAAATCGCCAAAAATTGTCTCTAAAATATGCGTCGTAAAAATGTTTCCCGTGCCCGAGGCGCGTTGTGAGCCGATCGAAGACAGCAACACGACTTTCTGCACGCCAGAATTTTTGATAGCAGCAACGTAACGCTCACCGATTCCTCTCGCCACCGCAAACATATTGGCGACGTTGTAGGCAGGCGGATTCATCGCGTAAACAGCGTCCGCATTCCGCATCGCATGGGTTATCGCTTCTAAATCGCTTAGGTCTGCAAAAGTAACGTCTGCGCCTCTCGCCCGCCAAGCAGCGGCGGTTTTGTCCGATCGCAAAACGACCTGCACCGACTGATTTTTCCCAAGCAAAGCGTCAGCAACCGCAGAACCCGTCTGCCCAGTCGCACCAAAAACTACATACACAAGATTTTCCCCTTGGCTCTATAGCGTGGTTACATCATCGTCTGGCGGATCGGGCGGACAATCACTTCATTGAATTGGATAAAAATGCGATTGCCCTAGACAGAAGAGGGATATAACCACATTTGAAAATATTTAATTCGGCGATGCTACTGGAAAACTAACGTTGTTTTCCTGGAACAGCTCTTTGAGAATTCCTGCTGCAATTCAAGCGCGAGGAAAACTGGACGTAACTGTCCGTGAGATACACAGTTTCCATCAACTCATCAGGTGTAATCCACAATTTAATTCATTGGTTACCTAACTTCTATTTCCAAAACTTTTTCAAAAGCTGGCATGTCCAAGAATGCGGTAACTTCAGTCACTTCTTCATCATCGAAAGTGAAAAACCAGGCATAGCTGTTCCTATACTGTTCTCCATTAATCAAGGTTGTTTCAGCATCAAAATGAATAATAACAACGTCGCCATCTTCATAAACTTGCCACTGTGTTGGCCTTAAAGGCTCCTCTACGCGCTCATTAAAAGGCGCAATCAGCTCTTCTTCAAAAGGCTCGCGTGTGTAAGTGCTGGCATATGTATTAAAGCCACTAATCGTCCAGCGCATATCCTCTGATAAAAGCTCGAAAGGAGAGCCGGTACCATCTTGCCATTGCTGAAAACTCGCCTCGACAACGGCCTTGTTACTTGGTGCCAGTGTTCCATTGTGAACAGAAGTTTGTCCGACAGCGTTACAGCCTACCGTGAGAGTAAGCACCATAGCAGCTAAAAAATGAAATGGTTTCATTACGACAATGTCCTTTGTGTTGGTGATAACGCTCCTATGCTTTGACCGATTCCCTTCAGAACGCACTGACCGTCGGTCGGACTATGATTTCATTCACGTCAACGTCATCGGGCTGGGATACGGCGTACAGCACCGCTCTCGCGATCGCATCTGGGCTAAGCGAAATTTTGCGAAATTCCTGCAAAGCACCTTTCGCCGACTCGTCTGTAATATCAGAGCCCAGCTCCGTCTCAACGACACCCGGAGAGATCGTAGTGACGCGAATATTTTGCGATTCCTGGCGCAGTCCTTCAGAGATAGCCCAAACCGCATGTTTCGTGGCGCAATAGACGGCCCCCGTCGGAACGACCACATGAGCCCCAATCGATGCGGTATTGATGAACTGCCCACCACCTTGAGCTTCCATAATCGGTAGCCCCGCTGCGATACCATTCAATACGCCCCGAATATTCACATTAATCATGTTGTCCCATTCCTCGACTTTCAGGGCATTCATCGGCGATAGGGGCATCACGCCTGCATTGTTAAAGATCACATCGACGCGACCAAATTTGTCTTTGGCAAACTCAACAAATGCTTTCACATTGTCGCGATCGGTGACATCGACTGCTTTGAACTCTGCTGTACCACCAGAGGCGTGAATCTGCTTGACTAGCTTCTCTAGCTTGTCTGTCCGGCGTGCTCCCAAAACGACTTTTGCACCATTTTGGGCGAGCAGATTCGCGGTGGCTTCACCAATACCGCTACTGGCTCCGGTGATAACAATCACTTTGTTTTCTACATTCAGCATGGTGAGGTTTCCTTTTGTTTGAGTTTCTTTGGGCTTCAGTCAGTGTGAATTAAAGAAACATGCCGCCAGAGACTTCAATTCTTTGAGCATTTACCCAGCGGTTATCTTCGGAAAGTAAAGATGCGATCGCCCCGCCAATATCATCGGGAACACCCACTCGACCTAATGCCGTTTGCGAAGCGAGGAAGGTGTTGATTTCTGGATTGTCACGGACTGCACCGCCCGCAAAATCTGTTTCGATCGCGCCCGGAGCTACCACGTTTACGGCAATCTGTCTGTGCCCAAGTTCTTTTGCCATGTATCGGGTCAGCACCTCGATCGCGCCTTTCATGCTGGCATAGGCTGAGTAGCCCGGCAGCGTAAAGCGAGCAAGGCCTGACGAGAGATTCACAATTCGTCCGCCGTCCTTGATCAGTGGCAACAGCTTTTGGGTGAGAAAGAAAACGCCCTTGAATTGGAGGTTTATCAATCGATCAAAGTCGTCCTCGGTGGTTTCAGCAAACGGTTTATGGATGCCAATTCCTGCATTGTTCACCAGAAAATCAAACTGCTCGGCCTGCCACTGATCTCGAAGCGTCTGCTTGACCTGTGCCGCGAATTCATCAAAGGGTTTTGTGCTGGAAGCGTCCAATTGCAGGGCAGCGGCTTTACCGCCCATTTCTGCAATCTCAGAGACAACGCTACTTGCCTCTACTTCACTGCTGCGATAGGTCACGATCACATCGACCCCTTTTTTGGCAAGCGCCAAAGCCGTATTTTTGCCCAGTCCTCGGCTCGCTCCTGTGACCAAGGCGATCTTCGTGTTGTTTGTCACGGTTATTCTCCTTGTTAAAGTCAGTAATTTAATAAGTCTGCGCGGCAGTCTCGCGTACGGAAAGACCGCTGAACTGCGATAATATTAATGACTGGCTGGGTTGCGCCCTTATTTTCACCACGCTTCAAATCTGTCTGCAAATGGTTAACTTGAGCGTAATAAGTTTCCACACTTAAGTTCTTTCAGATTCTTATCGTGATTTATCAGATTCTTATGGTGTCAGCGAACCTGTTTTGGTGTGAATCCAGTAAATCGCTTAAAATGCTGTGTTAAATGGCTTTGGCTAGAAGCACCAAATCCACGGCGATCGTAGGTAATTACTCGACACCCCGCATTCAGCAGCACTAAAGCCTGCTTTTCTCAGGAATGAGCGTTAAGGGGAAATCCATGAATGAGAACAATCGGTTGACCTGTCCCCAGATCTTCGTAGTAGAGATCGATGGTTGCAGAGTTTTCTTGGCCGACAGTAACGTGCAACAACGCCGCTTGGGATTTAGCCTTTTCTTCCCAAACAAACTTCACCTCTGGCCTTGAATTTGGTTAGATATGTTTTTCGGCAAATTTCATCAAGCGCAAGATGATTAAAGCAAACCCTGTGCCCAACAGGCCCAGTTGCCACTGCCCCAGCCCAGCCGCCACCCCAACTCCAGCCGAAATCCAGACGGCGGTGGCCGAGGTCAAGCCCCGTACCCGATCTTCGCGCAAAATTGAGCCAGCCCCAACAAACCCAACCCCGGTAATAATGCCTTGCAGAGTGCGTGCCATAGAGCTGCTATCGGTTTGAACCAGCCCGCTTTGAACGGTAACCAGCACAAACAGGGCGGCCCCTAGGGACACCAGCATATTGGTTCGGAGGCCAGCCGGTTTGTTGTTGAATTCGCGATCAAGGCCGATAATAGCCGCAAATAGGATGGCGATGCCCAATCGTCCGGTAGCATTTAGCCAGGGAATGGGAGACAGTGGATCCATAGGCTTTTACGAGAGCTGAGGGGTTTCAGAACGGGTATACCAGTAGGCCCAGGCAATCAGCACAAACTGAAAGGGCAGGCGAATGGCGTGGAACCACCAAGTATCTGGAATGCCAGAAATTTGAATGTGGTTAAATGCCATATTGAGATTGGCTGGATAAACCGCAATAAATAGAGCGACCAGGCCCCAGGCTGAGAACTGACGCACCGACGGCATGAGCAGGCCCAGACCTAGCGCGATCTCGATCGCACCGCTGATATAAACCAGGGCCGCTGGGGCGGGTAAAAACCCAGGCACAATGCGAATAAAGGGCTGTGGCACCACGAAATGAAGAATACCTGCCACTACCATGCAAACGGCCAAAATAATTCGCAGCGTAGCTTTGTTGTCTTTAAGAAAAGTCATCAGAGGTTGGAGTAAAACTGCGATCGCATCCTCAAGCACCAGCTGAGCATACCTACAAAGCGCGAACCGCTATTGTCTGCTGCCGACGGGGTGCTGTCTTCTAGCCATAGGCAGATTTTGCTGCCGATTTAGCCTAGTTAAATCCTGCCAATGCCTGTTTTGCAACGGGTTTCTTTCTTTCGAGAGAGGTTAATGCCGCCGGAATGCGACACTCTGCGGGGTGAGTATTCCTACTCTCTAAAGCTTCTACTGCTTCAAGTTTTCAAGGGTTTACCGCCCGTTACTGGCCGCTATTTACAGACACCCACAGAGTATCCATTGGCCCTATGCGAAGATTTTTTCTTCCCCATATAACATCTCGCCTACCCCTCCGACTGCGCCGAATGTGGCGGTGGATGTTGTCTCAGGGGATGCGATCGCTGCTGCTAGTGGGCACCTGCTGTTTAATTCTCAGCCACGCTCTGCCGAGCAGCGCTTCTCCGGTACTGGGGCAATTTTCGGCGGTGGGTGGCGGCAACAGCAATCCCTACTCGCTGGGCTGGGTTGAACTAGATGGCTATGACACCTTTCAGATCACGGCCCCCGGTGCCGCCCTGGGGCAGCGTCGCCAGCAAATTCATCAAAATCTGGAGCAGATCCGCGACGACTATTTAGCGCTCGACAACCCCGTTGCCAACATCACGACCCTCCAAACCGAGAGCGGGCAGTCTAAGGTCTACGTCAACAATCAGTATTTAATGACGATCACCTCGGAGGATACGAACCTACAGGGCATGACGACCGAGGGGCTGGTTGAACATTTAAAGGACGTCATTCCAGAAACCCTAGAACGAGCCTACCGACAGCGGCAGCCCGAGTACCGACGGCAGCAGTTTATTCACATTGGCGTGGTGGTGGCGCTGGCCATCGGCCTGATGATTGTGCTTCAGTACACCTCCAAAAAGCTGGTGCGCTCAGCCATCCGAGGGTTAGGCACATCTCTAAACCAGGCTGAGACGACTGAAAACCAGCGTCACCAGGTGCACGATTTGCGCGATCGCCTGCTGCCGCTGGTGCAGGGTCTGGTGCTGGCCAGCACCCTGCTGTGGGCCATGGGGCAGTTTCCCGAACTGCGGATGGTTCAGCAAGAACTGCTCTCGACGCTCAAAGTGCCGATCATTATCGGCATTGTCGTGATTGTGGCCTATGTCGGTATTCGCCTCACCTACACCGTGGTCGATCGCCTCGCCCTGGGCCTCACCGATGAAGCTGGGTTTAGCAGCCACTACTCTCGCCGCGCCCGGCTGCGCATTTCGACCCTCTCAAGCGTGATTAAAAACATCACCAACTTTGTCTGGATTGCAATTGGTTTTTTGGTAGCGCTTTCAATTACGGGAATCGATATTGGGCTGCTGCTGGCCAGCGTTGGCATTATTGGTTTGGCGCTGTCGCTCGCGGCTCAAAACCTGGTCAAAGGCGCAATTCAGGGCTTTTTCATCGTGCTAGAAGACCAGTTTGCGATCGGTGATGTGGTCAAAATAGGCGATGATGCAGGCGTCGTCGAGAAGCTCAATCTGCGCATTACCCAGCTGCGCGATACCGCCGGTCGTTTAATTACCATCCCCACCAGCGACATCAACCGCGTTGCCAACTATTCGCTGCACTGGTCGCAGGCCGACCTCAAAATTCCGGTTCACTACAATGCCGATATTAACCACATGCTAGAGGTCACCCGACAGGTGGGTGACGAGCTACAGCACGACCCCGACTGGAGTTCTCTCATTCTGGACGATCCGCAAATTTTGGGCGTCGATGATTTTGGCGATAGCTCGCTGATCATTCGGGTATGGATTAAGACCCAGCCGATGAAGCAGTGGGATATTTCAAGGGAATACCGCCGTCGCTTTAAGCTAGCTGTTCAGGAGGCAGGTACAGACATACCCTTCCCCCAGCGCGATGTTTGGCTGCATCCTTCCGATGAGTTTCGGCTTACGCTGCAGGGGGCTCTCAACGATGGGCACCCCTCCTATCAGCCCGGCCAAAACGGCAACGGGCAGCACCCCCAAGCCAAAACCGATGCTCAACCCCCCAACGAGCCCGGCGATGACGACGGTGAACCGGCGACAGCACAAGACGTTTAAACCCGAAGCATCTTGGTCATTCACAACTCATTCACGACCATTGACAGATGAGGGAGTCAGATATCTTTACTAAACTTTACATATATTGACCGAGCAAAACCAAACAAGGAAATAATCTATGCGTTTTTCAACCCTTTGTAGTAACACAGCGATCGCCGCTGCGGCAGCCAGCTTTGGCCTGCTGCTAGGTGGTACGGCCCAGGCCGATAACCACACCGATGGCGGCATGATGGAGCCTACGACTCAGCAGCAGGTTGAGCCCACGGACACCATGGGCACCACATCGAGCATGACGATTGTGGATGTGGCCAGCGGTAGCGACTCTTTTAGCACCCTAGTACAGGCGGTACAGGCCGCAGGGTTGGGCGATACCCTGTCTGGCGAAGGCCCCTACACAGTATTTGCTCCCACGGATGAAGCCTTTGCTCAACTACCTGACGGTGCCCTAGAGTACCTGCTTCAGCCTGAAAACCGAGATCTACTGGCTCAGGTGCTGACTTATCACGTGGTAGAAGGCTCTGTAACCTCTAGCCAACTCAGCACAGGTGGCGTCGAAACCATTGGCGGCGGGGTTGCGGTTGCCGTTCGAGATTCTGGCATCGTAGTCAACAACGCCAGCGTTGTTAGTGCCGATATTCAAGCCAGCAACGGTGTTATTCATGCCGTTAACCGAGTGCTGCTGCCTGAAACTCTGCAACAGCAGCTCGCATCCCGCCTAGGCGTAGACAGCATCTACTAAATCTAGTGTTTGGATGATGGGCACAATCAGAATAACGTGCCGTTAACCCAGCTTTCATAGATAATAACTCACCCCGCCTGTTGGTAAGAATGAACGTTCTTTCGACAGGCGGGGTTTAAGTTGGTATTGCTGAATAGTTTTTGCTTACGCAAGTTATGGAGATTGAAGGAAAAGCGCTTGGTTTAGGCCGAGTCAGATTGTTCTTGGGGAGAGGGCTCACTCAAAACGGCATATTTATTGGGCTTAATGGGGGAGCCAAACCGACGGCTATAAACTTGCGTGAGTTCGGCTCCGTAAAACATAATCTGAGCCGAATAAAACACCCAAATGAGCAAAATGATAACTGACCCCGCCGCTCCATAGGACGAACTGAACCCGCTATTACCCAAATAAAGACCGATTAAATACTTGCCCACAGAAAACAAAATGGCAGTAGCGATCGCTCCAAACCATACGTCGCGCCAGGAGATAATCGCATCGGGTAAATACTTAAACAGGGCGGCAAACAGTAAAGTAGTCAGTCCAAAAGCCACCACAAAGTTAATTAGCTGCACCAGGGCATCTAGTCCCGGTGCCAGAGTGTGAAGATAGGCAGAAAATCCAGAGATAACAGAGCTGACGATCAGCGACACCAGCAGCAAAAACCCGATTACCATAATCATCCCCAGCGATAATACTCGCTTGCGCACCAGGTTCATTACGCCAATGTCGGAGCGGGCTTCGAGGTTCCAAATGGTGTTGAGTGCTAGCTGTAGCTGGGTGAGCACTCCGGTGGCACCTACCAGCAGCAGCACAATGCTGATGACTGAAGCAACCCAACCAGAACTCTGACCAGGCCGATTAGCGTTGTCGAGCACGGTGCGAACAAAGTCGGCACCAGTACCGCCAATCAAGGTCTCTACCTGACCCATGAGCTGATCGCGTACGGCGGCACTGTCAAAAAACAGGCCTGCGATCGCGATCGCTAAAATCAGCAGGGGGGCAAGCGAAAAAAGGGTGTAGTAGGCTAATGCTGCGGCTAACTGCGATGCTTTATCCTGGTTCCATTCTTGGAACGCTTGCTTAAGCATTCGCCAAGCTTGTTTTGGGCTCATTGTAAAACTCTTGCCATTCTGCTGCTCTAGTCCATTCACGACCCGTACTGTAGCTACGGTGTTTTCGCGCCGAGTTAACTCTGTCGACGGTACCGTTTTGCCACCGTCGAAGGTTCAGACAAGCATCAGTGAATTGAGGCGAGTATACGATTTTTCCCCTGCTCAAGTCTCTATCGCAAGAGGCAAACCCAGCTATTGCAGCCGTTGATTTAGTTAAAACACATTGACCAGTAGAATTTTCTGGCCTGGGCATTACGCTGCCATGCCCTAACGTCGCACCTGCCCTAGCCGAAGGACCGTTGGCAACCGAGCAGACTGCACTGGGCTAACGTAAATCACAGGTGATCTCCCCTAAGGGATGCGCCTCAAAATAAAGTATTAGCTAGAGTAGCTACTCCATAAGTGGATTCCCGCCTGCGCGGGAATGACGCTGAGACTTTATTCGTTTTTGGGTCCCTAACCCCCTTACGAGAGGGGATCAGGGAGAACCTTGACCCGCTAGCACTGGGGCGATAAGACTATAGCCCAGGCGGTTCTGGTTAGGCGGCGCTTTTTCGGGTTACAGCCCAAAAAATACCGGCGCTGCCGGGAGCCCTTAACTTACAGGCCGGGCATTCGCAGGTCGCGCCACCCGATACCAAGGTGAGATATTTGATTTCTGCCTGCACGGAGGATTCGCTGATGGGCAGGCCCAACATTTTTTTAATGTGAGACTCTAAGGGGCGGCAGGCCCGCCGTGCATAGCCCTGGCCTTTGCGCTCAGAGTAAATGATGTAATCCGAAAGCCAGCTGTCATTCATGGCGGCAACTTTACGAGTCAACACTAGGTAACTTCACATCTATCGTGAGACGTAGATCAACCTATTCCCAGCGATAGATTCCACTTTATCATGCCCCAAAACGGCCTGACTTTCTCATCGGCTACATCGGTAGATACTTTGGGGCTGGCCAAAAGCCTTGATTGGCCATCGATGGTGTATTCAAACGCCGAGCAGCAGGTATATTGCCTGCTGATCAGTTGCTTGGCGATCGCCCCGACGGGTTTATCTACTCCTGATGGAGGGCTAGTTTACGGCTCGTTTCTGCCTTACGGTCGACGGAGATTGCGATTTAGCCTCCTACGCTGAAACCATGATTTAACGGTGAGTTTTGATTGCTGCGGGCCGCTGGCCGGGCCTTTAATCGAGCGGCAAAAAACTTACCCTAGGCTGTCATTTGCTGACTTATTTATCGCAGCCCTGCTGTCAGGAGGTACGGATATGGAAAACGCTATGAGCACCCAGACGCCAGCCAGTAAACAGGCGGGTGACCTGGAACGCTGGGCTTCGATTATCGGCGGCGGGGCGATGGTGCTGACGGGTCTACAGCGGCGATCGCTGAAGGGCATTCTCACCGCTATTGCCGGTGGGGGCCTGGTGTATCAGGGCACTCAGGGTAAAAGCACCCTCAAACAGGTGGAAGACGCCGCTGGTCTGGACCACGCCATTCGAGTTGAGAAGACCGTGACCATCAACCGTCCGGCTGCGGATCTGTACGCTTTTTGGCGTGACCTCACCAACTTGCCTACGTTTATGCGTCACCTGCAGTCGGTGCAGGTGATCGACGATCGCACCTCTCACTGGGTGGCCAATGCGCCGCTGGGCCAGGCCATTGAGTGGGATGCGGTAATTGTCAACGACGAGCCCAACCACCTAATTGCCTGGACATCGACCGACGATGCCCCAATTGAAAACTCTGGGTTTGTGCGGTTTCGGCCTTCGGCTGGCGATCGCGGGACTGAGGTCAAGGTGGTGATGGAGTACCAGCCACCGGGCGGCATGTTGGGCACCGCGATCGCCAAACTCTTCGGTGAAGAACCTGAGCAGCAGATCGGCGACGAACTCCACCGGTTTAAGCAGCTGATGGAAGCTGGCGAAATCGCCACCATCGAAGGACAACCCAAAGGTGGCTAGGGCCACCGACCAATTCATTCTTTCTTTAACGTTTTTGAGTAGAACCATGCTGACAATTTCTCGTTTTCACTTTATTTCTGTGTCGTGCCGCCGCCAGGTCTCTAGTCTTGGCCAGCGGCTGAGCTTCGGCTTTGGGGTAGCTCACAGCCTGCGCGGACTGGCTCGCCGAGCCAGCCAAATCGTAACGGTAGCCATGCTGGCGATGGTGCTCTGGCTAGGGGCTGCGAGTACCTACACCCAGCCCGCCCAGGCCGACGACAACCTCGACGCGAGACGCTACGAAGCTGAAGCCGTGCGGCAGTCGCGCAACCCGCTGAGCAATGAAAACTTCAACGGTGGTGTTGACCCTACAGTCGCTGCAGAACGTAGCCAGGCCCCCGAAGATCAGGCCAGAGGAATTCTGGGCACCGTCAAGGATGCAGTGCAAGACGTTCTACCCGGCAATGGCGATGAGAGCCTGGGCCAAAATGCCGCTAACCCCAACGCCCAGCCCAACCCAACCCGCAACCCGACGCTGAAGCGCTACGGAGCAGCTGAGCAGTAAGTCCGCTCGCCTCCCTACCATCACGCCTCTAGCACCTTGTCCCGGCCATTCACCTCGGCCATTCACTCAGGAGAAATTGATGAAAGCAGTCTGCTGGCACGGTTCCCAAGATGTGCGGGTTGACACCGTACCCGACCCCAAGATTCTCAATCCCCATGACGCCATTATCAAGGTGACCTCGACCGCCATTTGCGGCTCTGACCTTCACCTTTACGATGGCTATATTCCCACCATGCAGTCGGGGGATATTTTGGGGCACGAGTTTATGGGAGAAGTGGTCGAAACTGGCCCCGAGGTGACCAACCTGAAACAGGGCGATCGCGTCGTAGTGCCCTTTACGATCTCCTGCGGCAACTGTTTTTTCTGCAATCGTGATCTGTGGTCGCTGTGCGACAACACCAACACCAACGCCTGGATGGCCGAGAAATTCTACGGCCACTCGCCTGCGGGGCTGTTTGGCTATTCCCACTTGCTGGGCGGCTACGCGGGTGGCCAGGCCGAGTATGTGCGGGTGCCCTTTGCCAACGTGGGTCCGCTCAAGGTGCCCGACGGCCTCAGCGACGAGCAGGTGCTGTTTCTGACCGATATTTTTCCCACCGGCTATATGGCCGCCGAAAACTGCGATATTCAGCCCGGTGAGGTGGTAGCGGTGTGGGGCTGTGGCCCGGTCGGTCAGTTTGCCATTCGCAGCGCCATGATGCTGGGGGCCGAGCGGGTGATTGCGATCGATCGCATTCCTGAGCGGCTGGCCCTCGCTGAAGCGGCAGGGGCAGAGATCATCAACTACGAAGAGATGGATGCTGGTGTTGCCCTCAAGGAAATGACCGGCGGCATTGGCCCCGACTGCTGCATCGATGCGGTCGGTATGGAGGCCCACGGTACGGGCGCAATGGCGCTATACGACACGGTCAAGCAGGCCGTTCGTATGGAAACGGGGCGCGCTATGGTGCTGCGACAGGCGATCGTGGCCTGTCGCAAGGGGGGCAAGGTCTCGGTGCCCGGCGTTTATGGCGGCTTTATCGACAAAATGCCGATGGGGGCGTTTGTGAATAAGGGGCTAACGATGCGATCGGGCCAAACCCATGTGCATAAGTACCTGCGGCCCTTGCTAGAGCGCATCCGCAACGGCGATATTGATCCCACGTTTTTAATCACCCACCGGCTACCGCTGGAAGAGGCTCCCCACGCCTACAAGATCTTCCGCGACAAAGAAGAAAACTGCATTAAGGTGGTGCTAAAGCCGTTTGCTACCACTCCAGAGCTGGCTGGTGCAGCGACTTAGAAAGAATAAATAGCCCTCTGATTGTCACTTGAAAAAAGGTGCGCCACCTTAACGATGGCGCACCTTTTTTCGTCTCTTCGTGGAGCAGCACCACGGGCACCCCGGCCTGGGCAATTTGCCAGGTGGCCTCGGTACCGGCCTGCTCGCTGCCAGTCACATGAATAGGGGCTGGGGTTTGCACTGCATAGCTCTCAAAACTTAGCTTTTTTAGGATAACGGGTTCTAGCCGCTTAAAGGTATCGCGGTGTTTCTGTAATGTAGCCGAAGGTAAAGATGAGAATGTCCGCCGCGCTGGGCAAAACTGGCTACGCCCATACTTTTTCAATTGGGTAGGCATCAAAGGCTTTGTCGCAGCTAGCCAAGGGCAGCGATCTATTGATCGCTTGCGAAATCAGAAGGCGATCGAACGGGTCTCTATGCTCTTTGAGATAAAAGGGCAAGTTGTAAACTCGGATCGTATCTTGAATCGATATATCTAATAGTTTAAATCGTGTCAATGCAAATCTGGCTTCAATTTCATTAAAATCAATTTCTAGGAAAACCCGCTCTTTTTGTGACTTGAGGGCGATCTCCCAAAAGCTAACAATGCTCACAAAAACATTTTCTGTTGATTCAATCTGACTTTTCACAGATAGTGGCAATTTTGAATCATCTTCAGCCATCCAGATAAATGCATGAGTGTCTAGGAGAATAGAACTCATTACATATATTCCTCAAACTCTTCTAAGGGTTCGTCGAAATTATCGGGCAATGGCAATACAAAGGTTCCTTTCATAGAACCTGCTAGGCGAAGGTTCTGAGGCTCCGCATCTTCTCCAATCTCAGCAGAGTCTTTGGCATAGCGGCTGACCAAAAACTCTGTATAGAGCAGTACAGACTGCTGAATTGGTTCCGGCAGCTTATGAATGTTGTTCAAAATCGAAGATTCTAGTGTCATTCTTTGCCCTCCTGCCTTACAGTAAAATCAAAAATAACTTAACTTGCTATGCGTCAATACTAACAGGCACTGTTTATTTTTTTGATTTTTGTTTTTCTATCATTGCTCCAATTTCTCCCTTTATCTCTTCAATTTTGAAAATCGGAAAACCTTTCGCTCGAGAAATGTGAAATATTCTCTGAACCGACATCAGCCCCCTTGCTAAATAATAATCTCCTTTTTTATCCAATACTTTATCCCTAGACAAAAGCATTATTTCCATTTGTTCGACGACTGATAAAGTGTTTTCAGGGTTTTCTTTGTCCATCCACGTGGGATAACATAAGCCATTTCCCATATGGACAAAAAAGAGCCCGTCTTTTAGTAGCCATCCATCTCGATCAAACATTTTAATTCTGATATTTATCTTTTGTTCCACACTAAAGAAGTCTAGCCATCTGCAATCAACAGCTTGAACTTGACAGTCATCTATAAGGATTCCATCTGGGCCAGAAATAGCATCTAGTATAGGCTTTATTATGTTGTCCACATCAGCTGATGAGTCACTTTCATATCTATCTTGCTCATGAATCCACCATTCAATATAGATTTGAACGTCATCGGTTAGTATGAATTCACACTTGCTTGTAATTTTGTGAATTGCTGACGTTACAATATCCTTTCTTCTCCGGCTCGCTTGAAGTGAAACCGGATTTTCGTTGATAACTATTTCTAGTTCACCAGGAGAAAGAAGCGACCTATTTCTATCCCATTTTTCTTTTGACATAGCTAATTAATGTTTACTTCTCAATTCAGCAAGCTTTATTCATTATACTAAAAAATAATGTAGCAAAACCTGCTTGAAATCTTATTGTTACCCAAGTCGCGATTAGAGGTGACAGGTGAGCATTAACCCAAGTTACGAGTAAATATTCTAAAAACTCCTCAGCGCTCAGCCTCGCTGAATCAGATCGAGCACATCCGAAATTTGAATTCTCATACCTCGAAGGCGAGGGCGATCATCACAATGCTTAAGGCTTATCGCAATTCGTTCAATAAATCTGACATTTTTAACGTCTTGCAATTACCAGGCTATTTACGAGTTTTCTTTGGCACACTCCTAACGGGCTTACTGTACTACGCTTTGCCACGGAGAATTACTCTGGGCGGGGAAGAGAGGAGCTGGAACTCCTCAAATCCCCTAAGTCATCCCAATTTAGCGCGGTAAGCTGGCGATAACCTGGATTCATTCTAGGATCTAGCGTCTTTTTCACCTTCATTTTGGGACAAAGCTAGACCATTCCTCGTTTTCTTACCCGAAAACGGAGATACCCGTAATGTTTAACCCATCCACCGGGGAGCCCAACCTCCCCCCCAGCTTTCGGCTGCCCACTTACCAGCCCGACAAGCTCTGCCACATTCTGCTCGGTGACTACAGCGCCCTGGTCGAAGCCATCAACCGCATGGAAGTCTTGCGCTACTGCGATCGCATCGGCTGGATCGACCCCATCCCCACCGGGCGCAGCGGCGAATACATCAGCGTGATGACCCGCCGCATTACCCCCACCGAGTAAACAGGCCGCCGCGATCGCACCTATGCAATCAATCCACCACTCTACTCAGAGTGGTGGGCAACACCCCATGATCACCGTAACTCTCGGTTCCATGGCCTGGGTCTCCTGGTAGCTGGTCTATCTCACGCTCTTTTGCCAAGAGCCTTATCGAACCGACACGGATCGATCGCGGGCGTCTGCCGCCGGGGTAGCGTAGGCTATTTGTCGAATAATTTCAGCTACTGCATCGGGATCTTCTAGAGGCGTCAGATGGCCGAGGCCGACTAGCTTGACCAACTGGGCCTGCGGAATTAGATCCAGCACCTCCTGCTGGATGGTGTCGAAAGAAATCACCGGATCATCTTCAGATGCCACCACGGTAACAGGGACTTGAATGCGATCGAGCCGATCGGCGATCGAGTGGTTCATGCCCTCTAGTAGCCACCAGCGCCAGGCCGAGTCTGCCGCCCGCATGTGGGTCTGAATGGCTGTCGATCGCTGCGGTTCAGAGAGAGGCTGCTGGGTGCCGCTATCGACGGTAGTAGCGGCGTTATCGGGGCTGGGGTGGTTTTGCAGCAGCCGCTGCCGCTCGTCCTCAGGCATGGGCTCTTGGGTCGGCGGGGACGGTGCAATCAGCACCACCTGTTGCAGGTCTTGAGCAATGGTACTGCTGGCGACCTGAAGGGCAATTTTGCCGCCCATGGAGTGCCCAATTAAAATACACTGTTTAATATCTAAAGCGTTCAGGGCCTCGGTAACAAAAGTGCTGTAGGTAGCCAGGGAGGGCTGAGGTAGGGGCATCTGTTGGCCAAACCCCGGTAAATCGAGGGCTACACAGCGAAACTCTGACTGCAGTGCCTCGATGACCCATGACCAACTGACCGCAGCGCCGCTGAAATAGTGCAAAAACACTAGGGTAGGCGACCCCGTACCCCGATCGATAAAGGGGCGCTTGTCTGCCGAAGGGTTGTTCATAGTTCTTAACAAAACAGTACTGCCCGTACCTTAGCGATCGCGATCGCGTTTGGCCTCTATCTTTTTAGGGACAGTTTGATGGGCTGAACCGGGTCCCGGCGCGGCCATCTACCCTCACACGGGTACTCGACGGTGCAAGTTAGGCGACTATGGCCTTGGCTTGACAGTCTACTAGGCGGCTGATCAGCGCCAGAGCATTTCTCTAATCGCTGCCGCCCAGCATGATGGCAATGGGCCGACTCGACTTAAACTCGTTGGCAAACAGCATCACGGCGGCGGTCATCGGTACGCCGATAAAAGCACCAGGGATGCCCCACACCCAGCCCCAAAACACAATCGACAGCAGAGCGACAAACGGCGATAGTTTGAGGTACTTGCCCTGTAGTTTGGGGTCGACAAAGTTGCCCAAAATCGTTTGAACCACCGCCAGGCCTGCTAGGGTAGCCGCACCAATGGCGGGGCCTTGGAACAGCGTCGCTACTAGAGCTGGAACGATCGCTGCAATCAGGGATCCTAGGGTTGGAATAAAGTTGAGTACAAAGGCCAGCAATCCCCACACAAAGGCTAGCCCTACTCCCAGCACTAAACACCAGATCGAGGTCAAAACGCCCGTGATCAGGCTGGTGAAGGCAACGACCAAAAAGTAGCGGCGCAGCTTTTTCCCCATGCTCGTCACGGCGTGAATGATGTGGTCGCCCGCCCCATCGGGGAAGGCGCGCTGGGTGCGATCGCGGTATTTACCCACCTCCAGCAGCAGCAGTGCTAAGAACGACGCTACCAAAATCAGCAGGCTAAAGGCTCCCACTACCGACTGCACCCCGCCCACCGCACGCTGCGTCAGTTGTGAAATCGTCCGATCGGAAGGGCTGCCGCCGGTGGGCAGCCCGTGGTTGCTCAACCAGGTTTGCACGGTTTGGGCCAGGGATTGCAGGCGATCGCCATACTGCGGCAGCTTGGGCGCAACGAGTTCTAGACTGAGTTCGACGGCCCCCACAAACAACCCGACTACTGCGCCCAGCACTACCAGTACCCCTACCATGGCCAGCCATTTAGGAACATAGCGCTCTAGCCAGGTCTGCAGCGGGTGAGCAATCACCGCAATAAAAAAGGCAAAGGCGATCGGCATCGTGACCGGGCGCGTCATGCGCAGCGCCTGCACCATAAGAATGACCGCAATGATAATCAGCAAGATGGGCACCAATCGGCTTTGGGCCTGGCTCAGGCTGGTTCGATCTATGTTCATGGGGTCACTGCTCCATAGTGCTCTGGGTCAGGGTTGGGGGCATTGCGCCAGGGGTGCGATCGCGGGTCACATTACGCCGAGCCGATGGTCGATTCACAGGTCAATGCAGGCAAAAAAGACGCCGTAGGGGGGCAGCACCACCTGGTTGCCGTCGAGGCTAAAATCAAACGCCAAGTGGTTGACCGCCTCACAGCGCTCATAGCCCGCCAGGTCGTAGTGAGCCGGTTCATCGCCGATGTTGAACACGCAGAGCAGGTGCTGCTCACCGTAGTAGCGACTAAAGGCCAACACTGTACCCTCTGCGACCAGCCCTTCCAGGTGACCGGCGGCCAGGGCAGGCTGATTTTTGCGCCAGTGCAGCAATCGCCGCCAGGTATTCAGCAGTGACCCGGCCTCGCGATGCTGATTGTAGACCGATCGAGCCAAATGCTCGTCAGGAATGGGCAGCCAGGGCTTTTCGGCTGTGGTAAACCCGCCGCAGGGTGCTGCTGGAGTCCAGGGCATGGGCGTGCGCGACCCGTCTCGACCCACCACTTCGGGGTAGAGGGTTTTGCCAAAGGGGTCTTTGATCTGCTCAGGCGCAATATCTTCAGGAATTTCGGCCACCGGCAGCCCCAGCTCATCGCCCTGCCACAGACAAAACGCCCCCGGTAGCGACAGCAGTAGCGCTGCCATCATGTGGTAGAACGCCTCGGGGTAGGGGTTGCCGTTGACATCTTTTTCGGTCCAGCGGCAGCGCAGCCGACCGTAATCGTGGTTGCCCACAATCCAGCAGGTACCGCCATCGACAAAGTTGTCTACCACCTTTTGCAGAATGTCGCGCATCAGCTCAGCGGTCATGGGCTCTGCCACCAGCAGCCCGCTCTGGTAGGCCAAGTGCAGGCGCTCTTTGCCAGCAGTGTACTGGCTAGCCAGGGCGATCGAGTCTTCGCACAGGGTGACTTCGCCCAGGGTAACCACGCCGGGGTACTGATCTACCAACTGGCGAATTGGCTTAATGCGATCGAGGGTTTCGGGCCGATTGAAGCTGTACTTCAAGATCTGGCTATTCAGCGGGTTGTCTACGGGCACGCCATCGGCCAGGGGAGCATCTTCGGGCCGGGGCGGATTGTCGCGCAGCTGGTCATCATGGAGAAAGTAGTTGACGGCATCGACCCGCAGGCCATCAACACCTAGGTCGAGCCAAAATTTAGCCCGCTCTAAAATGGCTGCCACAACCTCTTCGTTGTGCCAATTTAGATCGGGCTGACTGTCTAAAAAGCTAGACAAGCGGTACTGCTGGCGCGGCTCGTTCCATTGCCAGGCGCACTTACCCGTAAACGACGAGAGCCAGTTATTCGGGGGAGACCCGTCGGGCTTGGGGTCGGCCCAAACGTACCAGTCGGCCTTGGCATTGTCGCGGCTAGAGCGGCTTTCCTGAAACCACGGGTGCTGGTCAGAGGTATGGTTCCACACCTGGTCGATAATCACCTTCAGCTTCATGGCGTGGGCTACATCTAGCAGGCGCTGAAAGTCTTCCATTGTGCCAAATGGCTCACCAATCTTGCGCATGTTGGTGATGTCGTAGCCCAGGTCTTTCATTGGCGACTCGTAAATGGGTGTCAGCCAAAGGGCATCTACCCCCAAACTGGCGAGGTAGTCAAGCCGCTCAACAATGCCGTTGAGGTCGCCCTTGCCGTCGCCATCGGTATCTAAAAAACTCCAGGGTGAGATCTGATAAATGACGGCGTTTTGCCACCACTCGCCATCCTTAGTCGCTTGGTTTTGGGTTTCCCACTGCCAGTTACGGCGGTTGATGACCGGAACGCGCCACCAGGTTTTTTCTGCAATTTTTACCATTGGCCCACTTCTGCTTGAGTTCTGTTCTTAGCGTGATTACTGTGATCACGTCAAAACACCTTGGTGAAATTGTCACTGTGGCAGCGGACAATTTCATCTAACCTTGGGCTAATCATTGGTGAGGCAGAATGCTTACCTTAACAGGGGTAGAGATAGGCCCCACGTATTGAGTTGATTTAGCCCAGGACTAGCGGCTCCAGCACAATGACTAGGGTCAGCGGCATCAGCAGATCTCTAGGGTCAGTTTCAAACACTGCGAACAACCTTACAGGGATTACCCACAGCCACTACACTTGCGGGGATAGATTTTGTCACTACGCTGCCCGCGCCAATGGTGGTGTTGTCGCCAATCGTTACCCCAGGGCAAACAATCGCGCCGCCGCCAATCCACACGTTGCTGCCGATGATGATGGGAGCCGCCAGTTCTAACCCCGTCAGTCGCACTGCGGGGTCGGTGGGGTGGTACGCGGTATAAATTTGCACATTTGGCGCAATTAGCACGTCATCTCCCAGCGTTACCCAGTTGCAGTCGAGAATGGTGCAGTAGGCATTGATGTAGAGGTTTTTACCGGCGCGAATGTGGCCGCCGTAGTCGCAGAAGAACGGGGGCGTAATCTCAACGTTGGGACCGATCGCATGGAAAAGCGATCGCACCACCCCTTCCCGCACCTCAATCTCTTCAGGCCGCGAGTGATTAAACCGATACAACTGGGTCTGAGTCAGCCGCCGCAGCGCCACCAGCTCCGGATCCGCCGCCCGATACAGCTCACAGGTCAGCATCTTCTCCCGCTCAGTTTTCGCCATTTCTACTTCTCCCGCGCAGAGCCATACACTTAAAGAAATATCCGACCCGCCCTGATGGAACTGCAGGCCATCCTACAACCCGAACGCTTGTGGCAGGCCTTAAACGGGAAACGGAAGGGCGAAAATCTTCCTTTCTCGGAGTCGCTCTGCCAGGCGAAACTAGAAACCAACGTCTTCTCAAAAAAGCATGTACCTGACTGAAACATACAGGCCGCTCTCCTGTAACCCGTTTCTCTCTTCGGCAAGCGGCACAAGCGGAATGCCTAAATCGAGTCGCATCGATAGGCTATCGCCCTGCTGCCACAACAGCCCTAACCCAGTGCTGATCAATGTATTGGGGGCAGACGGCGAGTTTGTGTGTGCGTCCCAAGCCAATCCGGCATCCAGAAAAGGGATCAGTTGCAAAGTTCCATCCAGCTCTGGAATGCGGGCAATGGGCGATCGCAGCTCTGCCGAGAGCAGCATGCCATTGTCGCGCAGCAGGGCATCTTGTCGATAGCCGCGCACGCTCAGGGCACCGCCTAGGCCAAATTTTTCCTGCGACAGCAGATCATCGGTGGTTAGCTGAGCGTCACCCCGCAGGAGCAAAACTGTATCGGCACCTAAGCGCTGTAGCCACTGCCCCTGCCCGCGCCAGGCAAGAAAGCGGCTATCAGGGCCGGTATCGTTGAGAGTGGCGTTGAGCAGATCCAGACCAAAGCTAAATTGAGACCGAAAGGCCAGTACATGGTGTTGACTCCGCTGGCTCCATTCTTGAGAAAACCGCAGGGCCGTCACCTGGGTAATGCCCTGACTATCGGCACCGGGAGACAGCGGGAAGGGGCCAATGTTGTCTAAGCCCAGGAAAGTTTGGTTTCGCTGATGAGACAGGGTGAGCCCCAGGGTGAGTTCTTCGGTAGGGGTTTCAATCAGGAAATGACGATAGCCAAATTCGTAGTAGAAACTGTCGGAGGAAATATCCAGCACATCAAAATTTGGATCAATCACTCGGCTATTGGAGTAGCCTGCCCTGAAGCGTAGGGCATCGTTGTTAGGGCTGACAGGCAGGGTGTAGCTGGCATCGATCTCATTGCTGCCGTCGGTGTTTTCGTACTCCAGCGCGATGCGATCGCCCCACCCCGCCAGATTACCCTCGCTCAAAAGCAGGCGGCGCTGCCCAGCCCCGACACTGGGAAAACCGTAATTATCCAAACTCACATCGACGGCAAACGAATCTGCTTCGGCTACGTTAACAACCAGGATGCTGGCGTTCGGCCTGCTCCCGGCCTGTAAGTCAGCCACCACCGTCTCAATCAAAGGATTCAGCTGTAGGCGTTGCAGACCCGCCAGTAGCCGATCAATGTTGAGGGGTGGGTTGCTGGCTAGCCCAATGCGGCTGCGCACATAGGCGGGGTTCAGGCGGTTCAAGCCAGCAACCACGATGTCTTCGAGTTCCCCTTCGATCACCTGAACGGTGACCGTATCGTCAACCAGGGTTTGGGGTGGAATGATCGCCCCAGAGGTGACGTATCCGGCTGCGATGTAGCGTTCTGTAATCGCAGAGCGCAGGTCCAGCAGTTCGCTAAAGCTGACCTGACGGTTTAGGTAGGGCGCAACGAGATCGGCAAAGTCGGCTTGAGAAAAGACGGTACTGCCCGTAATGTCAATGTTTCCCACGAAAAAGGTGGTATCCGTCCCCTCCAGAGGGCTTTCAGGAGGCTGGGGTTCAACCGAGGGCAGCAGTTCTTCCAGGGGCGGCAGAGGCGGTAGCGGTTGATCCGGTAGGGGCGTTTCTGGAATCGGCTGGTTCGGCAGGCGGGGCAACTCCGGATTCGCCTGGGATAACAGCTGGGGTGCAGGATAGGGCGATCGGGAATGATCGATCATCCTTGCCCTGGCCGAGGAAATGGCTACCAGGATCGGAAAAATAGCTGAGAAGGCAGGAATAATGCCAACCCAAGGCAAACGGTGCAGAGATCGAGTCAACGCAGATTTTCAGGAAGCTGTGGTAATGGCGATCGCATTATAGGGCTACAGCCAGTTTCCAACCAGCACATAGGCCGACCAGTAGGTGGGGTGGCGATAGTCAGGGTGATTTAGCAAGGCCAGTTGAGCCTGGCGCAGGGCGGCCGCTTTCGTTGTTTGGGGCTGGGCCAGGGCCTGATAAAACTGACCGACGAAGTATGCTCCCGAAGCGTCGTCTAAATTCCACAGCGAAGCCAGAGTGCTGCGGGCACCGGCCTGTAGCGAAATACCGGCCAGGCCCAGGGCGGCCCGGCTATCTCCAGTGGCTGTCTCACAGGCGCTGAGCACCAGTAGCTCAATGGGTTCCAGGCGGGTTTGGTCACCGGTTCTCAACAAACTGCTCAACTCTTTTACCGGGATGGAACGATCCCAAGCCAGAATAAAGGTGTCTGCTAAGTTCGAGCTGTACTGAGCGTGGGTGGCCAAATGGACAACCGGTCGTTCAGAGTTGGTCACCTGCTGAGCCAGGGCGGTGGTGGTGAAATCTTGGTTCAGCAGCACCTGACTATCTAACAGCGCCTGAATGGTTTGAATTTCGTCATCCACATTGGACAAGGCGCTGAAGCCGTGGCGGGATTCTGTCAGCCCTGCCAGCAGAGCCGATACCCGAGTTGACTGCAAAGGGCGGGGGCCGAGGAGTTGGAGACCGGGGGAGAGGGCGATCGCATAGTCTTCTACCAAGTAGCGATCGCCGTCGTACAACGCGGCCATTGGAGCATTCCGCAGGGCTCCATCTAGCACAAACACCAGCGTTTGAGTCTGGGTTTCTGCCAAAGCTGTCTGCATCGGCACAATCAGCCAGTGGTAGAGCTGCTGACCGAGGGCTCTGCCTTCGGGGGCGGTGAACCGTTTTTCGAGATTTTGTCGCCAGGCCAGCAGGGTTTGCTCCAGATCTGCCTGGGGTACTGCGCTGGTAAATTGCCGCAGGGGCTGCCCCGGCAAACTGGCAATAATTTCCAGCCGATCTGGCAGAATAATCGGATAGATGATGGCGGTGGTACTCTGGCTTATCTCCTCAAGATTGACCTGCTGAGCCTCTAGGCAGGCGGTTCTGAAAAAGTTGTTGAGTTCGGCAATTTGCAATGCTTCTAGGACAGATCGGGCTTCGGCTAAGCGGGCGGCAGGAGGGAGACCTGCTTGAGGTGCAGGTTGCAGCAGCAGATCGACTAGCTCTCGGTAGACTGGCTCGACACTGTCTCGAAACGAGAACTGTAAGTCATCGCTGAGGTTGACCAAATCTTGTTTGAGCGATTGGAGGCCTGTGAAGGCAGCCCGATAGGCTGGTAAAGCCGCTTCTTGTTGGCCCTGTTGGTTAAGCAGGCGACCCAATTGCCAGTGCCACTGGTAGGCGATGTCGGCAGCGTTGAGAGATTGCGCCAGGTTCAGGGCTTGCTCGGTCAGTTGTAGCGCCTCAGGCCACTGCTGGGAGATTTCGTAAGCATGGCCCAGATAGCCTTGGGCATAGGCTTCGGCACGAGTATCTTGCAAAGCGATGCTGTGCTGGATGGCCTGAGCCAGCAGACGGGCAGCGGTTTCAACTTCGGCAGGGGTTTTGAGCTGAAGTAAGCTCTGGGCGGTGTTGATGTAGGCGTAGATTTGGCTGCGCCCCGGCTGCATTTGGCCCAGGTCACTCGGCAGAATGGCCGCAAGCTTAAGCGCCATATCAGGATCGTGCCGAACGAATAGCTTGAGTTGATTCAGTCGGGACTTAAGGCGGATCTCGGCTTCAGGGGACTGTTCGGCTTGTTGGTATAGGGCGATCGCACCCTGCCAATCTTCCTGCCCCTGAGCCGTATTGGCCAGCCCTAGCAGAATGGCAGCAGTTGCTAGGTTCTCTCGCTGAGCCAGATCCAGAGCAGTTTGTAAGTGGGCTTGCGCGATCGCTAGGTCGCCCAGCAATCGATAGGTCTGCCCCAAACGCTGATAGCCGAGCACCTGTAGCGGCGGCGACTGTTCCGGCAAGCGCTGCTCTAGCACAGCCAGGGTATTTCGCGCCTGCTGATAGTAGCCAAGGGACTGCTGAGCCTGGACTTGGTTTAAAAGACAGTTGAAATAGCGAGCTTCGTCCCCGGTTTGAGCATACAGATCGGCAGCGGTTTGCCAGGTTTCTAGGGCGGCCTGGGTTTGCCCTTGGGCAAATTGCAGGCTGCCGAGGGTATTGTGGACCTGGGCACTGACGACTAGCTTTTGGGTGGAGTCAGGGGTGGTGGCTAGTAGGTCTAGGCTGCGGGTAATGGCGCGATCGCTCGCCTCCCACTGGCTGAGTTGTTGATAGGCGGCGGTGAGATAGCTGAGAGCCAGCGCTTGGTTCAGGGGTTGATTGGAGAATATTGTTGCGGCCTCTTCCCAGGTGGCTACGGCCTCGGTGAAGCGCTGGGCGGCATAGGCTTGGCGACCCTGATCGATTAGGTTTTCGGCTGGGGTGGCTGCGATCGCAGTAGAGGCCTGGGCAAATGCTGCCGGAACCGCAGCGAATTTCCAACCCTGGTTGAGGATTGGACTACAGGCGATCGCGGTGCCCAAAATCATGCCGAGGCAGAATTTGAAAGTTCGAGACCATCTAAAGCGGTGGAACCATTGCATATAGCGAAACACTCAGCCAACTAGGCGCAAACTAGAACGATTATCTCTGATAAAAGTTGGCTCAGCCCTACAGATTGGGCACTGGACTGCTAAGGTGAGATGCTTTTTAGAATTCTTGCTATACAAGGATTCTGGGTGACGAGAAATCAAGGATCATACTTTTAGAGGCCAGTGCCATGGGTTCTAGCATCCTCCAGGAGGAACGACCGTACCGGCATTGATTCGATTGAGTTCAGCTAGATTCAAAAGGGCACTGTCGTAACGGATCTGCTCACTGCTGATCCGGCGACCCCGGCGAAGAGACAAAGCCTCACTTGGGCCAAAATTCGCGAAAGATTCTCCAGTACTCACGACGGAAAGCCCCTGACCGGTTTGGATGGCCGTGCCGCTGACAGTGTTGCCGTTAACCTGGCCGCTCACGCAGATGGCTTCTTCGCCAACATAGGAGAACACCCCATTGATGGCATTGTCCTGCTTGCGAAAGAGAAACAGCGTACCGCCAGTAGTCAATAGCGTTTCATCAGAAACGATCACATCGCTGGTAGTAGCATTCCAGTAGCGATAGTTGCCATCAGGAAGATCCTGTACCCGGCTTCGATCCCCGATATCTGACGGATCGGTCTCTGCGGCAGACAGAACCTCAACCGCAGTAATCAGAGTCACGACATCGGTTTGCTCACAGGTTGGCTCGCCCTGGCAAGCATAGGCTGCAATCTCTGTCACCTCATAGGTAAATTGCGCGGTGTCACCGACTAAATCTGGATCACAAACTTCAAAGGTCGCCTGGCGATACCACAGTTCTCCCGTTTCATCTGTAAATCCAATATCACAGGCTCTGTCGCCTACGATAACGTCATGGATACTGCCCACTGTCGGGGTCTCGACGATTTCAGCCTGGGTAATCAGCATCACCGTTTCAGTTTCGCTACAGGCCGGATCACCCTGACACGAGGCAGCCGTAATGGTGCCCGACTCATAGGTAAGCTGCACGTCTCTACCAACTAAATCTTGTTCGCAAATCTCAAAATCAGCATATTCTGTAGAGTACACTCCCCCCACATCAATGATATCGACATAGCAGGCGCGATCGCCAGCGATGAGATTTTGAACGGTGGCAACGGTGGGTTGGTCGGCGATCGCGCTAGAACCAAAAGCGCTGGCCAGCATTGTCGTCACCATCAATCCACAAAAGCCGCCATCAATGCTCAGGTTTTTTTTCATAGAAGTTGCTCCGATTTGGTATCTGACCCTGGATTTGTTGTTAGGGATGAACAAAGCTATGCCCTTGCAGGCTAATACGGCTTATATAGGGTGAGTATGCAGTCTTAGTTCTGAAGTTGGGATTTTTTTGGCAAACACCGTTTGCCCCTACGCAAGCCGAGGGTAGCTAAAGCGGATTTGATGTTAGTTGTCAAGAAACCGACCAGTACCGGAATATCACAAGATAATTCGCAGCCCTGGCCGGTGGTTTTGTAAGTGAGGTTTAACTCACAAAGGTATACAGCTGATTTGGGCTAAGTATGCAAATACCTAGCCATACTCTGCATCACGATCGCAGCAGGTCGGCAATCTCTTTGTAGGCATAGGTGAGGCGATCGCCCAAAATTTGAATCACCGCCGCCTGAAACGCTGTGGCCACCTTGGGTTGCTCTTTTTCCATGCGCTGGAAGCTCTCTATCGTTAATCGATAGAGGGTACTGGGGGCTTCGACGATTGCTGTAGTTTGGTGATTTGAGTAACGGAAAAAATCTACCGCTCCGACCACGTTGCCTGCGCCTAGAGCTTGAATGCGATGATTTTGTTCCTGTTGCCCATTTAGATACACGGCCACCTCCCCCACTTCGATCAGATCAAGGGTATCGGCGGGCTGACCCCGCTGATAGATGTATTCCCCTGGTTCGGCGTCCCATTCTTCCAGGTAATCGATAAACTCGGCGGCGACATCGCGTTGAGGAAACAGGTTGTTAAGCTGAAGCAGCAGCGGCAGAGTGCGGGCGCGCCGCAGGGGAACTACGCCCAGCAGGTCGTTTTCACACCACTCTAAACCGCGATCAAGATCGGGAAAGACTTGGCAAACCGGATCATCGGGCAACAAACAATCGCCGCGTTTTAGCTGCGTCCGAATCGCAGGGCTGAGATGGGTCAGCACCAGCTTGATATCTTGCTGCTGCAAGAGCTGCTTGAGCCTCACAAAGCTGAGCACCGCCGAAGAATCTAGACCGTTGACCGCCTGAAAATTCAGCACCACATACTTCAGCGGTTGCAAGCGATCATCGTGCAGCCGCTCTTGAATGCGATTGAGCAGAGTACTTGTCGTGCCAAAAAAGAGAAACCCCTGTAAATCGAGAATGTAAATCTGCTCGCCTTCTTCTTGAAGAATCCGAGTTTGCGGTAAGCTGCGGGCCGTGTGGCTCTGGTGGGTGGCCCCGGAAAGTGTGTACTTGGTGACGTTGACCCGACTAGCGCTGATGACAAATAAAGCGATTGCCACCGCCAACCCGACTCCTACCCCTTGCAAAAAACCCAGGGTAGCAATCACACAGAGGATGAGAATTACAATGCCGTAGTCCGTTTTTGGCAGCTTAAACCAGGCATCGTAAACCCACTCCACCAGAAAGCTTAAGCCTAAAAATAGAGCGATACCGCCCAACATCGGCTTAGGAAACAGGGTCACCAAGGTTTCGCCCATGAGGAGGGTAATCAGACAAATAATGGCGGCTAAAATACCGACTAGGCGGCTCTTGGCGTTAATTTTGGCGCAGCTTAAAACGGATAACCCCAACGAGTGGAAACTAACAATGCCACCGCCTAAGCCCACCAACACGTTGGCTATCCCGGCTGATCGCAGTTCTTGATTTAGGTCGATATCTTGACGAGCAGCCAGCTCAATGCCCGACACGTTGAGTAAAAGGGCAATCACGGATAACAGTACTACGGTGGCAATTTTATCGACCTGCCCCAAAATGAGTGCCCAATTGACTTGAGTTAGCATTGACCAGTGCAAAGGTCGCCACAGTCCACCTTCCGGGAAAGCGCCAAACAGCAACCCCAAGTTTTGAGCGCTGCTGATGGGGGTTTGGGTGAGCCAGAGGGTTAAGTAAAAGACGAGAGTGCCGCCAACGATGACGCCTGGCAAAATAAATACACTGTGATAGCGTCTCAGCAACAGAACTAAAGCCAAGCCAGTCGCGCAACCCGGTAGCCAACGCACAGCCATTGCTGGAGCCAGCAAAGCGGGTAAATTTGCCAGGTTAAAGAACTGGTCTGTCATCACGTTGAAGGCACCCTGGGCCAGTAGGTAACCCGTGCCTGCCAAAAAGCCGCCCACGACCGGATAGGGAATAAACCGAATTAAATTGCCGAGTTTGAAGGAGCCGATTAAAAAGTAGACAATGCCGACGATGCCGGTCGCGATCGCCAGGCCCATAATGACCGTTGGTAATAGAGCCGCATCAGAGGCTGGAAGTTGAGCGGCAATGGCCCCAGCCATGATCGCCAGAATGATCGCTAGGGAATCTTGGGGCATGGTCACAATTCCTGGCATTGAGTTAGTCAACGCCACAACCACGGCGGTCACGATCGCGGCAAACAGCGTTAAACCAATACCTACGGAAATAAACTCTGCTAGGGGACCCGTAAAGATCAGCGCCGCCATTGAAATGGCATAAATCACCAGCAGAACTCCCGTAATCAACCCTGCTGTCAGCGTGGGAATAAGCCGAGCAGGCTGTAATTCCTGACGCACTTGGGTGCCTAGGGTTAATTGAGGTAGTTGGGACTTGTGGGGGGAAACTTTCATGGCTGAGCCAGTATTGCGAAAGGGCTTAGGTGGTCATAACTTTATCGGCCACCTGGTGGTAAATCTGGGTCAGGGAATGGTCGGGATATCGCAGGGAGAACAGATCGCTACTGGCGAGTTGCATCATCTCGTCGCAGTTGGGCAACACCCCGACGACGGGCACCTCATATTTGGCTTCCAGTTGTTGGCGCACCATCTCCGGGTCAGAATTTTGCATCACCCGGTTCACCACCATCAAAATTCTGGGCACCTTGAGCTTTTGGGCTAAATCCACCATCACGGCAGTGCCCTGAAAGTCTTGACGGTCGGGGCGCAAAATCACGATCAGCGTGTTGGCAACCGCGATGCAGAGCAGGGTTTCTTCATTCAGCCCTGGATGGCTATCCACAAAGACATAGTCCAGGGTGAGAGTTTTGATCAGGCTGGCAAAGCCTTTTTTCAATAGACGCACGTCATACCCTTCGTGCAAGATTCGGGTAATATCACCCGCATCACTACTCGACGGCAGTAAAAACACCTTTCCCCCATTCTGTTTCACCTCATCGGGGCTGACATCATGGGCGACTTCTTCTACAGAACAGTTGCCCCACAAATATTGGTTGAGCGTGGTTTGGGAATCGACCTGTTCCATACCAAACAACACGTGAATACCAGGGGATTGAATATCAGTGTCGATCACCGCCACCCGTTTGCCCGTGCGGGCGATCGTGGTCGCTAAATTGGCGGTGGTGTTAGATTTTCCGGTACCACCGCGAAAGGAATGCACTAATACAACTTCGGCCATGGGTTAACTCCACTCATTATTAAAATTTCTTAAATTATCGGCTTCGGCCATCAACTTCTGAAAATAGTCCGTTGAGCTGATTTCAGCGACTTGACGCGCCCGCTGCTTATGGTCAATTTCGATCTGTAATTCCTGTAACTGCTGCTTCCAAGACTCTTCTTGCTGCTTACGTTCAGTAATATCCTGCACAATGCCTTCGTAGTAGATCACTCTGCCATTGCCATCGGTGACCGCACGGGCATCAATTTGAGTCCAGATAATGCTGCCATTTTTGCAGTAGCCACGGTATTCAAAATCTTTGATGGTGCCGTGCTTTTCAATGGCGGTGATGAATTCTGCCCGTCTTTCTGCATCCACATAGAGCTGTTTTGAAATATTGGTAATGCTTTGGATCATGTCGTGGGGCGAGTCGTAGCCGTAAATCTTCGCCAGGGCTGGATTGACCCTGATGAAGTAGCCCTCTGGGGAGGATTGGAAAATTCCTTCGAGGGCATTTTCAAAGATGCTGCGATAGTTTTCTTCGGCAACGCGGAGGGCTTCTTCGGCCTGTTTGCGCTCGGTATCAAATGTCAAGTACATAGAGGTGACGCGACAGCTAGATTGGCGGATTGCAGGGTCTGAGAGAAGGTCAGCACCCCCGTTCATGAGCGCTGTAGCAGTGGTCGCCTTTCGAAGAACGACTGCACG
>NZ_JADEXE010000199.1 GCF_015207265.1 Nodosilinea sp. LEGE 07298 | reverse complement strand
GGTGTAGGGGGGCGAGGTTTGCCGCATACCCTGTACCTTGCCCCCTGAGGGCCTACTATTTGTCCTTAGGCTTAGCTATTGCCACGGCGCTTAAGGGCGGCGACCATTTGCTGGCGGACGGCGGTAGCCCACTGATCAAACTCGACATCGGGGCGATCGCTTTTGTCTAAGCCGGCTCCGCGTCCCTGGGTTTTTCTATCCTGCGTCATGGTCATGTCCTCTACGGCGATTTTACGATCTCCTTACCTATTTATTATTCCCTGAGGCGATCGCACTAAGCTACGTCTTCGGATAGGGATCTCATTACTTCACAGGAGGGTTAACCCGTGGTGTCGCTGACAGGGAGTGTTACAAGCCGTGGCTAGGTGCCTGCCAAAGGCTCAATCAAGGGCAGAATGGCTCTATACAAAAATTAAGCTCGACCTATGCGCCCAATTCGCACCTTCAACGTTACGCCTGCCCTGCCCCAGCGGCTAGAGGCGCTACGCACCCTGGCCTACAACCTTCACTGGGACTGGGATGTGGAGATGGTAGACCTGTTTCGGCGATTGGACGCAGACCTGTGGGAGTCGAGCCGCTACAACCCGGTGCTGATGCTGGGTACGATTAGCCAGGCGCGGCTGAATGAAATTGCTGAAGATGCAGGATTTTTGGCCCAAATGGACCGGGCCGCCCAGCGGCTGGAGGACTATTTGCGCGATCGCGACTGGTATAAAAAGCACCGTAAAGCGCCCGTCGCAGGCGAGTGCTATGCCTATTTTTCAATGGAGTTTGGCCTCACTACCTGTATGCCGGTTTACTCGGGCGGGTTGGGGGTACTGGCCGGGGACCATCTCAAGTCGGCCAGCGATCTGGGGCTGCCCCTGGTGGCGGTGGGGCTGCTGTATCAGGAGGGCTACTTTGCCCAGTACCTGAACGCTGACGGTTGGCAGCAGGAGCGCTACCCAATCAACGATTTTTACAATATGCCGCTGCACCTGGAGCGCGATGCCAACGGTAAAGAGCTGAGGGTTGATGTGGAGTATCCTGGCCGCACGGTGTGCGCGCGGGTGTGGCGAGTGCAGGTGGGCACAGTGCCGCTGTACCTGCTCGATACCAACATTGAGCCTAACAGCCAGTACGACCAGGACATCTGCGATCGCCTCTACGGCGGCGACATTGACATGCGCATTCACCAGGAGATCATGCTGGGGATTGGCGGCATTCGCATGCTCAAAGCCCTAGGGCTAGCGCCGACGGCCTACCACATGAACGAGGGCCACTCGGCCTTTATGGCCCTGGAGCGCATGCGCGCTTTTATCGAAGATGACGGGTTGAGCTTTGCCGAAGCCCTACAGGTCGCTCAAACCAGCCAGATGTTCACCACCCACACCCCGGTACCCGCCGGGATCGACCTGTTTCCACCCGATAAGGTGCTGCACTACCTGGGCCACTACCGCCAGCGCTTTGGCCTCGGCGATGCCGAATTTTTGGCCCTGGGCCGTACCGATACGGGGGATTTTTCGGCCCCGTTTAGCATGGCGGTACTGGCGATCAAAACGGCAACGTTTATTAACGGGGTGAGCCAGCTGCACGCTGAGGTGTCGCGGGCTATGTTTGGTGAATTGTGGACCGGGCTGCCCCAGAGCGAGGTACCGATTACCGCTATTACCAATGGGGTACATGCCCGCAGCTGTGTCGCTAAGTCGACCCAGGCCCTCTACGATCGCTACCTCGGCCCTAGCTGGGCTCAGTCTAGCCCCGGCGCATCGCTGTGGGAGCGGGTACACGCCATTCCTGACGACGAGCTGTGGCGCAACCACGAGCTATGCCGATCGCAGCTGGTGGTTGCCGTGCGCGATCGCCTGGCCAAGAGTACGCGCGAGCGCGGCGGTTCGGCCCGCGAACTGACCGAGGCCCAAGAGTGCCTCGATCCCTTTGTGCTCACCATTGGCTTTGCCCGCCGCTTTGCTACCTACAAGCGGGCCACCCTGTTTTTGCATGACCTGGAGCGCATTCGCAAGATCATTACCGGCAATGGTAGCGGTCGCCGGGTGCAGTTTGTGATTGCCGGTAAGGCCCACCCCAAAGACATTCCCGGCAAAGATTTAATTCGCAGCATCATACACTTCACTCGCGATGAAGGGCTGAGCCGCTCAATTGTGTTTGTGCCCAACTATGACATTCACGTGGCCCGCGATATGGTGGCGGGCTGCGACGTGTGGCTCAACAACCCCCGCCGCCCCCGTGAGGCCTCGGGCACCAGCGGCATGAAAGCCGCCATGAACGGGCTGCCCAACCTCAGCGTGCTCGACGGCTGGTGGGATGAAGCCGACTACATTCGCACCGGCTGGCCCATCGGCCACGGCGAAGACTACGACGACCCCGAGTACCAGGACGATGTGGAGGCCAACGCCCTCTACGACATTTTGGAAAAAGAAGTCGTGCCTCTGTTCTACGATCGCGACAAAGACGAAATTCCGCGCGGCTGGGTGGCCAAAATGAAAGAGGCTATCTACCTCAATACGCCCCAGTTCAACACCGCTCGTATGGTAAAAGACTATGCCAATCAGGGGTATTTTGCGGCCAGCGATCGCGCCCATACGCTATCTGCCAACGACTACGGCCCCGGCAAAGAACTAGCCGCCTGGCAGGCGCGGATCACGGAGCGGTGGTACGAGGTGCGCTTTGAGGAAGTGGCTATTTCCGAAACCACCGATCTACGGGTAAACCAATCCTTTAAGGTAACAGCCGCCATTCGTCTCGGTGCCCTCACCCCTGACGATGTGCAGGTCGAGCTATACCAGGGCACCGTCGCCATCGACGGCGAAATTCACTCTGGGCTGGCGGTGCCGATGGCCTACCAGGGCCAAGATGACCAGGGCAGAAGCATCTACGCCCTCGAAATGGAGTACACCGCCAGTGGGTTACAGGGTCTTTCGCTGCGGATTTTGCCCCGGCATACCTACCTCAACAGCCCCTACGACCCCAAACTGGTACTCTGGGCTGACCCAGACTCAGTGCACATTAGCTCGGGCGTGGTGTCGCCTGCGATCGCCCTCTAAAACGCCGTTATCGAAATCCGGTTTCTCGTCCAGAATGCAAGTCATACCGTTAGAGCTGCGACGAAGAAACCGGGTTTTTAGCTATACCCTACCGATGCTCCAGGCTGAATGGAGATTTGTATGACCTCAGTTCAAGTTTCGTCAAATGCGTCGCGCTACGGCCAAGACATCGCCATCCGCCAGTTTGAGCTAATCGCCGACGAGCCCATCACCCTGGGTGGCGACGACCTGGGGCCAACCCCGACTGAACTGCTGCTGGCCGGATTGGGCAGCTGCAAGGCGATCACCATCAAAATGTATGCCGAACGCAAGGGCTGGCCCGTCGAAAATGTTTACGTGGCGGCAGAGTTGAATACTGTAGACAAGCAGTCAGTGATTACGGCTTACCTCACTCTGGTGGGCGATTTGAGCGACGAGCAGCGCGATCGCCTGCGGGAAATCGGCGATCGCTGCCCCGTCCACCGCCTACTCAGCGCCACTACCGAAATCCAGACGGTGCTAACGCCTAACGCCGAAACCTAGCGGCAAAGCTGCTCGGGTAGGCGCTGCATGGTGCGCTCAAACACAGCCGGATCGTTTAACCCCCGCGCCATGATCAGCGCCCCCTGAATGGCAATCAGCGCCTCTTCGCTCCGTTAATCAACAATTCGGTAGATTAATTCCGAACGGCTCCTTCGGTAAACGCTCAAGGCAGTCGGAGTTCTAGAGCTATAGCCATAGTCACGTTGGTTGGGACATCCAGAAACCCTATGAACGTTCATAGGAGACCTGTCTTAACCAGACTGGCCACAGCTATAAATGCTCGCATTGATCACCATCTGCGACTAGCTGTGCTAGCTTAGCGGGCTGCCTATTAGCTACGTTGTAAGGGTTTATGTTGTAAGGGTTTATGTAGAGGCGCTATGACATCCACCCATTCTTCAAGACGCGATTTGGCCGCAGTACCCGCAGCGGATGAGCCCATCTTTTTTGAGTTTGAGTCTGACTTTGTCGATTCGCTGCGCTGCATTCCCATGCAGGTGCGCTACAAGCTCGATACCTGCGGCATCAAGCTAAAGCTGCCCCAGTGGAGCCAGTTTGACCAAGATGAGCGATCGCAGCTCACCCAGCGCCCCTGTCAAACCCCAGAGGACGTGCAGGCCTATCGTACCTGGCTGGCTCAGCTAATTCGCGATCGCTGCCACGTGGCCGCCAAGGATCTGCCCATAGATCCCCAGCCAGAGTGGCTGAACACTACCGCCATCACCACCGAGGTTGAGGAAAAAGCGCGGGAAGCTGGAGTATCAATCACCCCAGAGCAGTGGGCTACCCTCATGCCACTGCAACGGTTTGCCCTAATTAAGCTCAGCCGCTCGAACCACGAGAATAAAAACTTTTTCCCGGCCCTGCAGGAATTTGGCTTAGCCTGAGCCGTTAGGCCATTCCTCTGCCTTAGTTAACGTCCATCCACCTCGAACACCCATTTCTTCCGCACGGGTTTAAGGGCGTGGTCAACGACGCTTAAAGTGAATCTGCAATAGCTGATTAAAACTGCTATTGCGAAGCCCAAAGACAGCTTGAAGTTTATGTAAAAACCTCTAGATCGTTCGCACTATATCCATATTATCTCCATGGAAAATCCAGTCAACATAGTTACTATTGGCAACTCTATAACTCAGGCAGCGCCAGGGCTTAACTCCTTTCGCAGAGACCTATGGAATCTGCTCACTCAGGCTGGGTATAGTATCGATTTTGTAGGTTCTGAGAATCGAACCAAGGATAATACTTTCTTCCCAGACCCAAGTTTTGATCCCGATCATGAGGGTCACTGGGGCTGGCGAACCGATGAAATTATTAATGGCCGTAGTGGAGAGGGAGATCTGGCAGACTGGTTGCTCGGCTATACCCCTGATATTGCCCTGGTTCACCTTGGTTCTAATGATGCTCTCCAAAGCAACTCGACGGCCAGCACGGTCAATGAGCTAAGTCAGGTTATCGATATTCTGAGGCAAGACAACCCGAACGTAACCGTTTTTGTTGCTCAGCTTATTCCTACAACGGGTAGTAGCGCAAATCAGCGCATAAATGATCTCAACAGCGCCATCCCAGCGTTGGTTGCAGATAAAGACACCGCCACCTCCCGTGTCATTCGGGTCGACCAAAATACAGGCTTCAACCCGTTTGCCGATACCTACGATGGCATTCATCCCAACCAGACCGGCGAAGCCAAAATGGCTCAGCGGTGGTTTGACGCTCTGCAAACCTATTTTGACAGCACCGATGCTCCAGTCAACCTGGTCTTCGATGCGATCGCCGATCGCGCATCCACGACATTGGACACCTCAATCAACATTTCTGTTCTAGCCAACGACGATATTTCTGCGGGCATTGCGTTTACCCTTGTTGCCCCTGGTACTGCCGAGAATGGGACTATTTCTATCAACGACAATGGCACCCCCAACGACAGTTACGACGATTTTATTGCCTACACCCCTAACCCTGGCTTTACCGGCACCGACAGGTTTACATACACTATCGTCGATAGCTCAGGCGGCACCGATACCGCAAATGTGACCGTCAGTGTCCTGCCCGGCCTACCGCCCAGCACCCGCGTGACGGCAGGGTTGCTGAGTCTGTACACCTTTGACGAAGGCAGCGGCAGCACTGTATTCGATGTCTCCGGGGTGGGTACACCGCTAAACCTGGAGATTAGCAACCTGGGGAATGTGACCTGGGGCAATGGCGTACTGAATCTTACCGCCGCCACTCTGATTACCTCTCTGCAGCCAGCCAGTAAACTGTTCAGCAGCATCACCGCAACCCAAGAAATTACCCTGGAAGCATGGCTCGCCCCCGCCAACACCACCCAGAGTGGCCCGGCCCGAATTGCGACGTTGTCTAAAGACACTGTCAATCGCAATGTGACCTTGGGCCAGGACGGGGATGACTACAACGTGCGACTGCGCACGACGACCACCGGCAACAACGGCCTGAATAAAATGCTCACCTCGCCGGAGAGTTGGGTAAGTACCGACCTCACTCACGTGATCTACAGCCGTGAAGCCGATGGCGACGCCTTCTTGTACGTCGACAACCAACTCGTGACCACCGATACCATCACCGGCAGCTTCTCGAACTGGGATGCGAATTATCGCTTTGCACTGGGCAGCGAGCTAGATGGCAGTCGGTCATGGCTGGGCAGTCTCGACCTGGTGGCGGTATACAACCAGGCCTTTGACGCCAGCGAAGTAGAGCAAAACTTCCTGGCGGGTTCCAACATGATCTAGTGCCAAGAAGGCGATTTCTATATGGGGGAACGTGCTCGGGGAATTCCCCCATAACCTGCTGTTTTTGCGTTCTCAACCGAAAAATCTGCGGTATTCTTTGGGCAAATCCCTCCTGGTGGCTGAGAGCATGAAGCGGCGCGGTATAGTCTACGGTTTCATTGTGGCCCTCGGGGCAGTCTTATGTTTGGCTGTGCCGCTGGGGCTGCGAACTCCCGCCCAGCAGGCTCCGCCCCTGGGTGGTCTGGTGCGCGAGTATGAGGTTGTGACGATGCCAACGGCGACCGCCTACTCGGTTTACACCAACAACACTACGACGCCCCACCAGGTGTGGTATCGCATCTACGGTGGCGATGCGTTGTTTCGCCAGCGCATGCGGGTGTACCAAGAAAACGCTGGCCCTCGCCCCATCAACCAGCTCCCCCCCGAATCGGAGCTGCGGCGGGAAGTGACCAACAATGACCCCACTCGCTGGTATTCGTTTCCGCCGGCAGCGGACGTGTTTACCTATTACTTTGATGGCGACAATCGTTTGACCGTCAGTAGTCCCTGGCGCGATGCCTTTGGCGTTAGGGTCAAGCGCACTCGCTTTGCCAACGGCAATCGCTATGACGTTGCCTTTGAAGATCAAGACTCTCTTGACGATTTCAACGATCTCAAGCTTGAGGTCGTGATTATTCAACCGGCCTAGCGGGCGATGTCAGGCAAAATGTGGCTGCCTGTGTCAAATTGGGGCAATTTGCGCGATGATAAGCCATAGGTATGGGTGAGGAAAGCTATGAATCGCTTTGTTATTGGCGGTATTCTGGCGGCCATTGTGGTGATGCTGGCGGGCGGGGTAAATCGGCTTTGGAGCGATCGCGTTGATGACAGCGCTGAGGGAGCCCGGATCTCTAGCCAGCCCACCACCACCGGTCAAGACAATGGCGGCGACCTGGGCAGCGTTCCCATAGAGCAGGCCGGGCAACTAGTGCAGCGCCAGAGCGAAGTGGGCACTAACGGCATTTCGGCCACGGGCGATAGCGTATTCGGTAACCAGGGCACCGTACCCCCTGGCGATCGCGCTGTGATTTCTCCAACCAACACGACGGGCACCACGGGCACCGCTACGCCCGCGCCTGGCAATGTGATTCCACGCACGGGTGGGGCCACCACGTTCCCCACCACAACTGGGGATATTGCCCCAATTCAGCCGGGGCTGGTACAACCCAGTGAGGTGACACGCCCAGCCCCCGACCCCGATTTGGACTCGATTCCTGCGCTTTGGTAGCGGCCTAGTGATGGTACTGAAGCGACTCAGCTTCGGCCGGGGCAGCCTCAAGTAGCTTAAAATGGCATTGAGCACTTGAGTTAAACGGCATGGTAAATCAGGGAAGCGACGTCCTGGTGGTGGGCGGCGGCGTTATTGGCCTGGCGATCGCGCTAGAGCTACGACAGCAGGGAGCCACGGTCGCCGTGCTCAGCCGCAATTTTGCCCAGGCCGCCAGCCACGCCGCCGCTGGCATGCTGGCTCCTCAGGCTGAGGGGTTGCAGCCCGGCCCCCTGCTCGATCTATGCCTCGACAGCCTCAGTCTTTATCCCACCTGGGTCAGCAAGTTGGAAGCGCTGACTGGGCAGTCGGTGGGCTACTGGCCCTGCGGCATTTTGGCTCCACGTCGAACCGTTCCCGACGTTGTTCCTGACAGTTCCACTGGGGAATGGCTGAGCGCAGCCACCCTGGGCTACTACCAGCCCGGCCTGAGCGACACCGTTCAGGGTGCATTTTGGTACCCCGACGAGGGCCAAATTGACAATCGGCTGCTGACTCAGGCTCTGCGGCAGGCGGCGATCGACCTGGGCGTTACCCTGCACGAGGGCACCGGGGCGATCGCTCTACAGCAGCGCCAGGGCCGAGTTGAGCGAGTCTGTACCGCCAATGCGGGCGACTTCAGCGCCGACCACGTGGTGCTGGCGACTGGGGCCTGGGCTCACGAGCTGCTGCCCCTGCCGGTGTTTCCCAAAAAGGGCGAAATGGCCAGCCTGCGGGTGCCCTCCGGCTCTGGCACGTTTCAGCCATTGCAGCGAGTGCTGTTTGGCGAAGACATCTACATCGTGCCCCGCCGCGATGGCCGCATTGTGCTGGGGGCCACTAGCCAAGACGTAGGCTTTGCGCCCCACAACACCGCTGGGGGGGTAACCCAGCTGCTGGGGAATGCGATCGCCCTGCTGCCCCAGCTGGCCGACTTTTCCCTTGACGAAACCTGGTGGGGCTATCGGCCCACTACCCCCGACGAGTGGCCTATTCTTGGCCCTGGCCCCGCCGCCAATCTCACCCTGGCTACTGGCCACTACCGCAACGGCATTTTGCTCGCCCCAATTACCGCCCAGCTGGTGGCCCAGTCCGTACTGGGCCACGGGGATGCCCAACTAGAGCCGTTTTCCTGGCGGCGCTTCCACCCCGCTAGGCCAACCCTTTCCACCCCTTCTATGCTGTCTTCACCCCCTCAGGCTATGACCTTCACCGATGTTGCCTCCGCTACTCCCCCCGCGCTAGATACTAATTTGGCTCCCGTCCCCGGCGACTCGCCTTTGACGATCGCCGGACGCACGTTTTCATCGCGCCTGATGACCGGCACCGGCAAGTACGACGACTTTGCCACCATGCGCCAGAGCATTGCTGCCAGCGGCTGCGAAATTGTCACCGTGGCGGTGCGGCGGGTGCAGACCAATGCTCCCGGCCACGAGGGGCTGGCCGACGCCCTCGACTGGTCAAAAATTTGGATGCTGCCCAACACGGCAGGCTGCAAAACCGCCGAGGAAGCCATTCGCGTGGCTCGCCTGGGCCGCGAAATGGCCAAGCTGCTGGGCCAGGAAGACAACAACTTCGTCAAGCTCGAAGTCATTCCCGATGCCAAGTACCTGCTGCCCGACCCAATCGGTACCTTAGAAGCCGCCGAGCAGCTGGTCAAAGAAGGCTTTGCGGTGCTGCCCTATATCAACGCCGACCCGCTATTGGCCCAGCGCCTCGAAGATATTGGTTGTGCCACCGTCATGCCTCTGGGGTCACCGATTGGGTCGGGCCAGGGCATTCGCAACGCCGCCAACATTCAAATCATTATTGAAAATGCCACGGTGCCCGTGGTGGTCGATGCGGGCATTGGCACCCCGAGTGAAGCCGCCGAAGCGATGGAAATGGGTGCCGACGCGCTGCTGATCAATACTGCGATCGCCAAAGCCGCCAACCCGATCGCCATGGGCCGCGCCATGGGCCTCGCTACCCTGGCCGGCCGCCTCGCCTACAGCGCCGGGCGCATTCCGGTACAGGGGAAGGCGATCGCTAGTTCACCGCTGACCGGGCGAATCACCGACTAAGAAGAGCACTGAGGGGGGTGAGAGCGTGAACTCTCAAGCCCCTCAGTCCAAAATCTTCACCCGCCCTACCTGAATTGCATCGAACAGGCGGTTGACCTGCTTGCGCTCGCTCTCATCGACAGTGCCATCGGCCAGCACCAGAGCGGTTAGCTCCTGGTACTGCACTTGGGTAATGATGCGGGCTTGAATGCACTGGCTAACCAGGTCGGTAATCGGGCAGCCGGGTTGAGATGCAGGTGACGACATAGGATAGAGCCGCTGAGGAATACTATGTATCTGTTGTAACCGCTCACCGTTTTGTTGCCCAACCCTTGAGAAGGGTTGAGCTACTGGGACAGAATCGGCAGGTGGGCGATCGCTTCACGATCGCCCACCCCAGTTACTAGAAAGCAGGCAGGCTAACTGAATCTGCATTCGACCCGCTTAAAACGATAGCCCTAGAGCTAGACAGCGGCCCTCCGCAACGGCGCTGACTTGGTAGGACTGCGTCTCAACGGTAGTGGCGACAACCAGCATATCTGAATCAAAGCTAGTGCCATCGATTGTGCAGCTGCCCTCCAGCACCAGCAGATAATTGCCGGTGTACTCGTAGCTTTCTAAGGATGTGCTTTTGATGAATTGGGAACTCATGCCACCCGCTGGATCGAGCGGGGCTGGGTATATTGAGACGCCATCTTGAACATCTTCGAAGGGATACACCGTCTCAAAATTAGGGGCAGCGGTATCAATTTGCACCGGGGTGTAGGCTTCGATCAGATCGGTATTGGCAAAATCTGGCGGCGAGGCGTAGGCCAGAATAAAGAAGCCGGTACTATTTGAAACTTCGTGGCCGCTGCCGGGCGGGTTGAAGTAGAGCGATCCGGTTGGGTACACCCCCTTATCGTCGGTCTGGGTGCCATCGATCACATAGACTGACTCAGTCATAGAGTGATAGTGCAATCCCACACTGCCATCGGGGATGGTATACCACAGAATGCTAACGTGCTCGGTATCGGCAGCACCGGAGAGAATCAGCTTTTCTAGATTGGGCCTAAAGGTAAAGAAGTCGTAGTTACCCGGATTGGCCGTCAGATCATTTAGGTCAACTACGGTGGAGTTGCTGAGCCCTGAATTGCTGGTCTCAAGGGCGATCGCCGCGTCTGGAGTCTCTATCGCCATTACATTTTTAGCCGAGAGATCAATACTCGAAAATACAACCAACCCCAATGCTGTCAAAGCTGTAGATTGAATTTGTCCCATGGTCGCCGACTCCTACACCAAAAATTGCAGAAATTGATGCTAAAAATGGAAGCCTGCACCATATCACAGCACAAACCAGGAAATCTGTTATTTTTCGCTCAAAAATGCGCCCTGGCTCCAGTTTTCATCTACAGAAAGCCGTATAGAAGCGCTTCTTCGAGGATGTTGTTAGCTAAACAACCTGGGATAAATGCGCAGGGCAGCCAGCCGCGCCATCACCACCATCCACCCGATCAGCCAGAGCAGCAGCAGGGGCCACCAGGGAGGAAGACCCAGAGGCCAGCGCAGCAGATCCACCAGGGCCGCCAGGGGGAGAAGACTGGCAAAGCGGGCCAGCAGCGGCGGCAGCGTATCACGCGGAAAGTAGGTGCCGCAGAGGGTAAACATGGGAATAACGATTAGAAAAATCGGCACATTCACCTGATCGACCTTGTTGACCGCCCCGGCCACCAGCAGGCCAAAGGCTCCAAACAGCAGGCTGCCGAGCACAATCAGCGGCAGCGACAGCACTAGGCTAGAGAGGTCGTAGAGGTTGGCTATTACCGCCACTAGTCCGGTCAGCGTTCCGGCAATGCTGCCCTTAGTCGCCGCCCAAAACCAGTCGCCCAAAAACACATCGGTATAGCTCAGCGGAGCTGTTAGCAGCGCCTGCCAGGTTTTCTGAAAATTGAGCCGAATGAAGCTGCTGTAGGCCCCTTCAAAAAACGATTGAAACAGCACCCCGATCGCAATCATCCCCGGCGCTAAAAACTGCGGATAGGCAACCATTTGCCCCAGATATTCCACATCGCCCACCAGAGGGGTAAGGCCGTAGCCAAAGGCCAGCAAATACACAATCGGCTCCGAAATCGGCGGCAGAAAGTTTACCAGCCAGGTGCTGCGATACACCTGAAAGTGCCGCCACCAGACCGAATACACCCCCCACGGGGTAGCGGTAATTAGCTTCATTCCAGCACGCTCCCGGTGAGTCGTAGAAAGACGTCTTCTAAATTGGCGGGTCGCCTGAGCAGGCGAGTGGGGTGGTAGGTCTCAATCTGGTTCCACACCGCTTCAGGGTCTCCGTCGGGCAGGGTAATCAGGTAGCCACTGCCAAAGGCGCGGTACCAGGCCCTGTGCTGGGCAGCCAGGGCTTTGATTCGATCGGGGTTGACCCCTTCCACTTCTGCAATCTCTCGACCAATCACGCGAGCCACCAGGTCGGCGGGGGTGCCCTCGTCGATCACTTTGCCCGCCTGGAGCAGCAGCAGGCGATCGCACAGCCGCTGCGCCTCATCCATATAATGGGTGGTCAGCAAAATACCGCAGCCGCTAGCCTTGAGGTGCTGCACCAGCCGCCAAAAATCCTGGCGGGCGTCGGGGTCGAGGCCGGTGGTGGGTTCGTCTAAAAAGACAATTTTGGGCGCATTTAGCAGGGCGCGGGCCAGCACCAGCCGCCGCTTCATGCCGCCCGAGAGTTCGTCCACCTGGGCGTCGGCTCGGTGCTCCAGGTTGACTAGGGCCAGCAATTCTCCCGCCCGCTGCCGCGCCGCCGCCCCAGTAATGCGGTAATGGTGGGCAAAGTGGGTGAGGTTGTTGAACACCGTAAAGTCGGGGTCGAGGTTGTCTTCCTGGGTGACAATACCCATCTGGGCGCGGGCCAGCTGCCCCTGCCCCGGCAGCTGCCACGGGCCAAACTGCACAAACCCTTTGGTGGGAATAACGGTGCCAAACAGCATGCCGACGGTGGTGGTTTTGCCCGCCCCGTTTGGCCCCAATAGGCCCACGATCTCACCCGGTGCCAGGGTAAAGCTAATGCCCTGCACCACCGCCTCATCGCCGTAGGTTTTCCAGAGATCGTAGGCGGTTAAACTCAGCGAATCAGACACAGATTGCTCCCCACGTTGGCCCTAAACAGTTGTCCCT
>NZ_JADEXE010000198.1 GCF_015207265.1 Nodosilinea sp. LEGE 07298 | reverse complement strand
GGTAGGTACCGCTCAGCAGTCGAGTTGAGTCGGGCAGCGCTGCGGTAGCCGCCGCATCAAAGCTGAGGGTGACATTGGCGATGTCGCTAGCCCCACCCACATCAGACATCAGCAGCGTTTTAGCGCCAGTTGGTCCCACCAGCAAAATGTCAATGTCGTCGGGCCAGGTGTGGTCGATCGCTTTCAGCGTCACCTGCACGTCGCTGAGGTGCCCCTGCAACGCTGAAACCTCAATCGCAGATGGGTACGGGTGACTACCGCCGCGATCGCGAATAGCAATGGCCTGACTGTTGGCAAAGGTCGATTTGACATCATCGTTGAGAATAGTGCCCGTAGCGGTGGCGGTAGTTAGGGTTGCCCCGTCGCTGGGGTTTGAGAGGGTCACGGCAAATGTCTCATCGGCCTCAGCCACCAGGTCGCCCCTCACGTTGACGGCAATAGCCTGCTCAATTTCTTGCGCTGCAAAAGTAGCGGTGCCGCTGGGCAGTGCGCCGCTGGCAAAATCGCTGGCACTAGCCGGGTTAGCCCCCGTGCCGCTAACCGCCCAGTTCACGGTAGTGGCTCCATCGAGATGGCCCGATCGCTTGATGGTAAAGGTAAACGCCGTGGTATCAGCATTGCCCTCAGCCTGGCGGGCATCGGTAGCGGCAATGGCCAAGGTAGGGGCTGGCACCTCGGCAAACTGGAGCGCGATGCGATCGCTGGCTGCAACGGCATAATAGTCTTTGAGGGTAATCGATCGCTCAGCCCCCAAGTCTAAAACCAAATCGCTGCCCACCTCGGTTCGCCCTACACTGGTCGCAGCAAAGGCAGACAGATCAAGCTGATCAAGACTATCTGCCCCCTCAATTGTGTCGTTCCCCGTTGCTGTGGCTAGGCCGTAGCCCCCAAATACGTTAGCCGCCCCATTGGCTACGATCGTATCGTCGCTAGAGGAGTTGATTACCCGCTCAAGGGTGGTGTCAAGGCTGAAGCGCGTGCCTTTGCTGGCATTGGCCGTCACGCTATTGAGGTCACGTTGGTCAGCGATACCGCCGCCCGATCGCAGATCAATGTAGTAGCCCGTTGGCGTAAACGGCAGCTCCGACAGATTTAGGGTGTCTACCCCGCCGCTATCAACTAATGTGAGTCGCTGGGATAATGGTCCACCCCAGGTTGTGCCGTCGCTGGTGCTGAAGGCATGGGTACTGGTAAAAGCATAGGTTGTCTGGCCTGCGTTAACGCTTTTAGCCCCGTACATGTACTGTAGGGCGGCGATATCAAACGGCATCAACGTCGTCGGAGAACTGCCCCCGAGGTTGTAGGTCATCACCGTGTTGTGCAGATTGTCCAGACTGCTGGGCAGGTAGGGGGGGGCAGCACCGCCGGGGCCAGAATTATAGTTGCCAGGATGCTTTAAGCCCAGGGCATGACCAATTTCGTGAATCAGCGTGGTAAACCCGTGGCTACCGGGGCCAGAGGCAAAATTGTTGAACGGGTCAACCGCTGGGTTTTGGTAGCGATCGCTCAGGTAAATATCGCTAGCGATGCTGTTGACCTCAGCCTGGTTGTAGGCATCGTCTGCCTCTGGATAAAAGGCATAGGCGTAAGCATCTTGACCACCTGCATCCGAAAACATCAGCCGCATCTGGCCGTAGGTACCGATCGACTCCGTCACTTCGGTAAAGGTCAGCCCCACCAGCGGCTCGATATAACTCTTGAGAATCGTGCGAACGCTGGTCTTAATGGTGTCGCTGAGTTCAGAGACCACTTCACCATAGCCACCCTGGTAGGATGCCGCCGTCAAACCATTCACAAAGCTAAAGGTGACATCGGCCCCGCCGCTGGTACCGAACCGAGTACCACTCAGCAACGCATCTACCCGAAAATCGCCAGTGGGGGCTGTAGTGCCCGCCGCCGCCAGCAATCCGCTACTGGCTCTGCCCCGGCAGCCCGAACAAGCGCAGACCATCAGGTGGGTAGCAATTCCTGTCGGCGCTGTTTCTATCGGTGTTGTTGCCGAAGGGGTTGTTGCCGAAGGGGTTGTTGCCGAAGGGGTTGTTCCCAGCCAGCCAAACCCTACGGTGGTTAAGGCGGCAGGTGGAGCGATCGCATCACCCCAGGCCCCATCGTCCCAGCTTGGTTTAAAGCCATCATTTTGGGCGACGCTTGCCGCCCAGTTCAGCCCATTGCCTAGTTCCTGTCGCGATCGCTCAGCAGACACATTACCCTGGCTGGCTGCATGCCTCTGCTGCCAGTGGTCTATCTTATCAATCGCTAAGTTGAAAACTTCTCTGCCAAGGCGATCGCGCGATTCTGGCGCTGCCTCAAACTGTCCAGTTAACTGATCCCAAACGGCCCGGTTTTCTGCCTCCAACACGGCAGCGGCTTTATCCCAGGGTAACGACTGAAATTTCACCACGATCTATTCCTTTGCGGCAGCCATTAGCAATAAGTTCAAGGAAGTAGATGCTGGAGATGGCTATTGTAGCGAAATTGTGGAGCAAGTAGGGGGGTAGCTCAAATGGGCACACCAAAAAACGGGGAGGCAGTAATTGCCTCCCCGTTGTGTAATGGCATCAATACCCCCAGGGGCGAGCCGCTTTAGCGGTATCTAAAGTTGCGGTAGACCAGGCGCGAGTTGAAGCCGCGACCTCGCAGGAAGCTCACGACAGCGCCAGCGTCGTTGCGATCGTTGCACTCAGCTGCGTTAATGAAGCGACCCTGGCGTGCATTCTCAAAGCGAGGATCGATCGCACAGGTGAGCCCGCCTATACTGCGACCGCCGCCGCTGAGCACCTGGCGCAACTGTGTAAGCTCGTTCTCGCCGCCAAACACCGCCGCGATGTACGGGGCAAGTGCGCCGCTACCAACGTTGCCGCTGTCGCCAAAGCATTCGGGGCGATCGGCCTGGGGAATATTGGTAATTAAGGGTGAAGAACTGATCCTGGGTTCTGAAAGCAGTACCCCACCGTTGGCAGCAATAACCTCCAGCAGGGCCTGACCATCCCCGCTGACCCGAATAAAGTAGCGGGCTGCCGCACCCCCAAAACTTTGCCCGCCAAAGTAGTTGACCCAACATTCGTAGGGGCCTACCTCATTGGCTTCTGCGGTAGCAGGCTGGCCATTGACCAATGTCTGCCCAGAAACCTTACTAAAGACGTTCATTTTGGTCACGCCGTTGTCATTAAATACCCGAACCGAGTGGTTTTGGGTATCAAAGCCAACAAAGGTGCGGGCCAGCAAATCGCCCTGCCCCGTACCGCCGCTAGCCGGAATAAAGAAATCTCTAATGCTGGTGCTGTTTTGACTGATCAAGACCGAGTTGGAAGCCGCATCAATAACTTCGAGTCGGGCCTGGAAAGCATTGCGGTTGCCGCTGGCTCGGTAAATCACGTTGCGACCAGCGCGTGAGCCAAAGCTGTCGTAGCTCACCCAGCCGTCGTTGTTGAGCGCACCGCGAAAAACGGCGGGCGCATTGAGCTGCTCAGACTGGCGGGTGTCGCGGTTATAGACGTTCATTCGCAGGTTTTGAGCATCCCTGGGAAACACGCTAATGGTAAAGGTGGGGGTTTCAAAGTAGAGGGTAGCGTTGCCCGAGGTATTAGGCTCTTGCGCCATCAACAGATCTATCCCAGCCGCAGCGTCGGGAGCTAGGGCTGAGGGCTGCACCGCACTGTGAACTGGCACCGTTAATCCAGTAACCAGAAAGACCGAGGCAATAAACAGCGAAAGTGTTTTTAGCAGCCGCTTTGACCAGCGGCTAAGGGGGACATTGGGCCAGACTGGTTTCATGAAAATTTAGCTCCCTATACTCCTCACTCGAGAAACCCGTTAGGCGACCAATTCGGGAACGTGCGGGCATAGAACCCCGGTTTCTCTGCAAATATGGCTGTAATTTTAGCTAACTTTCCTTAAAGCGCTCTTTTTTTTTAAGTCGGTTAGCGATTGCGCCAGCAGACTACTGAGCTAGGGGACGGCTGAGTTTTAGGGAGAATTGAGCGGGCTATCGTCGGATGGGTCACTCAGCCGCCGCAAAAGCTGCTGCGCCTCAGGTGAAAGGTCAATGGGCAGATGCCCCGAGCGAATGTGCAGATCGCGCTGGGGAAAGGGCACTTCTATGCTGTGCTGGCGCAGGCTGGCCTCAATCACAAAGTACAGGTCACTTGTAATCACGAGCTGGCGGCTGGGCTGGGCCACCCACACTAATAGCTCGAAGTTGAGAGCGCTGTCGCCAAAGCCTAGAAAAAACACCTGGGGGGCCGGGGCTGAGAGAATCTCCTGGTTTTTGTGGCAGGCTTCAAGCAGGGCGACTTTGACGGCCTGGGGGTCGGCGCTGTAGGACACCCCCACCGGCAGGCGAATGCGCGATACCGGGTTGCCGTGGCTCCAGTTGATTACCTCTGACTCTAAGAAGCGAGAGTTGGGCACGATGATCGACACCTGATCGAGGGTGCGAATTTCGGTGCTGCGTGAGCCAATCCGGGCGACGGTGCCCTTGACCTGGCCAAAGTCGACAAAGTCACCCACCTGCACCGGACGCTCAAACACCAGCACCAGGCCGCTGACAAAGTCTTTGACCAGGCCCTGCAAGCCTAGACCAACCCCAATACCCAAACCGCTGGCGATCAGGGCAATGGAGCTGAGGTCGATGCCCCAGAGCTGGAGAATGACCACGGTACCCAGCAAAATCAGGGTGTATTTCGAGAGCACCGCGATCGCCTCTTGGGCGGCAATGCTAATGCCCGCAGCCCGCAGCACCCGCAATCGCATCACATTGGTCAGGGTGCTGGCCACAATCACCAGGGCTAGCAGCACAGCCAGCAGCAGCAGCAGGCCCAGCAGCGAGTACGAGCGATCGCCCAATAGCAGGCTGCGATCAAACAGCCCCTCGCGCAGGCTCTGGTTCACTCGATAACTAATCCGGCGAGTTAACGGAAAGAGGTTGGCAATGTAGGCCAACGCCGCAAACACAACGGCGCAGCGGACCAGAAACAGGGAAATTCGAAACAGCAGTTTCAGCCCAGAGGGCTCGTGCTCGTCGGGGTTGTCAGGGTCAGGATCTGAAAAGGCAAAGCGATCTAGAAACGGCCAAAGCCACCGGTGCCAGATCCAGCCCATGAGCCAGTGCAGTGCGAGAGCAGCAGCGAGGGCGGCCAAAGACTTGACCAAAGCCTGTCCCAAAAAGCCTTCCTGGCGATCGCGGTAGGCTTTCGTAAGAGCAGTGTCAATGGCGTTAACCCACTGATCAGCCTGGGCCTCAAGGGTATCAGCCCCGCCGACTCGCACATCGGCATTAGTCACGGTCATGATGTAGCGATCGCCCGCCAAAATCACCGGGTTGCTGCCCTGGTTTGCCCCGTTGCTACCCGCCACTGTACGCATTTCGGCCCGCACGTCCACTGGCTCGGCGCTTTCAATCAGCGGCCCCAGGTTGGTTTCAATGGCCAAAGCTCGCTCTACCGCCGTCAAATCTCCGGCAGCAGGCACGTCAAACAAAAACAGGCCGTCGAGATATACCGGTGCGGTATCGGGCGCTTGGGCTAGCGCCAGCCCTCCCCCCGATCCGTGTAGTACCACAGCCAGCACTAGACCGCAGACAATGCGGACTAGCCAGCGATGGAAGGGCACTCCTGAGAGCATGGGGCTGCGGGCCAAGACATCGAGATCAGCATAGCGTTTGGGGAGTAGGAGAGTGGGCGAGAAAGGTTAAGGATGAGGGAGCTAACCTACTAACCTATGAGCCCAGCCACCAGCAGCACTACCCCGATTCCAAAGCAGGCCACCATTGACCAAAAGGCGATTTGGGCGCTCTGGCCAACGCTTTTGGTCAAAGCTTCGTGGGATTTTGGCGTGATGATGTAGGGCTGGTCGGCCTGGGCAGGCTTTTCAATCGCTACTGTGCCAGTGCGATCGCTGGCGGTACCGACAACCAGAACGGGGCGATCGAGCGGCAGCACCGACTCTTTGTAGCGATAGCCCAGGGTGCGGCGTGCCCCGCCTGTTCCATCGCCCCCCAGCACCAGCGAAAACGGCCCGTAGGAGAGCATACCCCCAGCGGGGGCACCGGGTCGAAAGTCGTTAAGCACCTCTACTGATTCAATATTGGCCTCTTCAGGATCCACGCGCACCTGCCCAGCATCATCCACCAGGTCAAAGGGAATGCGCTGCTGGTGCTCGCTGACGGTTTCTGATCCGCGCTGAGTGCGGTTGGTGACGTTGCCGTTGCTGTCTTTTTCGCGCACGGTTTCTTCGTATTCGCGCACTACGGTACTGGTGTAGCTAACGCAGGGCAACTGCTTAAATTCTGAGGTCAGCGGGGCCGAGGTTTTTGGAGTGCCCCACAGCCATACGTAGTCGCGCCAGTCGCCGCTACCAATTTCCCTAGCTACGGCGATGGCGGTTGACTCTAGGTCGGCAGTCTTAGAGGCACGAGCCAGTTTAAGCTGATTGCAGCGTTGCTGCTGGCGGTTTTTCACCCACCAGAGCCCGACCCCAATGACAATAAAAATAATTCCTGCGATCGCCATCCTAGTCCTCCCGCCATTACTGGCCAGCTCTGGCTATCAGCGTGCCCTGGCGGGCGGCGATCGCGGACGGTGCTTAACGAATTTGAACGAAAACTCCTGGCTGTAGCGTTATCTGTCGAAAGGTTTTGTTGCAAAACTTAAAGCGCCGTCGACTGTCCTAAAAGCCCTGATACACTGACATGTAGCGATTTGGTTAGAATAGTCGCGCTTCCCCAATGCTCAGGATATAACTTAGTCCGATGCGTGAGGGAAGGCTCCTTCTATCCCGTTGCTCCCTCGGGACCATTGCTCCATCAGGAGATCGCTCGGCCCACGTTCACCGCGCCATCCAAGGACTCATGGTAGATTCTCTTAAGAAGCCTGAATTGCAAGAAATTCGACCAGGGGTAAAGGCTCCGGCCAAAGACACCATTCTCACCCCTCGGTTTTACACCACCGACTTTGACGAGATGGCCGCCATGGACCTCTCGATGAATGAAGACGAGATGCTCGCCATCCTCGACGAGTTGCGGGCTGACTACAATCGCCATCACTTCGTCCGCAGCGAGGTCTTTGACCAGTCTTGGGACTGCGTTACCGGCGAAACCCGGCAGGTGTTTGTAGAATTTCTGGAGCGCTCCTGCACCTCCGAATTCTCCGGCTTTTTGCTCTATAAAGAATTGAGCCGTCGCCTCAAGGGCAAAAACCCCCTGCTGTCCGAGTGCTTTGAACTAATATCGCGCGACGAAGCGCGCCATGCGGGCTTCCTCAACAAGGCCATGGCTGACTTCAACATGCAGCTAGACCTGGGGTTTTTGACCAAGAGCAAAGACTACACCTTTTTTAAGCCCAAGTTCATCCTCTACGCCACCTACCTGTCAGAAAAGATTGGCTACTGGCGCTATATCACCATCTTCCGCCACCTCGAATCTCATCCTGAGAACGAGATTTACCCGATCTTCCGGTTCTTTGAGAACTGGTGCCAGGATGAAAACCGCCACGGCGACTTCTTCTCGGCGCTGATGAAGTCCCAGCCCGAAATTCTCAACGACTGGAAGGCCAAGCTGTGGTGCCGCTTCTTCTTGCTGTCGGTGTTTGCCACCATGTATCTCAACGATCTCCGGGCCAGAGGCTTTTACGAATCCCTCGGGTTGAATGTCCGTGAGTACGACATTGAGGTGATTGAGAAAACCAACAAGACCGCTGGTCGCGTGTTTCCAGTGACGCTGAATGTCGAGCACCCCAGCTTCTTCAAGCGATTGGATATGGCTGCCGCCGCTAACTCCAAGCTAAGCAAGATTGCCGAGTCGAATCAGCCCAAGCCGCTGAAGAAGCTGCAACAGCTGCCTCACATTGCCGCCATCGGTTGGCAGTTGGTGCAGCTCTACTTCCTCAAGCCCATCAACGCCGACGCCGTTCGCGGACAGGTGCGCTAGAGGGTCTTAGCCATTGATCGGAATGCTATCCTCGTTTCCCCCAGCGGCTTTACTGTTTGGTAAGGCCGCTTTTTTTGGCGGTCTACATGGGTCTGCACAGCCAGACGAAGGCGATAAGATGCATAGGAATTTGTTGTTGTTTGAACTGGGGGCCGCTGAGTGGTGTCATTGACAACCCAATGGTTGCAAGTGGGGGGATGCCTGGTGGTGTTGGGGCTCGGGCAACGGGCACAGGCTCTACCCCACCAGCCCAGTCTGGCAGGCTCTACCCCAGAGACAACCGCGATCGCAGCGCCCGCTGATTCAGCCGCCAGCCTCGCTCCCTGCCCGCCGTCCTTGGCACCGACAGAATTTTGTAGCATCTCCTGGGCAGAAGTGCCGCTAGAAACGCCGACGGCGGAGACACCGACAGCGATTGATATTGCCCCACCGGCGACACCTAAAGCCCTGGCCCTCGACCCAGAGGCGATCGCCCCCACTCTCGATCTCGACCCTGCCGTAATTGAGGGCAGCCCCACTCTCCAGCGCTGGCTGGAGGAGATCCCCGATGTAGCCAACGAAATCCGCTATCAGCCCAGCTTTCGCACCCGGCTGCGAGTGAGCTATGCCCAGTTCCCCTCTACGGGGCAGATTGGCGGATTTGGGGCAGCGGTAGAGGATGTGTTTGTGGTGCCGGGCACGGGGCTCACCGCCAGCGCCGACTACAGCCGCAGCTGGAACGGCGATCGCGAATCCTACGGCGGTGAGGCCCGCTACTACCTGCTGCCCCTAGGCGGCTATGTGAATATTGCCCCCACCGTGGGCTACCGCGCCCTCAGCACTCCTGCCTACCAAACCGACGGGCTGGATGTGGGCCTGCGCCTGCTGCTAGTGCCCTCGCGGGGAGGCGGAGCCGATCTAGCCGTGAGCCAGCGATGGGTCGCCCCCGGCACCGAGAATGAGGTAGGGGTGACAAGTTTGGCGATCGGGTACGCCGTCACCCGACAGCTGCGGCTGGGCACCGACTTTCAGCTACAAAACTCCCGCTTTGGCCAAGACAGCCGGGTGGGGCTTTCCCTAGAGCTGCTGCTGTAGACCATATATTCAGATCATTTGTTCAGCTCGGCGTTGGATAGTTCTCTTGGAGCCACTGAACAAACGCCTGGAAGACGATCTCATCGGTTAAAGTCAGTTCTGTCTTGTCGACCTGATGCAAATGAGGAATTAGCTCACCCACATGAGCCTGGCCAATGCTTCCATACTTGAGTCGAATAGCCCGAGGATCCGGACTATTGTCGAACCCCGCTTCGACATAATTGTCTTGCAACAGGTAATAGCGATACTTGCGCCTGCGATTGTCACTGAAAAGCTCTGTCACCAGCACTCTGTAGCTACCGTACCCTGCTTCTAGTCGGAGAATAGAGCGTTTGGGTGTAGAGTCTGTACTGTGCTGAACCGAATGGAACGTGGCCTTAGCTAGCAGGATTACGCTAGCAATATAGTCTGCAATTTCTGCATCCAATCTTCAATTCCCCGATGGCAAAATTCCCAATTGGCAAGATCGATCTCCCAAGTTTTCTCAATCGCATGCTCAATGTGGTTCACAAACTCAATATCTGTGGATACCTTGGCTGAAAAGTCGGTATGGCCCATGCCGTACTTAGCCGCATAGCCATCGTCTTGCTGCCGCAATTCATTGATTTTTTGAGTAATTTTCTCAATGGCATACCGTTGCAGGGCTAGGTCGATAGTGGACTGCAAGTCGCCCAGGGTGCTAAAGACCTCTGCGTATTCGTCTTTAATTGAGATACTTTCCATGGCCAGGCTGTCTCACACTGTAGGGGTATGGTGTGCCCTGTTGTAAAGCAATGCTAGCAACTCTCCGGCGGGGAGGGCTGACTCAGCCGTGCCCAACTGCGGCATTTTATAGTTCTACATCTGCGCGTCTTGAAGAAGATGGGTCAGGGCAAATGCTACGCTATAGGCTGAATTGGCCCGAATGACCGTATTCCCTCCTGCGCCCCTATGTTAGAATCCTCGCTGCTGCGCGCCCTTGTGTGGACCGACTATCGCCTCGCCGTTTTGTTTACGGTGTTTTTGCCGCTGGCGCTGCTGATTTGGGCCTTTGTGCAAAAGAATGAGGCCATTCAGCACCTGCTGACCATCTACTGGAAGGTGGCGAGCTTGTTGATGATCACCGTCTATTTGATGATCGGTGGCTTTAGCATCAGCTTTTTGGCCGGATTGATGGCGCGGGTGCTGATTCCGGTATCGCTGTGGTTTTGGGTTGACCTCAACGAAGAAATTCGCGAGCAGCCAGGTTCGGTGCTTAAGCTCACCTTTAGCGCCTGGCGCTGGGCGATGACGCTGTATAACATCATTGGCGGGGCCATTCTGCTGGGCTTTGTGCCCTGCGCCTTCTCGGCGGCGCGGTTTGGGGCCGCTGACTGCCAGGTTTGGCTAGAGCCACCGCTGCTGTATAAGGAATATTTTCACGCTGGCTACACCAACGGCTTTTTGGGCTTCTTTGGCATTGTGGGCCTGGTTATCTATGTGGCTTCGCTGGCCTGGTTTGTGTTTGTGCGCCTGGGCAAGCAGGGTCGTCAGGCCATCAACTAGGTAGCCTATGACCCCTGGTTTTCGTCTGGAACAATACACGCTGAGGCGGCCTGAACTGGTGCTGCTGGTTAAGGCCGTCATCAACGGTCAAGAAGACGAGGTGCTAATTTTTCGCGGCTTCTCCAGCTCACTGATGCACCCCACCGCCGCTGACCCTGAGGTGCCAGTGCTGCCTGAAGCGGCAGAGATTGAGACCATTGATATCATGGCTGGCCCCTATAACCCTACGGCACCCCGCTACCTACAGCGGGGGCTGTCTTGGGACGGCATGCTGCCCCTACTGAAGGATATGGGGGTTTAGGGGTTAAGCACTCGGTGGTGCATCGCTGCGCGTTGGCAAGCCTCGCCTTAGCGTTGTGCCCCTTGTCTCTTCACTCGAACATGTGCCTTCGGCAGGGCAAAGCCCACGCCTGGGGCATAACGCTGCTATCCTCAAATTCTGCTTGACTTTCAGGACAATTGCTACGGCAGCTTGGCCAGGGCAGGAGGCGCTGCCCTGGCCGATCGCGGTTTGCCCCTATGGGTGGGAACAACAGGGCGAAAATTGCAGATTACAAAACATTTGCCGTATAGGGCTCAAATGTAGAACAATCGCCCTTCTTCACCGTAATGACCGTCTTCACTCCACCCCGCCGCGTGTAGTCGCCAATGACTCGCAGCCCGCGCGGCTGCAACTCCTCCCACAGACGATCTGCGATCGCATTTGCCACCATTTCATGGCTCACCCGCTGGTCGCGAAATCCATTGATATAAAGCTTAAATGCCTTCAGCTCCACTACCCACGGCCCCGGACAATAGTCCACCACAATCGTGCCAAAGTCTGGATACCCCGATCGCGGACACAGCGCTGTAAACTCCGGGTGCTCCAGGTGAATGGTATAGACATTCTCCGACGGGTTAGGCCACTTCTCCAGCGGTTCCACTGCGGCCTGGAGAATAGCGCGATCGCCGTACTGGTAAGAGGTCGAGGCTGAAGCTGTAGTCATCGGTAGAAACAGACAGATAAGGGGGACGGGTAGCCAGTGGCATTGAACCAAAGGACACGATCTACTCGCGGCCTTCGGTTAAGGTAACGTTTTTCAGGGTTTCTTAACCTAAGTAAACAGGGCAAATCACCTATAGATGCACGGGTTCGAGGGAAAGTTCCCCAAACCCACCTTAACCAAAGTTATTCCAATCGCTTAACCAAAACTTCATACTTCTTGCTTAACACCTCTGGCTCTGACCCAAACCCCGTGATAAGTTCACCAAACGTTAGCGGCAGTTTTTGTAGCACAGTTGTAGTGCGGCTGCCCTAACCCCATCGGAAGACGCTTTTTCAGGAGAAAAATCCATGACGATTTACCGTAAGCTTGCCCTCGCTGCTGGTAGCCTCACCATCGCTGGTATGGCCCTTGGCCTGCCCGCCCAAGCCGAAGACGGCAAAATGGAATCGATGAGCGAAGGCATTGAAGCCGTTGAAACCGTTGCCGAAACCGAAGCCGAAGCCCTTACCCCTACTGTAGACGTTGAGGCGATCGAAGCCGAACTCGACGCCGAGCGCGAAGCCGCCATCGAAGCCGCCACCCCCGACGCTGCGCCTGCGGTTGACGTTGAGGCGATCGAAGCTGAACTCGACGCCGAGCGCGAGGCCGCCATTGAAGCCGCCACCCCCGATGTAGTAACCGAAGAAGCTGCCGCTGAAGAGACCACCGAAGACACTGAGGCTGCTGCTGAAGAAGTTGATCCCGAAGCGGTGAGCGAAGAAACCACCGTTGAAGAAACAGCTCCTGAAGCCGCGATCGAAGAAACTACCGACACCGTTGACGCCGAGACGGAAGCCGACGTTGAAGAAGTGACTCCCGAGGCCGCTGCTGAAGAGGCTGAGCCGGAAGCATCGGTTGAAGACACCACCGAGTCCACCGTTGAGGTGACCACCGAAGAGGCAACCGAAACCCTCGAAGAAGCGCTAGAAACCACTACCGAAGTTACCCCCGGCAGCTAGGTCAGAGACTCGTACTCAACGGCGCAAGTTGGGTGATATTACCAATTGTGGGAAAGCAGGGGAGCCAGGGGGTTGGAATAGCGGATTTATTTCAGCCCTGCGGTACTAGGAGCTAGAGCTGCTGCTTGACCCACCCCAGGGCCTCTTCGCGGCAGCTCACCAGCCCCTCGGCCTGAGCCAAATGCACCGCTTCTAGCAGTTCACCAATTCTAGGACCTGGTTTCAAGGCAAGCCCTTGCACCAGGTCTCTGCCGGTTATAAGGGGTTGGGGGTGGGCCACCGGGTCATTGGGGG
>NZ_JADEXE010000197.1 GCF_015207265.1 Nodosilinea sp. LEGE 07298 | reverse complement strand
TAGCAGGCACGTTCAGCCCTTGAGCATTCAAGCGCAGCATATGCGCACGGTCACGGGTCCGATAAGGAACTGTCTGAGCTTGCCGCAGTTCACTTAAGGTACGGTCTTCCTCCTCGGTCAAAATGATACGCAATGGGGCGGGCATAAGGGGGCTTTCTAGTTAACCCTCCCATCTTACGTTTAATTCAAACTCCCTACTTAGCATCAATTCAATGACATTCATTTATAGAGTGGTGTGGCTTTTTCGCGATCGACAAAGCTTTTGATTTACAGTGTTTGCAGATACTTTATCTGCTTTGCATTGATTCGTTCAGCCTATTTAGGCATAAACCCCACAACTGTAGCCCTGCCTTGTATATGACTCAGCTCCCTAGTGAACTAGGAAGCTGAGAATGTCTATTAAACTATGATGATCTGATGAGCTAGAGTCTGTTTTGAGACTTCCCCAAACCCTTTATGTCTTGTCTGAAGGTACAGAGTTTTAACCGACCTCTAAAGCACGTTCTAGCATGCACCACGACTAAGCACCACTGCGCCAATAGTTTGTAAAATCAAATGCACATCGTGCCTAAGAGACCAATGAGCTTGGTAATCAAGGTCCATTTTGACAATAGTCTCAAAATCTTTTACAGAAGAACGACCTTGAGCTTGCCACTTGCCTGTCAGTCCCGGTTTAACATTGAGCCGCTGCCAATGATGGGGTTCGTACTGGCTAACTTCCTCCCATGTTGGTGGGCGGGTGCCGACCAAGCTCATATCTCCTCTCAGCACATTCCAAAACTGAGGAAATTCATCTAGGCTAGTTCGCCGCAAGAATCGTCCCACTCGGGTAACGCGCGGATCATCATGGTTTTTAAAAATTAGCCCCTGGGCCTGATTTGTTACCTGGTGCTTCAGATCATCGGCATTAACAACCATAGATCGGTATTTCCAAATGCGAAACGGCTGTCCGCGATAGCCGCACCGTATTTGACTATAAAAGATTGGCCCAGGGTTATCTAGTTGAATGGCGATCGCGATGGGAACCAGCAAAACCAAAGTCACCAGCAGCCCGATCAATCCACCAACCAAATCAAAACACCGCTTTAAAAAAGAAGTGACCGAAGGATGAGTGGGCGATGAGTAAATACTCTCTGGAACAATAAGATCCTTTTCGAGAACAGATAATTCTGTTTTGAAGGAAGAGAATGGGAGATGAAACATAGTATCTACTAGACCTTCAAACTAGACTCATATCAAAGCCCTGAAGATTGCGCTGCTCCACCAAGACTAATCGTATAAAGCCGCCAACGATGCCAACTCGAAAACTTCATGGATTGTCTCCACTACGCAACGGTAGATGGCATCGTCAACGGTTGTTTTTACGCTGCTTTATCCAAATGACTCAAGCTTTTCGTTGCCATCAGGCATTGTCGGTGGAAATGCCTTAATGCCAATTCCCTGCATTAAAATGTTGGCAATATAGATTGGCCCTAATACCAAGTACCGTTGCCACAACCGTTTGGGTTCTTGAATCAGTCGATAAAACCATTCTAGGCAGTAGTCTTGACAAAACTGAGGAGCCCGAGGTAGGTTGCCAGCAAAAAAGTCAAACACGGCACCAACAGCAAGAATTGGCATCCCTAGAAGTTCACGATACTCATAGGCCCAAACCTCTTGACGAGGGCAGCCTAACCCAACAAACACCGCATCGGCACCAGATGCCTTAATTCGCGATACCACTTCCAGACGTTCTTGTTCCGTTAGGCGGCGAAACTTAGAAGGCTCCTGGCCTACAATTTGCAGTCCAGGAAACTCTCTTCTCAACCCTTTGGAAAAATCATCTAGAACGTCAGGTTTGCTGCCATACAGGTAAACCTTCAGACCTCGCTGTGCAAAAGCCCGAGCGACTCCTGCAGTGAGATCGGCTCCAGCAATTCGGTTAGGCAGTTTATGCCCATATAACCACTGTAAAGCCATGCGCACTGGTTGCCCATCGGGGACTATCAAATCAAGAGTGTTTAATCGTCCCCGATGAATTTTGTCAAAAAATCCGGTCATAACACCGTGGACAGCAAGAGCACTAGTTGCACAGGGTTGCTTGTTTTCTGCAGCATCAACTATTTTAGAAACTGCATATTCCAAATCGACAGCATGTACATTGACTCCCAATATGGAGTGCTTTCCTTTGTTTATCATTAGAGATACTCCTAGTTGCAAGCAGAAGCGTTTGATTTTCCCTTGACAGCAACTCTTCTGAGTACAGAGAGAGTGGAAGAAGCAACCCTTGATACCCTGGAAAACTAAACTAGTAGATTCTACTAGCTCCACCGCTCGGTGTTCTTGTCGAAAATCTCAGCTAAAATCGCATCTACATCATATTTAACCGACCAATTGGGGTAATGCTCCTTAAATTTTGTGAGATCGCTGATGTACCAAATGTGGTCACCGATGCGATTATCTTCAACATATGAGTACTGCATCTCCTTACCAGTAATTTTCTGGCATAGATGAATTGCCTCCAACATTGAACAATTGCTTTCACGACCGCCACCAATGTTGTAAACCTCAGCAGATTTAGGATTTTTGTAAAATTCATAAAAAGCCGCAATCAAGTCTGAAGAATGTATGTTGTCACGCACCTGTTTGCCCTTATAGCCAAATATCTTATACGGGGTTTCGGTCATGGCACACTTCATTAAATAGGCCAAAAATCCATGGAGCTGGGTGCCCGAGTGATTAGGGCCAGTCAGGCATCCGCCTCTAAAGCAAGCAGTTTTCATGCCAAAATATCGACCGTATTCCTGCACAAGCACGTCAGCAGCTACTTTAGACGCCCCAAATAAAGAGTGTTTGCATTGATCAATGCTCATATCTTCGGCGATGCCCTGGTGATAGCGATGAGAGGCATCAATTTCCCAACGATTTTCTTGTTCAATAAGTGGCAAATAATTGGGCAAATCACCGTAAACCTTATTCGTTGACGTAAAAATAAACGAACTTTCCGGAGCAAGATCGCGGGCAGCCTGCAAAAGATGAAGGGTGCCGTTGGCATTGACCGAGAAATCGGTTAGGGGATCTCTAGCGGCCCAATCATGAGATGGTTGAGCCGCAGTATGAATAATAATTTCTATATCTTTCCCGAAGGTTTCAAAAATTTTGCGTATGCTCGAATAATCTCGAATATCTACATCGTAATGATCATAGTCTTTGATGTCTTTTTTCAGTTGGGCACAGTTCCATTCTGTAGAGGCTTCTTCTCCAAAGAACTCCTTGCGCATGTCATTATCAATGCCGACGATATGCATGCCTAAGCTGCTGAAAAAACGTACAGCTTCAGAACCAATAAGTCCGGCTGATCCGGTAATAATTGCTACGCTCATCTATTTAATCCTTTGTTAGACCAATCAATTTCTAGGGGCGTTGAAAAAGATTACAGGTTGCCCTATCTCTTAAAAGTTTGAGGCACCTATTAAATTCAGCAAAGCTTAATCTCCACAGCAAACGTGTGCATAGAAGATGCTTTACCCAGAACTCTTCGTAAAAGATTTTCAGGTTTTTGGAATGGTTGGTTCAGGGTAAGTTCACTAAAGCTATGTCAGCATTTTTGAACTTAAGTCTTAAGTAGAGAACACCCTTGAATACCATTGATGCTATGCCCACTTAACTACGACACTGAGTTCGTCGCTAAGCATAAAGCCAATGATATTTACGATCTAAAACAATCTTCTGGCAACTTTTTGATCTTCCGGATAAAAACCAAATTATCTCGGCTCCTAAAAATTGCGATCGCCTCAAGAAAATCTTTAATTGTTACCTAGAATACCTAATGCCAGCCAACAAATCTCTGTGCCTGAAGCTGGAGAATTGCCAAATAGATACCTTTGAGGAACTAGAGCAATCTTCTAAAGCTCTTTTAGGGTTTTTAGATAATGTTATCTAAGATACCTAACTACCCGTCAACTAATCTCTGTATCTGGAGGGAGAGATCTGTTAACAGATGCCACTTCTATCCTGTATCAAGCTAGATTCAACAGTTGATATACCTGGCAAAGACGGGCAGACGATTGAAAAAGTTCCTAATTGACATTATTCTGGCGTGAAAAATTAGCAGTGGGTAAATATCCCTGCGAGGCAAGGTCTTGCTAGAAGCTATAAAAGTCGAGCCACAATATCCTTGAGAACAAAGATTCAACCCTAGTCAAATTTAGATGCTTGGCCTGATCTATGAAACACCGTTACTCCTTGCTGCGTTCACGCTAAAGATCAGCGAGAAAGAGCAGGCTTTTACCTGAGAACTGTTGCTCAAATGCACCGCAAAACAAAACATCTAAAGGCCTGAATAAGCTAGGTAAGGCCACCAAACCAAGAAATGCTCAGATTGCAGGATAGCAGAAGACCAGTAGATTAGATGCACTTCAGTAAAATTACGGTCTCCAATCAGCATATCTTAGCAGTTTGCTTTTGTTTACGAAATTCGTGTGAAGTGTTCAGTGAGTTTACTGGTATTCCTGAAATCTATACGGATTTCTCCGAGACGTTACGGATATTGGGAGGAGGAGCACAGGGTACGTTGCCGACTACGACAGAGGTATTGCATGACTACTCTCCTTATCACCAGGCTACAGCGCATTGGGTCACACTCTAGCCTGGTTGTTAGCCTTGGGCTCATGCTCTTTGGCATGGAAGGATTGTGGCCCAAAGCTGGTGTAGCCCAAAGAATGCCGGGAGGGCCTGCGGTGTCTGGCTCAGTGAGGCTCGACACTGGGGTAGCACCTAGGCAGCCAACTACATCCAGTTCTCGTCCATTGTCTTCGCCTGCCGTAAACCAGGCTTATACCCTGGGTGCTGGAGATCAGGTGCAGATTAGCCTGTTTCGATTGCCTGATTACAGCGGCGATTACGAAGTACAGGTGGATGGCAGCCTCAACTTAGCCTTAGTGGGGCCAGTTATGGTGCAAGGGCTAACCGTTGACCAGGCTACAGCTCTAATTTCTAACCGCTATAGTCAAGTGCTGCGACGGCCCTTAGTCACCCTAAATGTTCTTAATCGTCGACCGCTAGTGGTAGGAGTAGCCGGCGAGATCAGTCGTCCTGGCACCTACAGTCTTGGCGGCGAAACCTACCCTAAGATAACCGAGCTATTTGAGCTGGCCGGGGGTATCACTCAGAGTGCTGATTTGCGCAACGTGCAAATTCGTCGGCAGCAGAATGGCCAAACTCAGTTGATCACCGCCAACCTCTGGGAGTTAGTAAGCGCAGGTGACCTCAATCAAGATTTAACCCTCCGGGACGGCGATAGTATTGTCATTCCATCGACAGTGGTGCCACTGGAAGAAGGTCCGTTGCTCGCTACCTCCAGTTTTGCAGCCGATGTTGCCCAGCCAGTCAACATTGCAGTAATTGGCGAAGTATTTCGCCCTGGTCCCTACCGGTTGCGGGGGGGCTCAACTCGCACGGGTGATGCGGGGCTACCTGGGGGTGAAGGAGGATCGGGGCAGCCTGCTATGGTCACTGACGCTATTCAGGTTGCGGGAGGGATTAAGCCCTTAGCTAATATTCGGCAGGTTGAGGTGCGGCGTACTACCCGCAGTGGCACCCAAGAAACATTTAAAGTCGATTTGTGGGCCATGCTTCAAACCGGCGACCTGCGCCAAAATGCTATTTTACAAGAGGGAGATGCCATATTTATCCCAACGGCTACTGCCACTATTGATCCGGCTGAGTCGTCCCAAACTGCTGCTGCTAGCTTCTCGCCCAATACCATTCGCATCAATGTCGTGGGTGAGGTGCCCAACCGAGGCATCATCGAAGTACCCCCTAATACACCTTTGAACCAAGGAATTTTAGCAGCGGGCGGATTTAACACTCGGGCTAGAGAAACTTCGGTAGGGCTAGTGCGTCTTAATCCTGATGGCACTGTGACCCAACGCGAAATCAATATCGATTTTGCCCAGGGCATTAGCGCCGAGAACAACCCTACTCTACAAAATAACGACATTATTATTGTGGGGCGTTCTGGGCTGGCTACTTTCTCAGACAATCTAGGCAGTGTTGCTAATCCTTTAGGCAATTTCCTCAACATATTAACTGCACCATTTCGAATCTTTAACTTGTTTAATTGATGAGGTATAGCCACTATGCCTATGCTTCCTAGCCAAAATCTGGCTAACTATTTGCTGACAGGCTTTGCCAAAAAAGAGTGCTAACTCTGACAAAGTAGGTGGCTTAGTACAGTCTCAATCCACGGATATTGCTCCGTAGATTTTACTATCTTTTATTTAGGAATCAGGGATGAAAGCTCAAACCCTACCTTCATTACCCCTCGCTGTTTCTACTCCAGTAGCTACAAGCTCTAGTCAAGAGGGAGGGCTAGACTTTAGCAGTTTGCTGTCTACACTCAGACGCAGAGCGCTGTTAATTGCTGGGGTAGCGGCCACGGTTACCGTAGCAGCAGGAGTTCGAGCATATTTAAGCCCTCCCAGTTATTCGGCCACCTTTGAAGTCTTGATTCAGCCATTGAGCGCTGAAACTGAAGTTATTTCTACACTTTCGGATGTACCGATCAATCAGCGGTCAAGTGACTTAAGCTTAGCTGACCAAACCAGGATTTTAGCCAGCCCTGGGGTACTGCAACCCGTCATTAACGATTTACGAGCCAAAGGGCTAGAGGGCTGTGTGCCAGAAACTCAGGCATCCCTCACGGGGCGGTCTAATGAAGAGCTACAGAATGCCTGCTATGCCCGGGTTAAAAGTCGTCTCAGTATTCAACTCACTAAAGATTCTAGAATTTTTCAGACTAGCTATCAGGGTGACTCGGCCCAGGATGTAGAGTATGCAGCCACACTAATTGCCAAAACCTTTCTCGACTACGGGTTAGCCTCGCGACAGCGAGATCTACAGCAAGGGTTGAGTTTTTTAGACGATAAGATACCCGATGCCCGGCAGCGAGTAGATGAGCTCCAGGCCGAACTACAAAACTTGCGTCAGACCTCTAGCCTAATTACTCCTGCTGACGAGGGAGATAAAATATCTGGTCAAATTGCTGCATTTGAAAATCAGTACCGAGCTGTGCTGATTGAACTGGAAGAAAATCTAACTCGCTATGAGGAATTGCAGCAGCAGCTAACGCAGCAGCCCCAAGATGCCTCGGTATCATCGGTACTCAGCGCCAACAGCCGGTATCAGGCTCTGGTACAGGAGTTGCTAGCGCTGGATAGCCAAATTGCCCAAACCTCGACGTTATTCTTAGATACCAGCCCCGACATGCAGGTGCTGCAAGAGCAGCGGCGAAACCTACTTGCGCTTATGGCTCGTGAAGGAGCCAATACTCAGCGAGAGCTTATGGGCCAAATTGATGTGCTGGCAGCCCGAGAATCAGCCTTGTCTGACACCCTGGCTGGTCTCAATGTCGATGTAGGCCAACTGGCTGGGGTGACACGACAATTTACTGATCTAGAACGGGAACTTGTCCTTGCTAATACTAACCTAGGACAACTGCTAGAGCGCCGTGACACACTCCAGATCGAGGCGGCTCAGCGAGAGTTACCCTGGGAGCTTATTACTCCAGCTACACTGTCTACAGATATTGCTAATTTACAAAATAGTTTAGTGTTAGGTGCGCTACTTGGACTGCTGTTAGGAACAGGGCTGGCCTTAGCCCTAGATTCTCAAAAAGACGTTCTATATACTCCAAGAGACCTAAAGCGAGTTACGCCAGTGCCTATTTTAGGTGTCATACCTAACAATAGTGCTGTTGAGCAGGGCTACGATGAGCAGTATTTGATATCGCTTTATCAAAGCGTTGCTGAATCTCTAAATATGACTAACTATGAAAGCAATGGTAAGGGTCCTAAACGTAAGACAATTCCCACTGAGGATCTCTACACTTATCGTGAGGCATTTCGATCGCTGGTGGCAAATCTGCAACGGCTGGATGCTGATCGTCCGCTGCGATCGCTAGTGATCAGCTCTGCTGATAATCAGCTGGCCGATTCAACCACGGCAGCTTATCTGGCCTGGGCCGCAGCTGAGTTAGGCAACCGAGTTTTGCTCATTGACACCGATTTTCGCTTTCCACACTTACACGACTTCTTGGAACTGCCCAACCAGCAGGGCTTTGCCAACATTTTGGCCGGGGAGCTAGATTTGAAAAACGTGATTAAGCGATCGCCCACCGAACCAAATCTCTTTGTACTAACTACTGGTAGTACCACTGTTGATCCAGCTCGGTTATTGTCATCGACAAAAATGAAGCAGTTTGTTGCCAAAACCGAGTCTTACTTTGATCTGGTAATCTACGATTCTCCCCCTTTCTCAGAATATGCCGATGCCGCCCTACTTTCTGCAGAAACTAGTGGTCTAGTACTGGTATCACACCTGGGAACAGTAAAATCAGCACAACTTGAGCAAACTCTAGAAAAGCTTTGGATTTCTAAGATTCCGCTAATTGGGCTAATTGCTAAAGAAGCAACTAGCAAAACGACACTCCTACCTGTTTAGTAGCGACACATGAGAATCTAAGTCGATTCATTATATTTGTCTAGTAATGCTTAAAAAATCGGTAAATGCTCCTCCATTAGATGGACAGGCTAGGTATAAAAAACTACACTTAACAAAGAGTGCAACTCAGGCATAAGTAAGCCTATTTAAGAATCAGGGCTGGCCTAGGTATTGTTTTCTAGATTTTTGTTTCCTCATCTACCGCTAGTGCGCTACCCATACACAAGAGATATAGGTGCCTATTTCTCTTGTGCATTTGCTGAATCAGCTTTATTTCTTTTACCTTTTGTAGTAACTAACCATGATGAGAACCATTTCTTTACAGGCGCTTCTAGGCGCAGGTACAGTAGCTGTTGTGGCAATGGCAGGCACTTCTTCTGCTGAAGCGATCAGCTTGTATACCTCAGACGGAGCTTTCACTAGCACGGTAGGGGCTACCACTATCGATTTTAGTGGTGCCCCTCTTGGCCCTTCGTCTTACACCGAGAACGGCGTAACCTACAGCGGTAGCGGTGGTTTTGTCCAAGGCAGTGTAAGTGGTCAATTTGCAGCACCACCTTCTCAACTACCCGAATATAACAACACCAATAACACCTACCTGACCCTTGGTGGTATTAATGAGCCTGGGCCTGTAAGCATTACGCTACCAGGTTTGTCTAACTACTTTGGCCTCTACTGGGGCTCTGTAGATGCCTATAACTTCATTGAGTTCTTCAAGAAAGGTGTCAGCGTAGGTATTTTCAACGGTAACCAAGTGATCAATGGAGCTAACGGCGATCAGCAAGTGAACGGCGCGCGCTACGTCAACTTTACTTCATCGAGCTCTTCCGACTATTTTGACAGTATTGTCTTGCGCTCTACCAGTGCTGCTTTTGAAAGTGATAACCACGCTTTTAGAGAAGTGCCGACCCCTGCGCTTCTCCCCGGACTGATTGGCCTAGGGGTCGCGGCCCTGCGGCGCAAACAGGACGAAACAGCTGAAGAAAACGCATAGCACTAAAAGCCTGGGTGGTTTAGGTAACTTGAAGTCTGAAATAGCTCTAGCACAGCGAGTTCTCGACTAAAGGTTAATTAACCCACCCAGTTGCTGAAGCCGTAAGTTCTGATCTCTAGTTAGCTTTACTTGTGCAATTTGATGCATTCTCAAGGGCAGTCTATGTAGGCCGCTCTTTTTTGTTTATACGAGGCCTAATCTTTAGAGTGCTATCTATTGTCTCTATCTGAGGAGAAATAACTGACTGTTAACTTAAAAAACACACAGCAAAACTAATGCTTTGTTTTACGAAATGTCGCCCAATATATGTAGGTCACTTCATACAGTATGAAACTCTAGCAAAGCTTAAGCCATAAGCTTTCTCAAAGAATAGCTAAGTCCTTAAAATCAAAATATAGCATCTAAGTCTATTCACTGTAGACACTACTAAGCTTAGTGTTCCTCAGATAAAACGGTGGCTTCTACTTTTCGGCTAATTTGCGTGAACCTGTGAGCTTATCAAATGCAGGATCTCTGTTTCACCAGAATGCCATAACAGGCTGCATCTCTAGGTTGACTGCTTTAGTCTAGTTTTAAAGGCTTGACAGCAGCGGAATCGATTTTTTGTCAAAATCCTTTTGAATAGGTAGATGAGTTTCTATGAACACCAAATTGCTTTGCTTTCGGACAGCTGTAGCACTTACCTCTTTAACCAGTGCAGTCTTATTAAGCTCTACAGCCCAAGCCTTCACACTAACAGGAGAAAATACTTTAGCCCTATCCGGAAGAGCTAGATTTGACCTTTCTACCGGTGTGCTCGATTTTCGATTTGATCCAGGTGGCACTTACAACACACCAACTGGAACAGCATCCGTAACTACCTCTAGTAGTGGTAGATTTGAATCGTTGATCAACCAGTTTGCCACTCTGCAAGACATTAGGTTGAACAACACGGCTACAAACGTTTGGGAATATCAACTTCCCCCACTAGACAATTTTATTACTGTAGGGTCAGTTGCCGTCCGGCTCTCCACCTTTAAATTGGTTCGTGAACCCGGTAATAACTGGATTGCCAGCATGAACGGGGTTTTTCAAGATACCGATCTACCAGCTATTGGAGAGTTTGATCCGCTTCAGGACACAAATAACGGGACGGCTGGATTTACCAATGTCGCAGCTAATAGCACCGGCTCTAGCTACGCTTTTGATGTTGAAGAGGTGCCTACCCCTGCACTGCTCCCTGGCCTCGTTGGACTGGGCGTAGCGGCCCTACGCCGTAAAGACGAAGAGTCTGCCGAAGAGAACGCTTAACTTTGAGACTTATGCATCACTCACCTTCGCTTAGGCGACTGGTTGATGCATCACTTGCAAATAAATAGCTTTTAATCTAGACCGTCCTCTTGGGCGGTTTTTTTTGCGCAAACGCAGCCTACGGCGCTTCTGAATTCACTACATCGACCTGGCGCAGCAGAATCACTGTCACATCAGTCTGCTGTGCAATCTCCAGCGGCACATTGCCCTTGATCACCTGACTGAGCAGGTTTTCGCGCGAAGCGCCCAGCAAAATGGCGTCGGTACGGCACAGGCGAGCCATATCTATAACCGCTTCAGACACCGAAGGATGAGTGAGCACCTGAGTGTAGACCGGGCGGTGCAGGGTTCCTTCTAGCCCATCGGCCATCTCAGACAGGTGCTGGGGAGTCAGGCACTCGCCCTTTTCGGGGTGGCAGATGGTGCAGAGCTGAATTTCGGGGGCGTGGCCTAGGGTGAGCAGGCCCGGCAGCAGCTTTTGAGCACTCTGGGCATTGGGGCCTCCTGCGGTGGGTATCAGCCAGCGATCGAAGGTGAGGTTGCGACCGGGGCGCACCACCACCACCTGGCAGGGGGCCTGGCGAATGAGGGTATCGACTACGCCGCTGATGACACGACCGGGGGTAAGGGTGGGGTGGTGCCAGCCCATCAGCACCAGGTCGATGTGGCGTTTTTTGATAATTTCTAGCAGGGTGCGACCAATTTCGTGGGCAGCTCGTACCTGAAAATGCACCGATAGACCGCTATTCTCCGCGTAGGACATGGCCAACCGGCGCAGCGGTTCAACCCCCTGCAAATCGACTTTGGCTTCGGCGGGGGCAACGCTGCGGGGTACCGATACTACGTGGACGCACTCTAGCTCGTAGTTCAGGCCGTGGGCGATCGCAGCCGCTATCTTAATCAAATCGGGCGCGGTACGGGGGTCGGCTAGGGGCACCAGCAGTCGTCCATGACCTGTGGCGGGAGCACGCTGCTGAAATACCACATAGGAGGGTTCGGCCTGGGGGCCAAGTTCGGCCAGTTCGCCGCTGACCTGATCAGACTCGGCCCGAATAATGTCGGCGCGGGTGATGATACCCACCAGTTTGTTGCCCTCGGTGACGGGCAGGCGGCTGAGCTTGAGCCGGTTCAGCAGGTGCAGTACCCGAGGCAGGGTGGCATTGGGGGCGACCGTCACCGGGTGGGGGGTCATAATGTCGGCCAGGGTGAGGTACTGGTCGAGCCCCTGGGTGGCGGTTTCGCTGAGATCGCTCTGGGTGACGATGCCCACCAGTCGCCCCTCGTCGAGCACCGGAAAGCCTCGGTGGTGCGATCGCGAAAAGGCTTGCCCCACCTCGGGCAGGGTCATCTGACAAGAGAGGGTTTCGACCCGGCGCTGCATCAGGTCGGCGGCCTTAAGGTTGGCCCAGGGGTTGTTGGCCTGGGGCACCGGCTCAAGGTGAATGCCCTGGAGTGCCAGCAGCCGGTTATAGATCGAGCCGTTGTTGGCCTGGTCAGACACCAGGTAGGCAATGCCCGAGCCAATCATCAGGGGCAGCACCAGGTTAAAGTTAGCGGTCATCTCAAAGACAATCACAATGGCGGTAATCGGCACCCCCGTCACCGCGCTAAAAAAGGCTCCCATTCCCGTCAGCGCATAGGTAGTGGTGGTCGCCAGATCATCTGGCAGGGGCCAGGCCCCAAAACCGGTGTAGACCCCCTGGGCCAAAAAGCTGACCAGACAGCCCAGCGCCGCACCCAGCACCAGCGATGGCGCAAATATACCTCCTGCCGCCCCCGACCCGTAAGCCAGCAGGGTGAGCAAAAACTTGACCACGAATGCGATCGCAATTAGCTGCCAACCCGCCGACCCAGTGACAAAAAACTCTTGCAGGCCGGTGTTGTCAACCGCTGCCACCGGTAAAAACACCCCCACCAAACCCGTTACCAACCCCGCCAGACCAATGCGCTCCGGCAGCCCCAATCCCTTAAACTGGCGGAAAAAGGCCAGACTGCCAAAAATACCGCTGCGAAACAGCGACCCCAGCAGCCCCGCCGCCAGACCCAAAATCATCAAAAAGGGTAGATC
>NZ_JADEXE010000196.1 GCF_015207265.1 Nodosilinea sp. LEGE 07298 | reverse complement strand
CTTCGCGATCGGGGTGGGTACGGCAAAAGTCGCACATGAGCCGCACTCGATCGGCGTGCTGACCGGTGGGGTCGAGGGCCATAATGTCGCGATAGTTTTGCTGGTCCATAGCCAGAATGTAGTCAAAGCGATCGAAGTCAATGACATCAAACTGGCGGGCTTGCCCCACAAGATCAATTCCCCTGGCCTTGGCGGCCTGGGTCATGCGGCGATCGGGGCGGCTGCCCACGTGGTAGCTGGCCGTACCCGCCGAGTCGCACATCACCTGGTCACCCAGCTGCCGCTGCGCAATCAGGTGATTCATGATGTTTTCGGCTGAGGGCGACCGGCAAATATTGCCCAGGCAGACAAATAAAAGGCGGGTGGTCATAGCGCTGGGGCCTACATGCCCGGCAGGTTGAGGCCACCGGTAAGTACCTCCATGCGATCGCGCATGGTAGCCGTCGACTTTTCGTAGGCATCTTTCATCGCCGCCGTCACCAGGTCAGAGAGCACCTCGGCCCCTTCATTGAGGGCGTCTGGAGCGATCGTCACACCCTTGGGTTCTTGGTTACCGCTCATGGTCACCTTGACCAGGCCACCACCCGACTCGCCTTCGATCTCCATTTGCTCCAGCTCTTCCTGTAGCTGCTTGGCCCCTTCTTGAATCTGCTGGGCTTTTTTGAAGGCTTCGGTCAGCTCCTTCATCTTGCCTAACCCAAACCCAAACCCTTGACCTTGTGACATGGAGTTTCTCTCGAACGTACAGCGCGCTGGTGGCACCTCGGCGGGTGTCGTCAATCAGCTATACGATTCTAACGCCAAGCGACAAGATCGAATCGAAGAAGAGATTAAGTAGGGTTATCTACCCTTGGCCGGGGGCTAATCTAAACCTTACGATTCTAATATTGGAAGGCTCGATACCCACTCGTTTGGATTGCCCACTGGGGGATTGCCCATTCAGGTGTAGCGAGATGACTCACATTAGCTCTCAGCGTAAAACGCATATAAGCCATGGGATTTTTTGATTCAGAAATTGTCCAGCAAGAGGCCATGCAGCTGTTTCAGGACTATCAATCGCTGGTGCAGTTAGGCGGCAACTACGGCAAATTCGACCGCGAGGGCAAGAAGATGTACATTGCCCAAATGGAAGCGATGATGGACCGCTACCACATCTTTATGAAGCGTTTTGAGCTGTCGGAAGATTTTCAGGCTCAGATGACTGTAGAACAGCTCAAAACCCAGCTGGGTCAGTTTGGTATGACCCCCGATATGATGTTTCAGCAGATGCAGCAGACTCTAGAGCGCATGAAGGCCGAAATTGGGGCGTAACCACTGCCTTCTGTCTTCTAATACCTTCTGTCTTTTAATAATAGAAGACGGCCAGTACTTGACCAAGTTGGATTTTGACCAGCTCTAACGGCCTAGGGTACAGGGCTCACGGTGTACGGTTTAAGGCCTACCGTGAACCTTAAACCGTACACCGTGAATCCCCACTAACCTGTCACCTTTAGCTTGGCAGATCACTAGGACTCGACGGCTGAAATATGCCCACCATTCCGAATTGCTTGGCTCCCTAGCCCCCCTGCTCCCTAGCTCCCGGAGAATAGTATCTAAGCTTGCGCCGCAGATCAATAGTTGCGATCGCCTGGTCTAGAGTATCTCGACCCCAGTTGCCTCGGGGCGGCATCATCCGGCATTCTGTCAGTATCCCAGCAACTACCTCAGCCCCTTGAAAACTACTAACGGCATGCCAGAGTTAGCCGCCGCCCAGGCCGACGTGCATCAGTACCGCCAGCGCCTCGACGGGCTGTTGCTCTACGGAGGGGTGTTTCAGACTGCCGTAGGTGAAACGTTTTTAGCCCTACTCGATGCTCTACAAATCGAGGATGCGGCCCTCAGCTCAAGACGCTATGCCGCCTGGTTTCAGGCTTTGGCCAGTACGGGCACCAGCTGGGGCACTCACCTGCTGTGGCAAATGGCCTACGCCGAAAATCCGTTTACGGCCCAGGCCCAGGCCACATCCTACAACGACCTACCGCCAGCCCTGGTCGCCGCCGCTGGCCACGACTTAGATCAGCTCCAGGCTCTGCACCAGCTCAGCGGTGATCAGGTGGCCGGGTGGGTGCAGGCGATCGCGCACCTGCCTGCCCCCCCGGTAGCCTGGACTATTGCCGAAACCCCTTCATCGCCACTGCCGTTGCCCCCTGAGGCTCCCTGGGCCGAGGCTGTAGCCGACCTGGCCGCGCACTATCGCCGCCACGGTGCCGGGCTGTTTGCCCAGTACCGCGCCTTTAGCTGGCGCAGTGGATCGCTCCAGGGCATCGCCGACCCCGACCCCATTGGCCTAGGTCAGCTCACCGCCTACGACTATCCCCGCCAGCAGCTGGTGCAAAATACCCTGGCCCTGCTCAAGGGCTACTCGGCCCTCAACGTGCTGCTCTACGGCAGTCGGGGGTCGGGCAAATCTTCGCTGGTGAAGGCGCTGGTGAATGAGTACGCGCCCCAGGGGCTGCGGCTGGTGGAGGTGGCCAAGGGCGATCTGCAAGCGCTGCCCCAAATTGTGGGCGACTTAAAGTCGCGCCCGCAGAAGTTCATTATCTTTGTAGACGACCTCTCCTTTGAAGATGACGACGACACGTTCAAATCGCTCAAGGTCGTGCTGGAGGGCAGCACCACCGCCCGCCCCGCCAATGTGGTGGTCTATGCCACCTCTAACCGCCGTCACCTGGTGCGAGAATTCTTTGGCGATCGCCCCCGCCCTAGTGACCAGGACGATGTGCAGGCCTGGGATACGATGCAGGAAAAGCTGTCGTTCAGCGATCGCTTTGGCCTCACCCTCACCTTCGAGCCCGCCGACCAGCCCACCTACCTGACCATCGTTAGGCACCTGGCCGCCCAGGCCCACATTCCCCTCGCCGATGACGACCTGACCGCCCGTGCCCTACAGTGGGCCACCCGGCACAACGGGCGATCGGGCCGCGCCGCGCGTCAATTTATCGACTGGTTGACGGCAGAGCTGGACCTGGCTACCGGGCCATTCTAGGGCCATCAAAATAGGGGCATAGCTGTAGCAAGTCTGGTGAGGACTGTTTCCCTGAGAACGTTCAAACGTTTGAACGTTCTCAGGCTTTATAGATGTCCTAACCTAGGTGACTCTGGCTATATTAAAAAAGCGATCGCAGTTCATGCGATCGCTTCAAAACACCACTACCAGTTAAGCTTTCTAAAAGCTAAGGCTCTAGCGCTTTTCAGTACCCTGGTTGGGAGCACCCTCTAGGCCGGTGTTGCTGCTGCCGCCTTCGGGTTGGGCTTCTTCTTTGCCATCACCTGCTTCGTACATGCCGGTGTGACGCTGCATCGGATCAAGGGGAGTGTTATACCCATCTTGCTCTTCGCTGCTGCTCTTAGCCTTGCTTTTATCTTCTGACTTTGAATTAGCCATCTTAAAGGCCTCCTAGTTCAGGTTTCCTTTATTACATTAATGCGACCGCAGGCTCTCTCACTCTATCGCTAGAAGGGAGTAACCCTAGCTCAAAAGGAAGACGTTGCCTTCCTGTTTGATCGACGATGGCTGAGGTGCTGGGGGCGGCGATCGCCCTTGGGTGCCGGTCTTGAACCATCGCGCCCATCCCTACCAATCTCCCTCAGGATATTGCTCTGGAGCCTCGCCGTGAACCTCCAAAATTTCTCCCAGGGGCTGAGGCTTTTTGCGCTTAGCGGTCTTGGTCTGTTTAATCTTTTGCAACCCTTTTGCAGAGTCAGCCGCCAGCGCAGGCTCTAGGTTTTCCTCTATCTTTTCTAAAACAAGCTGAAACTCCCAGCAGTCGCCAAAGTCGAACAGGTAGTCCATAGTGCTGCCCATCTGCAGCGGCAGGCTACCCACCTTGACCTCATCGGTAGCCAAATCGCCCTCAGCAAAAGGATGACTAATTTGCATCACTCGGCCGGTCGGAGTTTTGACGGTGAACTGATAGAGGTGGTCGTGATCAAACTCGACTGAGTCTAAAATCAAGCTGCTTAAGACGTCTAGGGTCGCCGCTCCGGCGATTGCAATTCGTCGCCATATCTTGCCCAGCGACACCTTAAAGATGTGCCTACCCGGTCGAAATTCGGTACTGGGCACCAGCAGGCTCTGCTGCCAGGCCGGGAAATAGGGTTGCAGCACTGGCTGCAATTCGCCCAGGGGCTGAGTCGGGTCGATGGCACCGGGCCACTCGTAGTCGACCGCCTGATAGGCTTTGTGAAGCAAGGTGATCAGGGCCTTGCCCCAGGGTTCGGCCTTTACCGCTTTGAACCGCCAGCCCTTGCCAGGGTCAGGCTGGCCTGGGGTTATAGCAATCAGCCCAAACATTTCCATCAGCACGAGGTTTTCCAGCCCTGGGTAGTAGACGAACTGGCTTTGAGCGCTGTAGTCGGCAAAGGTGACGGTGGCTTTTTGGGTCAGCTTGGGCCAGCTCTGGATGCAGCGATCGCCTACCATTAGCGGCCCACTGCGGTCTTCGCCCAGCATCTCAGGGTGACTGCGAATGAACCAGGTCTCCAGTAGCGAAAAGTATTTTTCCGTGGGGTTGAGCTGCTGCCATGAGTTATAGACCGCTGGGTTTAGCACCAGCCGAGACTGCTTTCCCTGGGTTACCACATCGGTAATGCCCGTGGCCCGCAGCAGCAGATACAACCCGTGAATATTGGGGTACGACTTTTGCTGAGGCCGCTTTAGATCAATTTGAATAGGGTGGCTCAGCCGCTGATTCAAATCTTCTAGCACCTTGAGTGAGACATGCTGGCGCTTGCCGCTCACCGGTATGCCCTTGTCATCAATAATTTCCAGAGTCGTCTGAAAATCTTGCAGAATGGTGCCTGGGGCAGTTTCGGTAATGGTCTGATTCTCTAACACCGCCTGGTCTGCTGCAGAGAGAGCGATTTCTTCGCCAAGGTTACTTTGCAGTAGGCTGATGCGCAGGTCGGCCATGGTCCCCCGACCGGGCGGGGCCAAGGGCTCAATATCATCTTCTAGTTCATCATCTTCTAATTCAGCCATCAGCTGCTCGGCGGCATCAGGGTCCATCTTCATGAGACCGCCAAAAAACTGCGTTATCAGCTGCATAGGGTTGACCATTTCCCCCTCGGCAGGTATCTCAATGCCTAACTCCTCAAAGGCCCGTTGCATATCAGCGGGTGGGGTGGTCATCTCAAAGGATTCTGTCAGAAATTCTGCCGGGAGCATCGGCACTGTAGGCGGCATCGGCGGACGAGCCGGTAAATTGCGGTTGTACTCTGCTTGAAAGGCGGTTAACCCCTCCTGGGTAGTCATATCAAACCCAGCCGCCATACCCTGGGTGAGAAAGTTCTTGGCGATGCCGCCCCGCTGGGGATCAAACATCCACTGCGGAAACTTGGTTTCGATCGAGCGCAGGTACTTGGCGATCGCCTTGGCGCTGCGAAATTTGTAAACCTCGTCGATGAACATCCAGAATGGCACCAGTTCATCAATCGCCCCATCGGTATCACTGGGGTCAAGCAGGGTCAGCTTGCGAGGCAGAATATATTCCATTACCTCTTGAACATTGGCCTTAGTCATTTTGGGCAGGGTATACCCGCCGTAGATGTAGGCTATTTCAATAAAGCTGCCAATCCAGTCGCCTCCTACGGGGTTTTGCTCAACGTGGGCTTGGCCAGTTTTCGAGGCGGCAAAGGCCTCCAGCGCCCCGTCAATGTAGTCTTCTAGCAACGGCTCGGCATCGTCGTAGTCGAGATTGTCTAGCTGATGAATGTTGAAGACCATGACCCATAGCTCCTGACAGCTCAACAGGGGGATAACTGCCTATAGGCTACCGTGCGGATCAAATTTCTCTAAGGGAATGTTTACAAGTTCTTTACGCTTAGAGATCTGCGGGTTAGTGGTGTACCAGGTAGCCAGGTTTCGACTTCGCTCAACCTTCAGTGATCGAGGGCTAAGCGAAGTCGAAGTCCGATCAGCAAGTACCTTCTTCAGTGATCGAGGGCTGAGCGCAATCGAAGTCCAATCAGCAGGTACCTTCTTCAGTGATCGAGGGCTGAGCGAAGTCGAAGTCCGATCAGCAAGTACCTTCTTCAGTGATCGAGGGCTGAGCGAAGTCGAAGTCCAATCAGCAGGTACCTTATTTTCTTGCGAGTCCCTTACTTCTGAATCGGATCGCGCCAGAAGGTAATATTGTCGCCAATGGGCTGTAGCGTGGTGCCGGGGTAATAGAACTGCAAAATGCGCGGGTAGGTCCAGCCCAGGTTGCCCAGTCTATAGGAGCCGGTTTGACTCATACCGACGCCGTGGCCCCAGCCGCCGCCCACAAAGCGATAGCCCACCATCTGTGAACTGGCCGCCGGGGGCGACCCTTCAGTTACGGGGGGAGCCGTGCCAACAGCGGCTGGGGTTTGGTACATCGGCTCGACATAAAACAGCAGACTGCGGGGAGCGGTTAGCACCCGCACAATTTCGTCTTTCTTGAGCTGCACCACGCCCAGATCGGTTTCGATATCGATCGCCTGTACCCGGCCCGAGTTGGCCCGTTCAGAGACCCGCACCGAGTTGACCTGGGTAAGCCCGGCCATGGGGTGCTGGCGCTTGCCCAAATAGCCCTTGAGATCTTGAGTGATCTCAGCCAGGGTGCTCTCGTTGCGCCAGCGAAACAGCCGCCAGGTGTCTTCGTTGAACCCCTCATCGATCGCCAAAAACCGCTGGATGCTTTCTTCGGTGTTGAGCGGGTACTGGTTGATATTCCATAGGCCGTAGACCGAGTCGACCACTGGCCTCAGGTAGGGGCGATCGGGGCCATCCCACACGTCACTAAAGGCGGCGGTAACCCCACCCGTAGTAGAGGAGTAGAGGGCATCGACCAGCTCGTTCTCGTAGGTGAGCACCTGCCCCTGGGTGGCCTGAATGGCCTGGTCGGCCGAGGGTGCGGTATCCGTCAGCCCCCGGTACACCTGGCACTGGGTATCGGCACAGAGCTGGTAATCGTCGATCGCAAACCGACGTAAATTCCTCAGGGCGTAGGTGCGGGCCAGTACTGTCTGGGCTTGAATGGCGGGCACCGGGGCGCTAGGGCCAATTTCGTGGGGCACCACGCCGCGCAGGTAGGTTTCGATCGGCACGCTGTTGACTAGGGTGTAGGTGCCGTAGGTGTTGGGCTGTACCCGCAGGGTGCCGCCGTAGACGCGGGTTACCGGCGTCTCTCCCGATTGAATGACCCGCACCCGTCCGCCGCTGGCGCGAATATCGAGGCTGTCACGCTGGTAGCGGTAGCCGTTGGCCTCAAAGTAGGCCTTGGGCACTTGGCCCAGCACCCGACTGTCGAGAAAGACTTCGCTAAAGCCCTGAGCCTTTAGGTTTTGCACCAGCAGACGGCGCACCAGGGGGCTGTTGTAGGTGTCGCGCTTGGCCCACACCTCCCAGCTGCCGGGCTGGGCAATTTCGGGCTCAATGCCGCGCTGTCGCCACTGCTCGGCGCTGTATTCGGCGGTTTCAAAGCTGCGGTGGTTGCTGAGCACTACGCGTTCGCCCAGGGTGGCCTCGGGCAGTGGCTCGGGGGCTAGGCCCAGCACCACGCGGGTGGTGGTGACGGTCTGGGGCTGGCCCTGGGTGTCAAAGTTTAGGGTGAGCTGCTCGCCGGGCAAGGCTTCGAGGGTGATGCGGTCTTGCAGGTTTTCGCCAAAGCGCTGCACAATGCCGACCTGAATCACCGGGTTTTGGGCGGCTGGGGCTGGGGCTGCTGTCCAGGTGGTGAGGGCGATCGCAATTCCCCCCACGGCCTCCATCAGCTGCCGCACCCCTGGCCGGGCTGAAACCCGAAATGAAAACGTTGTCACCATAGCGATTCGCTCGTAAGCCGTTGTCCATCCCCCATAGTAGGACAGCCGTTGGCTCCTGACATCTCCGCCTGCCCGCCCGCGCAGAAACTAAATGTGCCAAGAATTACAAACCACCTCTGATGGCTGGAGTATAACTCTATCGAGAATCTACAAAGTTTTGCCTTAGCGCTTCGCTGCATTTCGGCTGTCGGGAGCAGTTCAATTTATGGGATACACGCCAAACTACTCCGTAATATTTAATAACCTGGGCTTTTTTATTCAGGGGGCGATCGCCACGCTGCAGCTGGCCATGACCTCTATTTTCTTGGGTCTACTGCTGGGTATTTTAGGTGCCCTGGGCCGCACCTCCGGCAACCGCATTTTGAACGGCATTGCTGTCGCCTACGTAGAATTTTTTCGCAACACCCCGTTTCTGATTCAGTTATTTTTCTTTTACTTCGGCTTTTCCAGCGTGGGCCTGCGAATGACAGCCTGGCAGGCGGCGGTGCTGGCCCTGGCAATCAACTTTGGGGCCTACTCTACCGAGATTGTGCGGGCGGGCATTGAGGGCATTGGCAAAGGCCAAGTGGAGGCCGGATTGGCCCTGGGCCTGAAAAAAATGCAGATTTTCCGGCGCATTATCCTGGTGCCTGCCTTGGGGAATATCTACCCTGCCCTGGTGAGTCAGATTGTGATCGCCATTCTGTTTACTAGCGTGGTGTCGCAGGTTTCTGCTGAAGAGCTGACTTTTGTGGGCAGCTACCTGCAATCGCGCACCTTCCGCAGCTTTGAAATCTATTTCTTTATTTCGCTGCTGTACCTGGTCATGGTGTGGATCGTGAAGCTGGTGGCCTACTTGGTTCAGCGCCGCTTTTTTGGGTTCATGCGCTACGTGCGCTGAGGACTGCGTCGGTTTATTTGTCTTACCAATCGCAAGTGCTGCCTCTATGCAAGATTTCACCCTGACTAACATTACCTACAGTCTGCTGTTGGCTACTCGCTGGACAATTGTGCTGTCGCTGATTGCCTTTGTGGGGGGCGGCCTGGTGGGCTTCTTGCTGATGCTGATGCGAATTTCGCCTGTTGCCTGGGTGCGGCTGCCCAGCATAGTCTATATCGAGTTTTTTCAGGGTACGCCGCTAATCATGCAGCTGTTTCTGGTGTTCTTTGGCATTTCGGTACTGTTTCAGATCAATCTGTCAGCATGGGAGGCGGCTACCATTGCCCTGACCACCTACACCAGCGCCTTTCTGGCCGATATCTGGCGCGGCTCCATTGAGGCCATTCCCCAGGGCCAATGGGAGGCGGCCCGTGCCCTAGGGTTGAGTTATTTCAAACAGCTCAAGCGGATCATTTTGCCCCAGGCGGTGAAAATGTCGGTGCCGTCTACGGTGGGGTTTGCGGTGCAGGTGGTAAAGGGCACGTCGCTGGCTTCGGTAATAGGGTTTGTGGAGTTGACCCGCTCGGCGGCCTCGATCAGCAATGTCACCTTTCAGCCGTTTCTGGTGTTTTCCATCGCGGCGGCGATCTATTTCTGCCTCTGTTTTCCCCTGTCGCTGCTCAGCAAGCGTCTAGAGCGACGGTTCGTGTTTGAGTAGCCGTTCTGAAAGATGCATTTGCAGAACTGGTGAGTAATGCATTACACAGGGCATTGGTTAAAAAAGCCCTATCCTACTGAAAATTTCTGCATACAGAATGCAAATGCAAGGACATGACTCATGACTGTTCAGCGCAATTCCTCTAAATCCACTAGCCCCAGACGGTTTTTGGTAGCTTGGCGACGGCCCTGGGCTGCGATCGCGATCGCCCTGGTGATGGTAGTTGGCATTGTTGCCTGCGGTGGCGGTGGCTCGATTACGGATCAGTCTGTTGCGGGAGATGCTACCGCCACCGCACCAGCCGAGGGCGGTGCCCCAGCCACCGCTGGCTCTACCCTCGATGCAATTCTCAGTCGGGGCACGGTGCGGGTGGCGGTACCCCAAGACTCATCGCCCTTTGGCTTTGTCGGGACCGACATGCAGCCCCAGGGCTACGACGTAGATGTGGCGGGTCTGCTGGCCGAAGCCTTAGAGGTGGATCTAGAGCTGGTGCCGGTTACCAGCACCAACCGCATTCCCTATCTGCAAACCGATCGCGTAGATGTGGTGATCTCAAGTCTGGGGGCTACCCCCGAGCGGGCCAAGTCGATCTACTTCTCGCGGCCCTACGCCCCCTTCTTCTCGGGCATCTACGGAGCCGCTGGTGTTGCGGTATCTGCCTACGACGACCTGTCGGGGTATCGGGTGGGTGTCACCCAGGGCGCGATCGAAGATCTGGATCTGTCGAGCCGGGGGCCAGAGGACATGACCATCCAGCGCTACGACGATAACAGCACCACGGTCTCAGCCCTGCTGGCGGGTCAGGTAGACCTGATTGCCGTGGGCAACACCATCGCTGCCCAAGTGATTCAGGAAAATCCGGGCCGCAACCTAGAGAACAAGTTTGTAATTCGCAACTCGCCCTGTTACATCGGCGTGCGGCGGGGCGATCTTGACATGCTGCAATGGCTAAATGTATTTGTCACCAACCACCGATTGGATGGCTCCCTTGATGAGCTGTCAGAGAAGTGGTTTGGCGAACCCCTAGAGTTGCCCAACGTGTAGGGAGCCAGAAACCTGGTTTCTAGTTCAGGCGAATAGTGCTTTGGTCAATTGCCGAGAAGAAACCGGGTTTCTAACACCACGAATACCCTTTACCTTTACCCATCCCCGTGCCATGACTTCTACCCCTCTTGACCCGGCTACCGCTGCTGCCCAGGCCGTTGCCCACGACCCCAACGCCGTTATCATCGCTGAAGGCGTCGAAAAGTGGTATGCCAACAACTTTCATGTGCTCAAGGGTGTTGACCTAACGGTGCGCCGGGGCGAGGTGGTAGTGATCATGGGGCCGTCGGGTTCCGGCAAGTCCACCTTCATTCGCACCTTTAACGCTCTAGAGCCTTACCAGAAGGGCCGAATTGAAATTGATGGCACTGAACTCACCCACAAGATGCGCAACGTCGAGGTGATTCGGCGGGAGGTGGGGATGGTGTTTCAGCAGTTCAACCTGTTCCCCCACCTGACGGTGCTCGAAAATGTGATGCTGGCTCCGATGGAGGTGCGGGGCTGGAAAAAGGCCCAAGCCAAAGATAAAGCTGGTGAACTTCTGGAGCGGGTAGGCATTCTCAGCCAGGCCCAGAAGTACCCCGGCCAGCTGTCGGGGGGGCAGCAGCAGCGGGTGGCGATCGCCCGCGCCCTGGCCATGCAGCCCAAGGTAATGCTATTTGATGAGCCCACTAGCGCCCTTGACCCCGAGATGGTGCGAGAGGTGCTCGACGTGATGCGTACCCTGGCAGCCGACGGCATGACCATGGTGTGCGTCACCCATGAGGTGGGCTTTGCTCGCGAGGTAGCCGATCGCGCCGTACTGATGGCCGATGGGCTAATTGTCGAAGAGGGCACGCCACAGCAGTTTTTCAGCAATCCTCAGCGCGATCGCACCCGTCAGTTTCTCTCCCAGATCTTGCACTGACCAGTCATTGATACTGCGCCTTCGATCGCAGGAGACAGGCTGCCGGGCCAGATTGGCGTAGCCTATGATTGAAGCACGCCGTCTTTTGAGCTAAGACCATAGTCAAAGCCGACCTCTATCTAAGTAGGGTAACAACTAAGCTTTCAGCCCTTAATTCATAGCAATGAAGTAGGGGTGACGATCGCAGGTGATGACGGTGAAAAAGTAGGTGGCTGCTGGGGTTTGGGTGCGGCGATCGCGCATAAACGGGGGAAGGAACTTGTGCGCTTAAGGTAGGTTGTTGGGCAAGCAAACTATCAGGGGAGTTGTGTCCCACTGGCGCTTTACCAACCTAAAGCAGCTGGCAACTTGATGATGCACCTCGCAACTTTTGCCGGTTGTGCCAAAATAGCCCTATAGCATTGGCAGGGTATGTAGATGACTACCTTCGAGACTATTGTGCGTAGCTGGCATCTGTACCGGAACCATTGCTTTTGCGGGTGCTGAGTTTTATTCGGTTAGTAAAAGGTAGCGCTACTCTAGCTTCTGATTCTTCCCGCGCACCTCGCACTTCAGGTTTGCATCAGGGGCAGATATGAATGAGCGAGGATTTTAATAATCCCTTGCCTGATAATTGGTAGGTTGGGTTGAGCTAGCGAAACCCAACAGCCACCGTTAATCTAATAATCTAGCATTATGTAATACCACAGTGGGTTGAGAGTAAAATACTCCTGGGATTGTTGGATTTTCTGCGCTCGCTTTTTGCTATACCTTCCAATTTGGTGGCAGGAAATCGAGAGAGTTTGTTCCAAGTGTAATTCTGGAATTCGCAATCTGTGAGAGAATTCGCGACGCCAGCACACCCCAAACAAGTCTTAGTTCGATCGCTGTCGTGGAAGCACGCGGCATCTTTTCCTTTAAAATCGTAAACATCACATCGTATCCAGAATGCCCCCTTAGAGGTTTAGCCATTGATGAAATCCTATCAGCTATAGGTGCATCTTCAATTTTGCCAATGTCAATTCGGTGCGCAAATTCGTTACGTATACGACGAAATGAATCAATTTTGCTTGCAACGTCTTCGGATAGTAAGCCTAATCTATATGCCGCTTGAGCTCTAGCGCTGAACGTTCCAAGTGGTCCGTCGCTGTCTGTAAAGTTGTCTTTACTATTTCGTGGTGGAATGAGTTGCGATTCAAGTAGTTCGCGAAGTAGTTCGTCAAGCTTAGCGGCACCCAAGACCACAGCAGCGCGGTCTGATTCATAGACAAGCTCCAGAAAGAGATCCAAGAAGGAATCGGAGAGCTCTCGCTTATCATTCAAGTCAGACATTGGTTTATGTGTATAACGTCAAAGTGCAACGGCAACAGTTATTTTGCATGGTTGCGTAAATAAAATGGTAATTAGTCACCGCAACAAAGCTGGTCTATTGCGAATAGGGCAAAAGTTTGTAGCATAAGGGGCATGACGATCCAACCGCATCCAGAATCAAACCTCTCGGAGATCGACCCTGAAGAGCAAGGGGC
>NZ_JADEXE010000195.1 GCF_015207265.1 Nodosilinea sp. LEGE 07298 | reverse complement strand
GACTTTGCTCGACAAAGGCGGTAAAGACTTCTCCTAGCATCGGGTTACCTCCCGCTACTAACCAGGACACCTCAACCCTAGCGCCTTTATTTTTCTACCCCACAGATTTAACACCTAGACAAGAATCATACCTAGACCGTAAAGACTGGTTTGCAGGTTGCTCCCATGGGCCAAATAATCATAGTCATAGTGAAATTGCCACCAGACCGAGTCATGTTCCCACCGAAAGCTAACATGCTCACCCGAGTTGTCCAGACGTACGAGCTGCTCCATGGTCGTGAGCAGATCAAACAGCGTCAGGCAGTTGTTGAGAATTTTGCCAATGGTACCAAACGTGTCTAGTAGGGTCTGTCGCCCAATTAAAAAACCGAGAGTTTGCAACCCTTCTCGGTTAGCAGCGTTTTCCATTAGGGTCGACCCCTGGTAAATCGTCAGGAGGTTTTCTGGATGGTCTAAGGTGGTTGGGGTCAGACTAACTTGCTCTAGAAGGCGATCGGTGGGGGAGCCAATTTGGTTAAGAAAGTCAACAACCGGCAAAAGTTGACTGACCCTCACCAGAGGAATTGCTTTCATAAAAATTACGTAGCCATGGGGGGTAAGGGCGGTTGCTTCGGTCTGAAAAGATGCTTTTTAAGGCTAGTATATCAGGGGCGGCAAGATTCTTCGTATTGTTGGCGCGAAATGACCAGAAGTTTAAAAATCCTGGTGATATCACTGAAGGGTAAAGAAACAGGTCGTTCCTTTTACCCGGTCAGCATCTTCCAGCTCAGTGAAGCATTGCCAGGCGTCTATCCCTGGTTTGAGCCGCACACCCAAAACCACTATTCAGCGAGAGAGAAAGGATAGGTAAAAATCTGCTCAGCCCTTTGGGGAAAGGCTTTATGGATACTTATTGTGGTTTGAACATGGGCCTAGCCGGTTCTGGTTGGCTCGTCTCATTCTCTGCGTCCTTAAGAAGGATTGAGGCAAATTCATAGGCAGGTTTTTATTTTTTCGGACGTTATAAAAACGCAAAATATGGGTGAGATCAGGAAATCCGGAAGATCAATAATTTTTTGGGCTCAATACGGATTTTGGGGAGCTAGTTTAACAAGGTCTCCAATAGGTTGCCCAGCAGTGCCTTTCCTCGCTTACGGGTATTGTGTACGAACTCAAAGAACCCCAGATAAAGCGGCAGTTTCTCCTGTGAGATGCCGCGGTGAGGCCTTAACCATGAACGTAATAGAGACCAAAATCCTTCCATCGTGTTGACATGAACCTCGCAAAAGCCGTCCCCGTCCTCGTCGCGGGCATATTCACCCACGCTGTGACAGACGTTTTTGTGCGCATAACCCCAGGCAGCCAGCGAGTCGTAGATCGGGTATTCGTCGGTGTATACCAAGCTCTTTGAGGCAATAGTCGCTTTGATGAGGGGCTCTATCGTTCGTCGTTGCACGTTCTCTAACAGGCGAATCACGACCTGCCCCCCACGCTCAATCATCCCGAATATCGGCGGCTTTTCTGTCTCGAGCGTACCTCGGCCCCGAAGCCCTTTGAGCTTACGCCACCGCCCTGGACGCCCCTTTTTTTCACGGCGTCGGGATGGCCTTTGTGCCCTGCTGTGACATAGACCTCATCACACTCCACCTCACCCGATAGCTGCACTTCTGGCTTGTTGTCCACAATCGCCTGCCGGAGTCGATGGGTCATCTGATGCACGTCACTCTGATTCAACCCCAGCTCTTGAGCAATCTGCTGGTTTGATAGGTTGAGCCCCATCAAATACAGGCACCCCATCCACACCCGCAACGGCTGGTGTCGCCCAGCAAATACGGTATCCGTCAGATCATCAAACTGTCGATGGCAACCCTTGCAGCGGTAGCGCTGGCGATGAGGATGAGCATCATCTTTACCCCGCTTGACAACCTCCTCAGAGCCGCACTTCGGACACCGGACAACGCCGTCGGCCCAGCGCAATCTCCGAACGCTGTCGTAGCACTTGGCCTCTTCCAAAAGGTGTGTCAGGGTTAGCATGAGATCGCAGAGCAGATGCACTTTGTGTTCAGCCTAGCGAATACATCATTTGCTTGCAGCTCACCTCCCTAAAACACCTATTGAGCCAAATCAAAATGGTCAAAGCGATGGGGCGAGGGCAAGCCTAGATTGGGACGTGGAGCGATCACGAATGGCTTGGATCAAGGCTAGGTTTGTCAGTCTAGTGATGGCCGATGGACAGTGCGATCGCCCGGTGGCTCCTTTGCCTGGGTTCTTGAGCGGTAGGCAACCCAACAGACGGCTGAAGAACCTGGGCTTCACGGTTGAGCCTGGTAACGACAAGGGGAATTGTGCGTTGTTTCATGGCTACGTCAAACCTGACTGTCGTGATAGATTGCAATAATTACGCGAATGGTTAAGAACCTTTTCCCCAACTTCATGGATGGTAAACAGGCTTTAAGCATTGTTAGACAACTGGCACCTGGAATAGACCTGACCTACGTGGAAGAGGCCGTTTTTCTGGGGACATGGGAGGGAAAACGCTATCGGGAGATGGCGATAGAACTGGGCTATGAGGAGGGGTATCTCAAGGATATTGGCTCTCGGCTGTGGCGGTTGCTGTCCGATCGCCTGGGGGAGGAGGTTACTAAAAAGCGATTGCGCTACATTCTGACCGAAGCCGCCGACCAGGCCCCTGGGGCGACCAGCCTATCCCCAGCCCCAGAGGGCTGTGCCCCTGGGATACAGCCGACGGTTGCGCCCCAGGAGGGCGATACCCCGCTGAGCCGCATCGCCAACGATCTCAGGTTCCCCGGTTCCCCATTGCCCTTTGGATCGCCCTTCTATATTGTGCGATCGCCCCTGGAAGACCTCTGCCTAACGACCCTCCAGCAGTCCGGTAGCCTAGTTCGCATCAAAGGCCCCCTGCGCACAGGCAAAACCTCGCTGATCAACTGGGCCATGGGCACCGCCCAAACCCTGGGCATGGAGACGGTTTTGCTGGATATTCGTCAGGCCGATGCCGCCACCCTAAAGGATCTAGATACCTTTTTGCGCTGGTTTTGTTGGGCGATCAGTGAGTCACTGGGGATCGCCTGCGAGTTTGATAAGTACTGGTTTGCCAGCGCTGGCAGCAAACTCAGCTGCACCGCCCTGGTGCAAGACTGGCTGATTAACCAGGTGAAAACCCCCATAGTAGTGGCGATCGATGCCATGCACCGCCTGGTGGACTATCCCTCCATTGCCATTGATTTTCTGTCAATGCTGCGATCGTGGTACGAGAAGGCCAGGGTAAGAGAGGAATGGCAAAAGCTGCGGTTGCTCATGGCCTACGCCCACGATCTCGATCTGCCGCTGCCGCTGCACCAGTCTCCCTTCAACGTGGGCTTGCACCTGGAGATGCCGCCGTTTAATCGAGCGCAGGTGCTCAATTTGGCCCATTGCTACGGCCTGTCTGCCCTCGCCGAGAGCCAGGAAGCCGAGGTTGAGGTGCTCTTTGACCTGCTGGGCGGGCACCCCTATCTTTGGCAACTGGCCTTCTATTGGCTATGTTCTGGGCATGTTTCCCTGGCCTCCCTCGTGGCGCAGGCCCCCACCGACCAAGGCATTTACCAGGAACATCTCCGCTACCTGGGTCTGATGCTGCAAAAGGATCCTAGGCTGGTCGATGCCGTCAGGCAATTGCTCACCACTAGTGATGCTGTATCGCTGCCCCAGAGCGTCGTTGATCCATTGATGGATCTGGGGCTGATTCAGCGCAATGGCTTCCAAGTCAAGTTTTCCTGCGGCCTGTACCGTGACTACTGCTCTCGGCACTGGGGCGATTCTCATCCTGAGGCACTTCGTCCCCATGGCTAGGTGGACCTACCAGGTGGGGGGCAGTCTATCGCCAGATACCCCCGTCTATGTTATCCGTCAAGCTGACCACGACCTTGGCCAAGCCCTGCTCCAAGGAGAGTTCTGCTTTGTCTTCAACGCCCGTCAGATGGGCAAATCGAGCCTGAGAACTCGGGTGCAGCAGCAGCTAGAAAGGCTGGGGCACCGCTGCGTCTATTTAGATATGACCCAGCTGGGCAGTGAAAAGATCAGCCATCAGCAGTGGTATCGCGGCGTCATGCTAGAGCTGCTGCGGGATCTGGGGCTGCTGAGCACCATCGACATCAAAGCCTATTGGCAGTCGTGGGAAACGCTGCCCTTAGTTCAGCAGCTGCAATTGTTGATCGATCAGATCTTGGAACAGTTGCCCAATACTCGGTTGTTCATCCTGGTGGATGAGATCGACAGCGTGCTTAGTCTGGACTTTCCGGTCAACGACTTTTTTGCCTTCATTCGCGCCTGTCACGAACAGCGGCAAAATCAACCAGCCTATGGGCGGCTGTCCTGGGCTTTGTTTGGGGTGGCGACGCCGTCGGATTTGATCCGCGATCGCAAACGCACCCCCTTCAACATCGGTCGCGCCATCGACCTGCAAGACTTTCACCTGGAAGAAGCCCGTCCCCTGATGGCAGGTTTCAAAGATCAGGTGCCCAATCCAGATGCCATTCTCAAAGCCATTCTCGACTGGACCGGCGGTCAACCCCTGCTGACCCAAAAGCTTTGCCAGCTCGTCACTCAAAAGAGTCAGGAGGCTCAGGACGCTGACCTCAGCTTGCCTCCTGGTACCGAGGCAGCCTGGATTGACGATCTGGTGAAAACCCATATCATTGACCACTGGGAAGCGCAAGATAACCCCGAACACCTGCGCACTATTCGCAATCGCCTGCTGATGGATGAGCAGCGTACCCCCCGGTTGTTGGGGCTGTATCAGCGTCTTCTAGACCAGGGTGGCATTCCCCTCGACGGTAGCCTGGATCAGACCGAACTGCTGCTATCCGGGCTGGTGAGCCAGCGGCAGGGCAAACTCCAGGTCAAAAATCGCATTTACCAGACGATCTTTTCTCTGGGCTGGATTCAGGATCAACTGAATCGGCTCCGTCCCTACTACCAGGATCTCAACGCCTGGGTGACCTCGGGCTTTAAAGAAGACTCTCGTCTGCTGCGGGGGGAGACGCTGCAACAGGCTCTGGTCTGGGCTAGGCAGCAAAATTTGAGCGAGCTAGACTACCGCTATCTCGCCGCCAGCCAGGAACGCGATCGCCAGGAAGCCCTCACCCGCGCTGAGGCGGCTCGATTGCAGGAGATAGAAGCCCGTCTTGCCGTCGAACAACAGCGCAGTGAAGAGCAGCAGCGAAGCCTGAAGCAGCAGCGATTACTTTCGGGAGGGTTGGGTTTAGCGTTACTGATTGCGACCGGGGTCAGCATCTTCGCCTGGCAGCAATACCGCCAATCCGCCATCAGCGAAGCCCAGGCGGTGGTGCGCTCGGCCCAGGCTTTGTTCGCGTCAGACCAATCCTTTGAAGCCCTGATTGAAGCCATTCGGGGCCAGCGGCAGGTGCAAAAGCTCCGCAACGCTGATCCGGAACTACAGGAACGGGCCGATGCCGTGCTGGAGCGGGTGGTGCTCGACATTCAGCAGCAAAATCGGCTGGATGGTCACCAGGCCACCGTGATTACCACGGATTTCAGTCCCGATGGTCAGCTCATCGCCACCGGCAGTGTAGATACCACGATTAAACTCTGGAATCGAGACGGATCCCTACGGGCAAGCCTGAATACCGAGCAAGGTCAGGTGCGTGGGGTTAAGTTTAGCCCTGACGGTCAGTGGCTGGCCTCGGTGGGCGATGACGGCACCATCAAAATCTGGACCCTCAGCGGCGCACTTCATCAAACGATGAAGACCGATATCAACGGGATCTGGGACCTGGCCTTTAAGCCAATGACGGGTTCTGCCTCAGAGGTTCCCACCCTGGTGGTGGCAGGCTTAAGCTCCGACCAGGCCGAAATTTGGACCATTGATGGCCAGCGCCTCAAGACCATCGATGCCAACGGGCAGCCCTTCGGTATTCGCACCGTGGCCTACAGTCCCGAGGGCGATCGCATCGCTTTGGGGGGCAACGACGGCACCGTTACCCTCTGGACCCCCGAGGGGCAGCGCCTACAAACCCTGAAAGGGCATCAGGAAGCCATCCATGCCCTGGCCTACAGCCCCGACGGCGAACGACTGGTCAGCGGGGACATCAATAAAACGATCAAGCTATGGAACCGGGCAGGGCAGTTGCTGGCCACCCTAGATCACCACACCTCCGGCATTGAGGGACTGGCCTTCAGCCCCGATGGCCAGTTCTTCGTTTCCGGCAGTTTAGACAAAACCCTCGCTCTGTGGAGTCGAGAGGGTCTGCTGTTGAATACCTTTGAGGGACATCAGGCCGGCATTTGGGATGTGGCCTTCAGCCCTGACGGCACGACCATCGCCTCTGGTGGTGCCGATAATACCCTGTTGCTCTGGCAGGCCCACAGCCCCTTTCAACGCAGCCTGAAGGCGTTGCCGAGTTCCTTCTTTTTCAAGTCTATCTTCAGCCACGATGGCCAAACCCTGGTGCTCACCACCACCGGCAACGGTCTGGTGCTGGTGTCATTGCAAGACCTATCCTTCCGGCTGATTGACGCCCAACAAACCTCGTTAAGCAATCTGGCCCTGCATCCCACCCAGGAGCAGTTCCTGTCTTCTGGAGAAACGGGCACCTTGAAACGTTGGGATATGGCCGGTAACTTGCTACAAACCATTGGCTCTCCGGGGGATCCGATGTTAGGCATGGCCTGGAACCCGAACGGGGAAGAGCTGATTTCGAGTACCTACAGCGGACGCATCTTCCACTGGCAGGCAGACGGGCAATTGCTCAAAAGCTGGACAGCCCACTCGGCCTCTATCTGGGATGTGGCCTACAGTCCCACTGGCGACCAGTTTGCCTCAGTCGGGGTAGATGGTACGGCAAACCTATGGAACCGCAACGGGCAACAGCTCCATACCCTCAACCACGACCTGGTCGTCTGGCGGGTGGCCTACAGCCCCGACGGTGCTCTGGTCGCCACCGGCAGTGGCGATAAAACCGCAAAAATTTGGCGCACCCACGATGGTTCCCTCGTGACCCCATTAACCGGGCATGATGCCGCCGTTTGGGGAGTCGCCTTTAGTCCAGATAATTCGTCTATTGCCACCTCCAGTGTGGATGAAACCGTCAAACTCTGGACCCTGGAGGGAGAATTGCTCCACACCCTGAAAGGCCCAACGCCGCTGTGCGGAATCTCGCCTTTGGCCAAGGCGGTCAAGTCCTGGCATCCGTGGGCGACGACGGCACCCTAGCCCTGTGGGATATTCCAGCAATTTTAGAGCTTAAGCCCTTAGATTACGCCTGTGCCTGGCTACAAGATTATTTACAAACCAACGAAAACGTCTCTCAGGCAGAACAAAGCCTGTGCCAGGAATAACAGACTTTTCTGACTTGTGCCCAGCTTTTCAGCAAACCTACAATCATGCCTGCGGCTTTGGGAAAGAGCAAACATGTTTCACAGCAAGCATGCGTTACGGGCAGCTACGGTTAGCCAGCATCATTCTACCCAGTAGAAGAACTCCCAAGCCTTAGTGGCAAAGGTGTTGTTATGTCTTCAAAAATTTTCAACCTACTGGGATACCAACGGTGACGGCAAACCGGATCATTCTGATGCCATCAGCGTTGACCTATCAGTGGGGCAGGTTTCTCCCTAGACGCTTTGTTTCTAGACGGGGAATAGCACCACATATTCTTGCAGAGTTCCTGATTTTATAGAGTTCCTGAAAAGACGTCACCCGCCATGTTCACTCAGCTTTTGTGGCAGCCTCAGCAGATTCACAATGATGTACTCACTCGGGCCTCGGTTCAACCCCAGACCCTTACCTGGTATCAAACAACTTATCCTGGAATTTCGTTTGGGTCTTTTGAAGCTAATTCAACAGTGCAAGATCATCCGGTCACCATGCTGACTCAGTTTGCCAAAGATGGCTACTTTCCGCTCCAGGCACTGGTCTCTTAATCGGTGATAAACTTCCAAAGTCCTTGTGCAGCGATGGTTTGAGGCGATTCAACCTGAAGCCAGGAAAACACTTGTCCAGTAAGGCTTTCAGCCATCCATCTCCTGTTAGCGAACCAGTGCCGCCTGTAGACAGTTGGCCGAACAGCATTACTCCCTGGCTGCCATGGGCGATCGCATGGAAGCGTGGTTTGAGCGCCTATGGGCCAATACTGATCGTTCCGCCGGGGCGATCGCCGCCCCTCCCTTGAATAGTCCAATGAGGCTATCAACTCAGGGAACTCGGGCCGCATCTCTCAACGATAACCCTCTGGACCTAAAATTTTCTTCAGTACATTTTCTCAATAACAAAGTCCTAACAACAGACCTATCTGACTTGTGCTGAGTTATTCAGAATGACTAACATCAAAACACAGTCACAAATCATGAATATCTCCTGGTTCGATGGTCTCTAAATCAAGAATATTTCTGCAAGTAGAGAAGCTGGTTTTGAGCTCGTTAAATGTTGACTATTTTGCCGTTTGTTTCATAGCAGTTTGCTGTGTTGGCTGGGCCAATGCTCAGCCAACATTTTTGGGTCGCCCAGCCTATGCCAGTTCCTCAACCCAGGCCAATCAGCCCGAGAAAATTAATCTCGTGATTTATAACCAGGGGATGCTGAACCAGGTCAACATTCAGCTTGACTACGTTATAGGGGATGGCTCTGAGTATCCTTCGCGCCGCGAACTGCTGTCAACCGCAGTGGCAGCTATCGATCAATATCCCGATCAAAATCAATATTGGGAAGTATTGAATCGGTCTACGACCCAAGCCTTGATTCAGAAATATCCCAATATTCAGTATCTCAGCCTCAGTCTAGAGGTGTCTCCGCGCCCCACGATTCCCTACACCTGCACCAGCACAGTCACCCGTTGGAGAAATGGGAGCGTACAGGAGAATTGGAGTTTTATCGCAACTGACATTCCCTGGAGATCAGAAGCGATTGATATCCAGATTGGCTATCGCTACCAGGAGAGCACAAACTACCCGGATTTTCTCGATATCCGCGATCGCCTGATTGCATACGTGAGTAGTCTAGACGACTCTAACCTGTCGGTAGAACAGCTGGAGATTGCCCTGGCGTATCGACTGAGACAGGACTACATAGACAATTTTGCGGAACTCACAGTCGGTATCAGCAACTGATTTTTTCGCGGTCAAGGTAAATAGCTGATTCATAACCATGTTCGATGTACTAAATGATGGGGAAGCATCCCTGGCCCAACCACAGGCCGCCAGCTCAGCGCTCATTTCCTTTAATCGACTGCTCTACATTGACAACAATCCTGATATTCGCCTAGTGGTTCAAGTTTCTCTGGAGGCTTTCTCGTCCATTAGAGTCATCACAACTCCTCCTGAAAATGCCCTGAGGTTAGCATCCAGCTATGCCTGGGATGTGATTTTAATGGAGGTCTCTATCCATCAAGATATTGATTTAGCGGTATATAACCAGCTCAGATCCCATCCCAAAACCCGTTCCTTGCCGATTATTATTCTGACCTCTAGGGTGATGCCCCATGAGCTAGCCGTCCTAAAAGAGCTAGACATTTTGGGAATCATTGCCAAGCCCTTTGACTCTACCCAATTGGGCGACCAGATCAGATCATTTTTGTGACTCGTGAACGGGGTGCATTCCCCCTGATACCGAATCCAATCCATCTCCCTAGGGTCGATGGGGGCGCAGTTCGGTAGGAAAAGTAAGGGCCAGATCTTGTCCCCAGAGGCCTAGCGCATTGCCGTACCTTTGAATAGTGGCGCGAAGTTCAGCGGCGGCAGGCAACTGGCTGAGATCGCCAGCCTCTAAGGCCTTGAGGTAATCCAGCGGTATCTGTGCATGCTGGGCCATCTGCCTGAGGGAAAGGCAGCGTTCTTGCCTGAGATGGCGCAGATACAGACCGATTTCCTCCAGTCGCCGCTGTTGGAGAATGGCTAATGGGTCAACCACCGGCACCTAGCGATGCTGTTTAAAGGCCTGGAGCCATTCGCGCAGTTGCTCCCCAGCCACCTCTCGCCCGCCCAGGCCAAAGGCGATCGCGATCGCCACCGCAATGCCCCCGGTCAGCAGCCCAAAGGCCAGGTTCACAATATCGGTAGCCACCCCCATCTGCTGCAGAGCCATGGCACCCACCAGCACCAATACGGCAATCCGGGCTGTCTGGGCCAAAATTCGGGTTTGGCCGCCCCCACCCGTGGCACTGATCAAGCGAAAGGCCAGGTTGGCCAGGTAAAGCCCCACGGCAAAGACCACCACCCCGCTCAACACCTGGGCACCGATACGCAAGATAGCCCGCACGATGTCGGTCAGTGCTTCAAACTGCAAAATATCCGTGGCGGTGACTGCCCCAAACAGCACGATGGTCACCAGCGCCAGCAGGCCGACAATTTCCGAAGGAGTCCGCGCTGGCGGGGGCGAGGTTAGTGAAGGATTTTTTAGGGGCGTAGGGGGAACGGTCGCAGGGGGAACGTCGGCAAAGCGATCGAGTTCTGGCAGCCCCAGGACGGTGCCAATGCCATTGAAGCCCGCGCTGGTGAGCACGTCGGTCACCAGGGTAGCCACAAAACGGCCCACAAAATAAAAGGCCGCCAGCACCACTCCGGCCATGAGCACCTGGGGAATGTAGGTGAGAACGCGCTCTAGCATGAGCACGGCAGGCCCCGAAATGGCCTCGATATTGAGCTCATTCAGGGCGGCGATCGCCGCCGGAATCAAAATCAGCACGTAGGCCAGAGTCCCGACCAGTTCTGACAGCGACAGCCCCCCGTGATCGGCAGAATTTAGCCCCAGGCGGGTACCGAGCTGGTCGGCGCGGGTCGCCCTCAGCAAATTGGTCACTACCCCCCGCACAATGCGGGCCACAAACCACCCGGCGGCCAACACAACGGCAGCGGTAATGATGCGGGGAATGGCCTGCAAGAAGCTGTCGATCAACCCTTCGACGGGCTGGAGTAACCCCGGCAGGTTGAGCGCGCTTAACACCAGCGGCACAAACAGCAGAAAAATAAACCAGTACAGCACATTGCCGATGGTCTCGTTCACCAGAAAGGGAGCCTGCCCCGGCTCACCCCCCGCCTGCTGGGTGAGTTGTTCATCGAGGTTAAACCGTCCCAACCCCTGAATAACCAAGGCTTTTACCAGGGTGGCAACCAGCCAGGCGGCCCCCAGCAGCAGCAGCGCTCCGCCGATGCGGGGCAGGTAGGCAAAAATCTCGCTCAAAAAATTGTTCAGCGGTTCCGAGACCACCGCCAGGTTGAGCGCATTAAAGGCGGCCACAATGGCGAACAGCAAGATGATCCAGTAGACCAGAGCCGCCACCCATTTTTCTACCGCAACCGGGCGATCTGGGCTCTGGCCCATCACCCGGTTGGCCAGGTGGTCATCAATTTTGGTGCGCTTGAGCAGGTTTTTGACCACCGCTGCGGCAACGGTGGCAATCAGCCACCCTCCCACCAGCAGCACGATCGCCCAGATCAAGCTGGGCAAAAACACCCCCAGCTGGGTGCCGATCGCCTGAAAAAAGGGGCTGTCCAGGTTAGCCTGGGCCAGTACCCCAGGCTGCGGCAGAAACCAGCCCTGGGGTAAGGGGAAATAGCACAACATAAAAGTCATGGGTTTTTATCTAGGCTAGCTACTCGAAATCAACAGAAAAATGGGGCAAAGGGGATCAGATCTGCCCTTTGCCTGCCCCTGAGCAAGCGCCACAGAACGGTCAGGCCAACTGCCGTCGATAGATCGTCTTGCCTTCCTTGATGGTCTGCTCCACCTCAATATCGAGGATTGTTGCAGGGTCAACGGTGAGGGGGTTGTCTGACAGCACCACCAGATCGGCCACCTTGCCCACCGCAATGGATCCCTTGCGGTCTTCCTCAAAGTGTTGGTAAGCCGACCACAGGGTGATCGCCTTCAGCGCCTCCAGGGGAGTCAACCGCTGATCGGCCCCCAAAATATCGCCGCTGCGGGTGCGGCGGTTGACCGCCGACCACAGGGTGCGCGGGCCGTGGGGCAGCACCACAGGCGAGTCGGTATGGATGGTGACCGTCATGCCCCGGTCGAGGGCAGATCGGGTGGGAGAAATGCGATTTGCCCGTTCTGGCCCCAGGGTAACTTCCCGATGCCAGTCTCCCCAGTAGAAGGTATGGGCCGGGAAGAGGGCTGGCAACAACCCCAACGCCTGCATGGCGTCGAGCTGATCTTCACGCACCGTTTGGCCGTGAATGAGCGTGGTGCGGCGATCGCCCTGGCCGTGGCGCTGGGTTGCCGCCTGCGCCGCCCGGATGAACTGGTCAATGGCCGCGTCCCCATTGCTGTGCACAATAATCTGAATATTATTTTCGTAGGCACTGCTGACCCGCTCGATCGCTTTGTCCTCCGGAAAGGCCGCATAGCCGCTATAGTCCTTGGGCTGACCTGCGGGAACCTGGTGGTAGGGCTGGGTCAGCCATGCCGTGCGCCCCTGGGGAGATCCATCCAGCGACAGCTTGGCCCCGGCCAGCCGCACCCTATTGCTGTAGGTGCGGCTCACGCCCCAGGTGTGCAGATCGGGATGCAGGACGTAATCGACGTAAACCGCGACATCGATGGGCAAGGTGCCCGCGTCGCCAGCGGCACGGATAGCGTCGTAGACGCCCTGGCTGGCGCGCCCTTCCTGGGCGGTGGTAAAACCGAAACGGGCATAGGTTTCGGCTCCTTTTTCTTAGTGGTGCAGAAAACTTAGGGCAGTCTCACCATGAGAATGTGAGGACCTTAGCGAACTCAATGCGACAGTCTAGGGCGTCTCGCTTGCATTGAGAGGCGCAAGCGGGCGGTGGATTGCCCTTAGGCAAGGCTTGGAGGATGGGCAAGGGCAAACGCTCGTAGCAAAGCCGAGCCAGTTCCCGCAAACCGAGTTGCAGAAAACTCAAGCCCCGGTCGCCATGCCAATCCAGACGACTCC
>NZ_JADEXE010000194.1 GCF_015207265.1 Nodosilinea sp. LEGE 07298 | reverse complement strand
AGCCGCACTTCGGACACCGGATAACGCCGTCGGGCCAGCGCAACGTCCGAACGCTGTCGTAGCACTTGGCCTCTTCCAAAAGGTGTGTCAGGGTTAGCATGAGATCGCAGAGCAGGTGCACTTTAGTGTTCAGCCTAGCGAATACATCATCTGCTTGCAGGTCACCTCCCTGAAACACCTATTGAGCCTATGGTTTTAGCTCCATAGAAGGGGTTAGCCACCGCTCCTGCCGACCAAAGCTGATGCGGTGGCGTACAAATATATTATTCTCATTTTTTAGGCATAGTTGCAATATGGGAATGCTGGCAATATTAGGGGATGGGCGCAAAGAACCTTATCAAAACCCTGATTGACCAGCGGGGAATCACCCGGTACCGCTTTTGGCAGGATACCGGGCTCAGTCGTGCAACTGCCTATCGGTTGTGTGACGACCCTAGCTACATCCCTACTGGAGACGTCATTGAAAAAGTTTGTCGAGCCTACGGGTGGCAGCCAGGGGAATTCATTATCTATGAGCCTGATAGCTAAGGTGGCAGCTTTTATCCGCTTTCAGGAAGGGAGTGATTTTTGGGTGTAAAGTGGGTGTAAGAATTGATTTCAGGGCTTGAAATGACCTTATATCAAGAAACGTTGGCTGATTTGTAATCAGCCGGTCGCAAGTTCGAGTCTTGTCACCAGCTTATCCAAAAAAGCCCTGAAATCAATAGGTTTCAGGGCTTTTTTGTCGTTAGTAAATCGGTAGAGTCTAATTACCTATGTTCTAAAGCCATCACATTGTGTATAGCCCTCGCGAACAAACGGTGGTAAAAAACGTCCTAACCCTGGTGGCGACGGCTGGTAATACCCCTGTCAAGAACCTATCGGAAGAACTGGCAGAGATTGAAATCATTGACCTAATGCATCCCCTCTGTGGCGACTATTTGCGCCGCTTTCCGTCTCACCATCCCTAGAGCTATGGGTATGCATCGGTACTCTAAGTAGGCGGGTGGGATTAAATATAAATGCTAGGGTAGTATGAGCGCTTCTAAATCTTAGCTCCATTACGCATCATGCTGGTCGAGGACGAAGACCGCACCTTAAGCGACCTGCGGGAATCTCAAAGTGTTCCTTTTATACTTAATTGCGCCTAGTACTTGACGGCTGAAACATGCCCACCATTTCGGCTCGCTCGGCTCCCTAGCTCCCCTGCTCCCTCGCGATTGGCAATAGTCGTCACACTTATGCCTCTGTCTACTAGTTGTTTACTAAGCACCGCTGCTGCTAATGACGCCGACGAGTTGGAGCAGATAAATCATGGCAAAGGCCCCAAAAAAGACGCCTGCTAGCACCGTTGCCCAAAAGGTAAATGCAGAAGCCTTGAGGCCTTGAGGCAGCATACGGTGATTGAGATAGAGGGTGAGCCCTGTCACGATGGGAATGTGGGCGGCTTCAATGCCTCCCGCTGTTTTTAGCAGGGCGACGGGTTCGCCAAACCGCAGGTAAACGGCAATGGGCAGACCGGCCAGCAGCGTAGCGATGTAGAACTTGCGGAGAAATATTTCGTTGGTCCACCGACCGCTGCCGCCAAAACCCTGCACCAAAATTTGGGTGCCGTCGGCAAACATGCGGCCAAAGCCATCCTGCACCGACATGGCAGTGCTGCAAAAGGTGACAAAGACAATTGCCACCATAAACCAAAAGCCAAACGGTCCCCACAGGTCGCCCAAGAGACTGCCTAAGGTTTCGGCAACCTGATTCTCTTGGGGCACTAGCCCCTGGGGCTGCAATAGCTCGGCTCCTAAAATTAAAAAGGCTAGCGCGGCCAGCAAAGCCCCAATCACAGCCAGCGTATTTGAAAATGTCATCAGCTTGAGCCAGCTGTGCAGCCGCTGCTGCTGCTCGTCATCGACCTGGGCAAAGTCTACCGGCGTTTCTCGCCGTGCTGTCGCAGCGCCGTAGCCCCTGGCCCCTACCCAGTAAGAGTACCACATCAGCCCAGCAGCTCCAGCCAGCATGAACCCTAGCCAGGGCAAGACTTCTTGGTATTCCACCCCGCTGGGAATCTGCGGCACTAGTCCGCTGCTGAGGTTGCCCAGGTTGGGGAAGACAAAAATAGCGGCAGCGACAACGGCCAGCGTGCGGCCAATACCAATATAGGAGGACACGGTTTCGACGCCGTCGTACTGCCCTAAAAATACAATGGCAGCTGTAACCAGAATAATAATCACCGTCCACAGCTGAACGGTACCGCCGGTTCCTAAAATTAGGGCTGTGGCCGCCGCGCCAGCCATGCCCGCCACTGTGGAGATAGCCACCACAAATTGGGGCACTAAAATTAGCCAAATAGCCCAATTTTTGGGGCCGGGCAACCGTTTGAAGCCTTCTAAAATGGTTATGCCTGTGCAAACGGTAAAGCGCCCAATTTCGCGGTTGATAAACCATTTGAGCACGACTGCTGCCACCAATGCCCACAGCAAAGCGTAGCCGTAGAGAGCGGCAATCCGGGGGGTAAAGAGTAGCTCTCCTGAGCCTGCTGCTGACAGCATCCAGATAAAACTGGGGCCGAGCCATTTGAGCCAGTCTTTGCCCTCCGGCGGTTGAGGTATGTTTTGGGACTGGTCAGCGCTGGTTTGGCTGGCGCTGGTTTGGTTAGTGTTGGTTTGGTCGGGCGATCGCGATGGTTGAGAACCACTCATAGTAGTTAAATGTTGCTTGTGAGGAACCGGTGACGGCAGGGCCGAAAAAATGCGACGGCCTCAGACTGGGTGACAGCAAAAGACCATCGCATTTTGCTCAAATGCTGCGGGCTAGCAAGTGGGCCAATTCAAATGTAGGATGGGTTGGCCATAGCGAAACTCATGCGGGCGTTGGGTTTCGGGCCTCGACCCATCCTACATCGTCTTATATTTGATTGCGCCTTCTGACTTAATAGTCTTCGGGAATAGCCGAGGGGTAGATGCCAGTCGCAACTAGAACTGGTCGGTTACTGTATTCAGCTTCGAGCTGCTCCTGAAACTCTAGATCCCAGCCCAGGTCGTAGTCGCGCTCAAAATCGGCGACCACAAAGGCACGCAGTACTCCGGTGACCGCAACCGTCTCATCATCAGTAACCGCGGGTAGAGGCTGCTGCACTCCATCTCTGGGTGAGGCATAGACAACCAGCAAGTCTTCTGCCCCAAATAACTGCTCTTCATCTAGCGTGAAGGCAGAGCCACTCCGAATATCTTCCACTTCGCCAGTAACGGCCAGCGTTTCGCCGTAGTATTGCTCAGGATTGCTGGTAATTTCGCCCGGTTCGGGAGCTAGCGCAATGGACTGAGCAATAATGGCAGGCTGCTCTTCGTAATCTACATAAAGATCGGGATCTAGGGTTAGACCAAACTCTTCTTCGACATCTGCAATCACGAAGTTACGCACTTCCCCAGTGACCTGCACGTCAACGTCATCGTCTTCTGGTAGGAGTAAGGGTTCACCCGACGCATTGATTACCAGAATGGGTTCGGTGCCAAAGAACTGCTCATCACTGACGGTGAAGGAGCTGTCACCCACAACTTCCACCGGTTCACTCCTGATGGTAACAACTTGGCCAATGTAGTTTTCAGTGTTGTCAGCAACATCTTCAGTTTGCACATTGGTCGCACCAGAAGGTGTCTGGGTTACAGGTGTATCTTGGGCACAGGCACCCATCAAACCGGCAATTAAACCGATCGCAAGGGTACTCTGGAAAAGTCTTTTTTGTTTTTGGTTGTTAGTTGATTTAGCCATAGTAGTTGTAAGCTCCAAATTCTTCAGTACGACTATCTTGAGAAAGCTATCGATTAAAGCATTTTGTTCACGCCCAAGGAAATAGGGAGTTTCCTAGTCGAAGCAATATCTAAGGGATAGCCGAGTTATCTTGTTGGGGATTTCTGTTCATAATCGTTTTAATTGATTTCGGGGCTATAGTTATCTATAAAATGGCACTAAATTAAGTCTGTCTATTGGTAGAAACTAAACCTGTGTCGGCAGGGTTTTCTCCTCCCATTGGTTTAGGCCATTGGTACTCGACGGCTGAAATAGGCCCACTATTCCGAATTGCTTGGCTCCCTAGCCCCCCTGCTCCCTAGCCCCCGGAGAATAGGATCTAAACTTGCGCCGCAGAGTATTAGTTTCTTGCAGTAGCAGTCCTGATTTTTAGAAGCAACCAGCTGTTGGTTCTCTAAAGGTGCTCGTTTTGAGTTGGGGTATTGGTTAGAGCATCGGTTTGACGGGTGGCTGAGGCTGCTGTAGTGCCGCTAGGGCTGTGCGGTAGTGCTTTTCTACAGTTTCTAGATCGTGTTCGTGATGGAGCTGCTGCTGACTGCTCTGCCAGATGGCTTCAAGGTGCTGTTGCAGGATGTAGCGCTGCTTAGAATGGCGGGTAAACGGGGCAATGGCGGCGATCGCGCCCAGCAGCCGACCCACCACTACGCTATCGGCACTGCCGTACTGCCGAATTTGGGTAAACGCGGTATCGGCCAGGGTTTCAAATTTAACTGGGGCGGCAATTACTCGCAGGGTATGCGACTGGTCGTAGCGGTAGGGCGACGGAAGCTCACGACCGGCCAGTCGGGCCAAGCCATCGGCCAGGCGATCGATACAGCGAATGGCCGTAAAGGGGTCGTTGACGGCGGGAGACAGCGCTCGCAAGGCGATTTCGACCAGTTGCTCGATCGGAAACGCCACGTTCTGCTGCTTAGTGAGTTCGCGGCCCATCACAAAAGCTTGATTGATCCGCTTCTCAATGTGATGGGTAATGCGATCAGCTGGATAGGCCATCACTAGCGGGCTGTCTGCCATCACGAAAGCGCCTGGAAAAGCCTGAACCCGCAGCACAAGGTTTTCATCGCAGGCCACCTCCATCAGGGTTTCGTCTTCAATCGCTTGCAGGTACCCTGTTTCCTTAGATCGCACGGGGCGGGCGGCGGCTTCAAAATCGGTTGGGATATCCTTTGCACCCTCGCCCTGCTGGTCGAGATCATGGCCCAGGGTTTCTGGAAACAGGTTATTGGTAACTTGTTCTAGGTCGTGGCTGACATCGACAATCACGTGGGATGCCTGAATGATGGTGGAGGCGTGGTGAATAAAGTAAATCAGCACCGCAATGCTGATCACGGCCATCAAAACCCCCACCGTCACCGAGAGGTGGGGCACAAAGAGTTGATAATCTTCTCCCCGAATGGTGCGCAGCACCAGCAAGCAATAGATAAAGGTGGCAATAAAGGTACCGAGCACGATCTGATTGCCCTGGTCCTGCATAAAGTTGCGCAGCAGCCGCGGCCCAAAATGGGATGAGGCCAGCTGCAAAGCCACGATGGTAATCGAAAATGCGGTGACAGCCACAGTGACCATTGACCCTGCGATCACCGATAGCACGGCCCGTGCCCCCTCGGCACCCCCCTGGTAAATCCAGCTAAAGGCGCTGGCATTACTAATATCTAATGAACTTGAGCGATCGATGGCCAGCAGGGTAAACGCCAATGCGATCGCCCCAACTGCCATGAGCGAGGGCAAAAACCAGTAGCTCGATCGCAGGTTATCCCAAAATTTGCTGAGCTTGATATGTTTCATTGGCGGGCTGCGATCGAGAGAAATTTGACTGCGACTGAAACCTGGTTTACCAAGCCATCAGGACTCGCTAGCCGATCGCCCGTTGCCGTCTGAGCGTATCTCAGCCAGTTGGCGCAGCGATCCCCCAATGCTGCGCGGTTTAGGATCTTCTCCCTGGCTGGCGGGCCAGCCCTCCCGCTGACGGGTGCGATCGCCGTCGGTTTCCTCGGTCTGGTCGTGGAACAAAATTTGCTGGGTGGGGAAAGGCATATCAATGCCGCTGGCCGTTAGCTTGTTTTTGATATTGACCAGCACCTGATCTTGCATGTCTAGCACCTCAGCGCGGCGGGGCGGCTGCACCCACCAGCGGGCACGCAGGTTAACTGTGCTATCGGCCAAATCGACTACAATCACATCGGCGGCAGGGTGGGCCAACACACCGTCTGTATCATGAATGGCTTCGAGAATCAGGTCTTTAGCGGTTTCAATATCGTCGCCGTAGCCGATGCCGATACCGTACTCCAAACGGCGGTTTTCAAAGGCGGTGTTAACCAAAACCGAGTTGGTAAACAGCTCCGAATTGGGAATCACAATCCGGCGACCGTCGTAGGTTCTAATGGTGGTAGCACGAGTTTCAATATGCTCAACGGTGCCTTCAAAGTCTTTGAAAATAATTTGATCGTCAATTTGAAACGGCTCAGTCAATAAAATTAAGATGCCAGCCAAGAAATTTTGTAGAATATCCCGAAAGGCAAAGCCGATCGCAACCCCGCTGATGCCCAGGAGTTGAATTAAATCTCCGGCCTCTAGAGATGGAATAATAATTGAGAGGGCAACAAAAAGACCAATTAGAATGGTGGTACCCTGGGCCAAGCGGCCCAAAACTAGACCTACGTTTCGAGTTCGCCGCCGCCGCTGAGTTAGTCGTCTAACCGTCGTCCGAATACCTTTGGCCGCCAAAAAGAAGATTAAGAATACGACAATGGCTAACACAACGTTGGGCAATAACGCCAGAAACCCATTGACCATCGCCTGCATTTTTCCCAAAATGGGAGAATAGTCGAAATTCATAGATTTAGAGAATAATACCTCTGTCAACTTACAGAAAATTGACGAGTTTGGCCTCTATCTCCAGTGGGTTCATGGCTCTAGCGGGTCAATTGCTGGAGGTAGGGGCTTCTAAAACGTTGATGCTGACCAACGGCGTAACATCAAACCCCTGGTCGAGCAAGCGAGATTGAATCGCCTGGGTCAACTCAGTCTGAATCGCTGCGTCGGAAGCGTTTGCATCGGGCTGGCGTTGCACATAGACCTCCGACAGCAGAGTGTTTTGGCCCGGAATGTTGGATCGGGTAAACCGCACCGTCGACTCCACTAGCTCGACCTGGGGAAACTGTTGAATGACGGTTTGCACTTCGGCATTGGCCCGCTGGGCGCGACTGGAGCGCTGTAAACTGGGCGGGTTGGTCAACTGCCAGGTCAGCAGGGCACCGATCGCGATCGCGCTTACCCCCAACGCCACCGGAAACACCCCTCGCTTGCCCCGCTGGTAGCGCGCCCCTTTAGTCGATAGCCCAAAGGCGCGGAAAAAGATCGCCGCCGATAAGTTGATGCCGCTGAGCTGTAGCAGCAGCAAAAACACCCCGTTGACGACCATATCCCAACGGCCAATGGCGATGGACATGCCGATAATGCCCGCTGGGGGAGCCAGCGAGGCCGCCACCAGCATGCCGGTTGCCGTTCCCGAAACCAGGCTGCTGCGCTCGGACTGCACCAGATTAATGGCCCCCGCCGCCCCCGCCGCCACGGGCAGCAGCACGGCCACTGCTGAAATTTGGCTGTTGTCGAGCATCAGCGGTGTGGCAATCTGCTGCTGAAACACCAGGCTGAGCAAGGCTGCCACCGCAATGGTGACCAGCAGAGCGGTGAAGTAACGCAGTACGCTGCGACCAATCAGGTGGCGATCGCCTCGGGCGGAGGCGATCGCCGTATTCATAGCTGGCCCGGCAAAGGGGGCAATTAGCATCGCCGCCACCAGCAGGTAGTTGGTATTTGTAAACAGCCCAATCCAGACGACAACACCGGCGAGCGCGGCATAGCTCAAAAAACCCTTCCACGAGCCGACACTCTGCAGCCCGGCCAAAAAAATCTCGATGGGGCTGCGTTCTTCCACCTGAGTGACCTGCTCCGCCGCCTGATCAGCGGGGGGGTGCAGCGCCATTACCCCCTGTGGCAACAGGGTGATGTTGAGCTTAGGCAGATCTTGAAGCGCCCCCAGCAGCGACTCTACCCGCTGATTAGAGACATGCACCAGCACCATATCCTGAGGATCATCGCCCATGGTTTGCCACTGGGCCAGGTTAGTGCCCTGACAGGCTTGGGCCTTTTGCAGCACGGTTTTGCCGCAGCCGCTGGGCACTTGAATCAACAATTGGCGCATGACAAATCTAGAGGTAGAAATCGTTCCATCACGCTCTTCATCCTGAAGATAGTCGGCTAATCTGGCATCGTCTAAAGGGCTAGCTTGAAGGACATATATTCGCGTGTTCAGCTCTGGGGCACTGACGGCTCGGTTTGACGATCATAGATCTTGGTCAATGGAACTGCCGTTAGGCCATGAACCAGAATAGACAGGCAAACCACCGTGCTCCCAACGGTCCAGGGTTGGTGGAGCCCAGTTTCCTTTAGTGCCAAAAACGCACAGAAAATAGCAGCGGCCCCAGCGGTCCAAACCAGCCCAGAAAAGGATGTTTTTAAATCGAATACGCTTAGGAACGTGCGTTTCAAAAAGTGCTGGCAGCGTTGATCACTGTAGGGGCATTCGCGCAGCAATGCACCAATAGAAAAGATGGCAATTGGTACGTTATTTTCTTGCGAATCCCTTAGCCACTTATTGGAGCTGGCGACTGTGGCGGGCCAGCACCCATAGCGACAGCTTTTCGAGCATGACCAGCGTGGCGGTTATGCCCACCGCTAGCCCAAACAAAATCAGGTTGCTCTCGTTGCCACTTCGTAGCGCAAAGCTCAGCGACGTGGCAACCGCAGGCGGGTGAACCACATCGAGCACAATCATCAGCACGATGGTAATCACCATTGCCAGACCGCCCGACAGGTAGCTAGACCCCACCGTTGTATAGGTAACAAAGCCCAGGCCCGCCGCCATCAGCTGCGAGATCAGCAGCGTGCGTACTGAGTTGGTGCCGTGCTGCGGGTCGAGGTAGATCAAAAAGGCGCTAGAGGCCAGCGAGGCAAACAGCAGGCGCTGCTGGCTGAGCGCTTCTACCAGGGCCAAAACCGCCAAAATCACTATCGTTGGCGGGATCGCCAGAGAAAATTCTCCCCTCAGATTCAGCCGTTGGCGCAGAGCGCGATTGGCCCCCTTAATCGGCTTTAGGCTTTCGCGGTCTTGGCTCATGAATCATTCCAGACGGATGGCGGCTACATCTGACCCTGCGGCGATCGCTTAATCATCTAACCCCAGCTCGCGCTTGAGCAGGTTGATCGACTTTTCGCCGATGTAGTTGTCGCAAACCACCAGCTTGGGCGGGCGAATCAGGTCTTCGCGGGCTTCGGCGATCGCCTCTTTGACGGCAGGCAGGCTGGCCTCGTCAAACACCACAATGGTCTGGGCGCTGTGAATGACGGCGTCGAGCTTGTAGGTGTCGTCGGTTTGGGCCGACATCAGCAAAATTTCGTCGCCCCGCAGGCTGTAGCTAATTACCTCCGCCGCCCGCAAAATGCCGGTGCTGACGCTGACCATGCCCAAACAGGTGCCCTTGGGTAAATCCTTCAGCAGGCCCAGCTCTTTTTTGTAGTCGTAAATATCGACCGGAATTACCCGCACCGACTTGGGCGCGGCGATCGCCTCGGCCTCGCTAATAAAGTAGCGGCTGGTCACTACTGTACCCGAGCGGGTCTGAGCCAAAATCGTGTCGAGTTCTTCCAGTGGCACCAGCTGCACCGGAATGTGCAGCGCATTCTCTAGCTCGCGCACCATTAGCTGCCCGGCCCCAATGTCTTGAGCGGGGGCCGTCACCAGTACCCGAGCGCTACAGCGCAAGCGCCAGTCAATTTCAGCCAAGAATAATTCTCGCGCCTGGTTGAGCGAGCAGCCCTGGCGCAGCAGCTCGTCGAGGCCGGTTTCGACCACGTCGCGGGCCTGGGGAAACTCGGCCCACAGCATGGTTTGTGGCCGGGCGCTGTCGGTGCTGTTTTGCTCGCGCACGTAGATGCCGGAGCCGGGCATGGCTTCGACTACTCCGGCATCTTCGAGTTGGCGGTAGACCTTGCTGATGGTGTTGCGGTGCAGGCCCGTCTGCATGGCCAGCTGACGGGTGCTGGGCAGCCGATAACCGGGCGGATACTGCCGCGATGCGATCGCAAACCAAATCTGGTCGTAAAGCTGGGTCGACGCCGGAATCTCGCTGTCGGGCTGAATGTGAAACTGCACCACCAAACTACCTCCCGGCTGTCGCTAGACAACACAATTTCAACAATCTCAGTCTATATACACCGGCCATACTGCTAATTTAGGACGAATTTTAGAAAAGTCGCTGGTTTCTGGCCGACCGCTGCGGCTGCCGCAATGATTTTTGACAATTTCCTGACAATGAGTATTGTGACAATTGTAGATCCCCCCATCGAGGTTGAGGGCTGACAACCGGGCGATCGCCCCTGCCCGGCACTAAAACCTGGCGTTAAAAAAGTATAACGTGACAACTATGGGCAGCCCTGCCATGACATCTCTAGTCCGTACCGAAACCATTACCATCCCCAGCGGCGACACCGAAATTTTGGCCTACCTGGCGGCACCCTCGCGCCCCGGCCGGTTTGGAGCCGTGGTAGTGGTCCAAGAAGTGTTTGGCGTCAACAGCCACATTCGCGAAGTGGCCGAGCGCATTGCTGGGGCGGGCTACGTGGCGATCGCGCCCCACATCTACCATCGTCAGGCTCCCGGCTTTGAGGTGGGCTACAGCGAGGAGGACTTAGCCCTGGGCCGTCAGTACAAGCAGGGCACCAAGGCTGAGGAACTGCTAGCCGATGTGCGAGGGGCGATCGCCTACCTCTACGGCCAAGATAACGTGATCCCCAATGGAGTCGGCTGCATTGGCTTTTGCTTTGGTGGCCACGTTGCTTACCTGGCCGCCACCCTGGCAGAGGTGAAGGCCACAGCTTCATTTTATGGAGCAGGCATTGCCACCATGACTCCGGGCGGCGGCGAGCCTACCCTCAGCCGCACACCTGAGATCACCGGCACCCTCTACGGCTTCTTTGGCGAAAACGATGCGCTAATTCCAGCCCAGGAGGTCAACCAGATCGAAGCGGCGCTGAGCGAGCACGGCGTGCCCCACAAAATTGTTTGCTACCCCGGTGCTGGTCATGGCTTTTTCTGCGATCAGCGCTCTAGCTACAACCCCGAAGCCGCCCGCGACGCCTGGGAGCAGGTGCTGGAACTGTTTAAGACTGCGCTGCCTGCTGCTATGCCTTAATCTACGAAATCCTGTCGCTACTCAATACGTGGTCTGAGTTCGCTGGCAATACCTATTTTTCGTAACTATTGCCTCTGTAAGCGATGTCGTAAATAAAAATCTCATCGGCGTCCGTTCTGATTTGAAAGATAACGCGAACTTTGCCGACGCGAATTCTGGAAAACTGCTCTAGACCTCCCTTGAGCTTTTTGATATCTAGTTCTTCGGGAGGGTTGAATTTTGGGGGTTTCGAGGCAAGTTTTGAGAATCCCTATTTTTACCAAAACAGAACCGCGAAGCTTTGGCTCTAGCTGTTTTAGAAACCGATCTGCTGACTCACTGAGTTTGACTTTCATCGTCAAACCAGCCGGTTACATCAATAAAATCCTTATCCTCGTAGTCGCTGGGGGAGAAACTCGCTTCAATATCGGCCTGTTCTTCGTCATCAACGTAGGGAGTTAACAGTTCAAAAAACTTAAACCACTCTTCGCGCATAACTTCCCGAACGCTCTCTTTGATTAGCGCTTTAAGGGCCTGGGCGTCGAGGGTGATAGTTGGTTCCATGAGCCTTACTCTAAGTTACCGATGCGCTGGATGAGGCTGGGATGCCGTCTTTTGTTTATTATCGCACCGAGGCTGGCGGCATTTGGTTCCTGAGCAGTGTTTTCATCCAGACGATTTTGGGCAAAACGCTTAACGGTTCTCAAGGGGACGCTCAGGCTAGCTACGATATAGGTTTATACGCTTACCCATAGCGATCGCTTATACCTCTCTTCAGCCTTTTGAAGCATTGCCTGAGCCCCACTGCGAGATAATGTAAAAGCCGATACTTTTTTCGGTCAGGTGCAGCGATCGCTAGCCCTCGACCTGGCGGCTATCTCCCCGTTCCATCGCCTTCACTAACCCATGGCCTACTATCTCTCCCCCCGGTTTCTTGAAAAGATGGCGGTGCATATCACCAAAAACTACCTGAAGCTGCCGCAGGTCAAAATTCCGCTGCTCCTGGGGGTCCACGGTCGCAAGGGGGAGGGCAAAACCTTTCAGTGCGAGCTGGTGTACGAGCGCATGGGCATCGAAGTCGTCCACATTTCTGGCGGTGAGTTAGAGAGCCCCGATGCGGGTGACCCGGCCCGCCTAATTCGCCTGCGCTACCGCGAGGCCGCCGAACTGGTGCGGGTACGGGGCAAAATGGCGGTGCTGATGATCAATGACATCGACGCTGGGGCGGGCCGTTTCGACGCGCTCACCCAGTACACCGTCAACACTCAGCTGGTCAACAACACGCTGATGAACATTGCCGACAACCCTACCAATGTTCAGCTGCCCGGCAGCTACGACGAAAACGAGATTCAGCGGGTGCCGATTATTATGACCGGCAACGACCTCTCGACCCTCTACGCGCCGCTGATTCGCGACGGCCGCATGGACAAGTTTTACTGGCAGCCCGATCGCGACGATCGCATTGGCATTGTGGGCGGCATTTTTGAGCCCGACGGTCTCTCCTCCCAAGACATTACCCTGCTGGTGGATACCTTCCCCACCCAGGCGATCGACTTCTTTGGGGCCGTGCGTGCCCAGATCTACAACGAGCAGATCCGCGACTTTATTTATTCGGTTGGGCTAGAAAACGTCTCCCGCAGCGTGGTCAACACCACCACCCCGCCCACCTTCCGCAAGCCCGACTTTAGCATCTCGCATTTGATTGAGGTGGGCGATCGCCTGGTGCGCGAGCAGCGCCGCGTCAACGACATGCGCCTCGCCAACGAATACAACCGCGTCTTGCAGGGGCCTATGCCGCCGGGTGCATCCTCAGCGCCCTCATCGGATAGCTTTTACCGCACCTACAACCCTAACGACAACCCTTCCGCAGCCGGGGATGCTAACGGGGGCGATGCCGCCAGGTCACCTGGCAACGGCAACGGCGACACCCCCCAGTGCCCCATGC